>NZ_CP107913.1:2968750-3335625 GCF_036014115.1 Streptomyces sp. NBC_00448
CCCGGGCACCTCGGGCACCGACGGGTCGGGGGCGAACAGCCGGGCGTCCGCGCCGATCGGCACGGTGTGCACCCGGTCGGGCCGCACCCCGAGGTCGGCGACGATCTCCTGGCGCGAGGAGCCGGAGACGGTCAGCACGGACGGCAGCCGCCGGGCCACCCGCTTCTGCATGCGGGTGAAGCCGTACCAGCGGCGTACCGACATCCGCTTGCGGCGGTCGGCCGCGGCGGCCAACTCCAGGCGGCGGTCGACGGTGATGGGGTGGTGGATGGTGGTGACCAGCGGCAGGCCGAGGCCGAGCAGGCCGTACCCGAGCGTCTGGTTGTCGTGCACCACGTCGAAGTCGGCCCGGCGGGCGGCGAGATGGCGCCGTGCCCGCAGGCTGAACGTCAGCGGCTCCGGGAAGCCGCCGGTCCACATCGTGCCGACCTCCAGCGCGTCGACCCAGTCGCGGTACTCCGCCAGGCGCGGGGTGCGGAACGGATCGGGCTGCCGGTACAGGTCCAGGCTGGGCAGCTCGGTGAGGGTGACGCCCTCGCCGAGCGCGTCCAGTACGGGATAGGGCTGCGCGCCGATCACCTCGACGCGGTGGCCGAGCGCGGCCAGTTCGCGGGACAGGTGCCGGACGTACACACCCTGGCCGCCGCAGAACGGATTGCCCTTGTAGCTCAGCAGCGCGATCCGCAGTGGCCCGGACTGAGAGGTCACTCCGGCTCCCTTCTCGCTGCGATTGGGCCGGAGCGTAACCGGTCGCGCTAATCTAGAACAAGTTTCAGACTGGATCGTACAGGGGGCGGGTTCGGCCCCTCGCACCCGGCTGCCATCATGCACACACCATGAGCCGGGGCGCGCGGCACGCGAACCGGCTCCCGCCCGGACCCGCGCCGGCAGGCCGACGGCACCCCCGCAGCCACCACCCCGAGGTACGGCACAGGTACGACACCGGCACGGCAGAGGACAGTACGGATGAGCGCACACCCCAGACCACCGGCCTCGGCGCTGACCGCGCGGCAGGAGGCCCGGCGCAACCGCATCCTCGCCGCCAGCACCGAGCTGGCCTGCGGCGGCGGCTTCGACGCGGTGCAGATGCGGGAGGTCGCCGAGCTGTCGGAGGTCGCCCTGGGCACCCTCTACCGCTACTTCCCGTCCAAGATCCACCTGTTGGTGGCGGTCATGGAGGACCAGCTCGGCCAGTTGCAGACGGCGCTGCGCACCCGCCCGCCGTCCGCGTCCGCTCCGGGCGACCGCGTCGCCGACACCCTGCTGCGTGCCTTCCGCGCGCTCCAGCGCGAGCCGCTGATCGCCGACGCGATGTTCCGGGCGATGATCTTCGCCGACCGCTCGGTACGCGCCCAGGTCGACACGGTGTCCCGGCTGACCACCTCGATCATCGTGGAGGCGATGGGCCGACCGGGGACGCCGCAGCCGGGCGGGGACGGCACCGGGGAACCCGGCGCGGGCGGGGCGCACCCGGCGTCCGGGCTCCCGGCCGGGCTTCCGGCCGAGCTGCTCTCGGCCGTCCGGGTGATCGAGCACACCTGGCACGCGGCCCTGGTCGGCTGGATCTCGGGCCGTGCCTCGGTCGCCGAGGTGACGGAGGACATCCGCACGGCCTGCGGCCTCCTCGACATGGCGGCGACGCCGAACTGACGGCACCACGGCGCCCCGGATCGACCGCGCGACGGCTTCCCGCACGGTCGGCGCGACGGCGCCCCCGGGGCGGAGAGCGGGCGGGCGCCAACGCCTCCGGGCCACCGCTCCACGCCCTCGCGCGCACCACTACCACGTCACTACGTTCGGTATCAGCTCGACTACGGTGAATTACTCCGATGGGAGGGCGCGCGTCCGCGCACCGCGCGCTCCTGGCGCCTCCCACCACTCCATCTCTGCACCCGGCAGGCGGTGAAGTTCACCCGCACGGGGTGATCCGCCGGGTATGAATGGGTTCGCGTTCGTCCCGGGGGTCGCGGACATCACCCGCAGGGGGATCGAGGGCGGCGCACCGAAGCGACCACGCGAGGGGAATGCCCGGTGATACGTGTACTGGTGGCCCATGACACCTGCCTGCTGCGCTCCGCACTGGCGGCTCTGCTGGGCCGGGAGGCGGACTTCGAGGTGACGGACACGGCCTGGCCGCGCCTGGCCGAGTCCGCGCGGGACTTACGGCCGGACGTCTGCGTGGTCGACGCGGACTGTACGGGGTGGCGGCAGCACATCGGCGGAGCGGGCGGGCCGCTCAGCGGCGCGCTCGGCAGACCGGGCCGCGCCACCGCGGGCGCGAGCGCCGTCCGCGGCAGGGGCGGCGCGCGCGGCGCGGGCTTCGGCACGGGCGCCGGAACGGGGGCGGGCCTCGGGTCCAGGTCCGGCGGCGGGTCGGGGGCGGGCGGCGTCGGGGGCGCGGGGGCGCGGGGAGGAGGCCGACCGGTGAACGGCGGTAATTCGGGGGTCAGTTCGGGGAACGTCGGCGCCGGGGGCGCCGGTAATGGGGGCGGCGGCCTGTCCGGCCCGCTCCACCCCACCACGCACGGCACGGCCACCGTCGGCCCCGGCAGCGGGCTCGCCCGCGCCCGGTGCGCGCTGGTCGTGCTCACCGGCGCGGGCAAGCCGGGCGACCTGCGCCGGGCCCATGAGGCACACGCCCTGGGCTTCGTGAACAAGGACCGGTCGGCCGACAGGCTGCCCACCGCCGTCCGCCAGGCCGCCCAGGGGAAACGGTTCGTCGACGAGTCGCTCGCCGTGGAGTTCCTGCACGCGGCCGAGATGCCGTTGACCCGGCGGGAGTTGAGCGTGCTGTCACTGAGCGCCGAGGGCGCCCCGGTCACCGAGATCGCGCACCGGCTGCACCTGTCCGACGGCACCGTGCGCAACTACCTCGCCGCGATCACCCGGAAGACGGGGGCCCGCAACCGGGTGGACGCGATCCGCATCTCGCAGGTCGCCGGCTGGGTGTGAGGAGGCCGCGGCGGCCGCGTCCTGGGGATCGGCCGCCGCGGCGGCGTCGGACTCGACGTCAACGCTACGTTCGGGCTCGGCTTCGGCTTCGGCTTCGGCTTCAGCGTCGGACCAGCCGCCCACCAGGTCCCGGTAGAGCGCCGAGCGGGCCGGCAGGTCCTCGTGCGTACCGCACACCGCGCGCGTGCCGTCCAGCACGAGCACCCGGCCGGCCCGCCGGGCCGAACTCATCCGGTGCGCGATGACCACCAGGGTCCCGCCCGGCCGCCGGGCGAACGCCTCCTCGGCGACGGCCTCGGCGGCCGGGTCGAGATGGCAGGTCGCCTCGTCCAGCACCACAAGTCCCGCCGGGGACAGATACGTTCGGGCCAGCGCGATCAACTGCCGCTCGCCCGAGGACAGCCGGGCCGGGTCGAGCTCGGCGTCCAGCCCGCCCAGCGCGGCCACCAGCGGCCCGGCCCCCACCACGTCCGCGGCGGCGAGCAGTTCACCGTCCCCGGGCTCCCCCGAGGCATCCGGCTCCGCGGGGTCCCTCAACTCGCCTGGCCCGGGCCGCAGGTACGCCAGGTTCTCCCGCACCGTCCCGGTCAGGACGTACGCCTCCTGCGGCACGAGCGCGGGGCGGCCCGCGGTCCGCACGTCGCCGCGGTCGGGGCGCAGCAGGCCCGCCGCGAGGGCGGCCAGGGTGGACTTGCCGATGCCGCTCGGGCCGACCACGGCGAGGTGTTCGCCCGCCGCGACCGTCAACTCCAGTTCGTGCAGGACCGGGTCCGCGCCGGGCCCGTAACCGAAGGTCACCTCGCGCAGGTGCAGCACGCAGCCGGGTGCGTCGGGGTACTCCACCACCGTGTCCGTGGCGGGGAGCTGGTCCGCGTCGCCGCCGATCCGTCGCAGGACGACGCCGAGCCGGGTGCCGGCCGCGCCCAGCGTGTGCACGAGGTTCTGCAGGGCCGGTTGCAGGGACTGGGTGAGGTAGGTGAGCGCGCCCAGCAGGTCGCCCGGGGTGAGCCGGTGGGTGCGGATCAGCCAGGGCGCGGCCACCAGCAGGAGCAGCACGGGGAGTTGACCGCCGACGGCGAGTGCGGCGGCGCGCAGCACTCCCCAGCGGGCGAGCGCCCGGGCGGTGTCCAGCGCGGTCTCCGTGCGGGCGTCGGCGCGGGCGGACATCAGCGGTTCCGCGCCGCACGCGGTGATGTCGCGCAGGCCGCCGGCGAGGGCGCCGCACTCCTCGGCGAGCGCCTCGTCGGCGGCGAGGTAGGCGTGCTGGCGGCGGGCCAGCGGGCGCAGGCCCGCCGCGAACAGCGCGACCCCGACGGCCAGCGGCGGCAGCACGATCAGCAGCAGCACGGGGGCGAGCGCGCACATCCCGGCGAGCGCGCCGGCCGCGGTGAAGGCGAACGAGCGCAGCACCAGGACCAGGCCGCCGAACGTGTCCCTGGCGATCTCCACCTGGTGGGTCAGCCGGGAGACGACGGCGCCGTCTCCGGCCCCGCGCCCGCGCACCGAGGCCCGCAGCCCGCCGCGCACCACCCGTGTCACGAGGGTGTCCCGCAGCGGCTCGACCAGTCCGGCCAGCCCGCGGAAGACCCGCGCGGTGCCGTACGCGCCGATTGGCACCGCGACGGCCGCCAGCGCGAGCCACCACAGCCCCGCGGCGTCACGCCCACGCAGGAACCCGTCATCGAGCGCCTTCGCGACGGCGTAGCCCACCACGAACGTCTGCACCGACTCCACCACCGACCAGCCGGCCAACACCCCCAGGCCCCGGGCCCGCTGCCGCAGATAGCCACGCATCCGCACCACACCGTCCCCCGTCACAACTCCCCCTCCCCGCCTACCGCCACAGCGGCCACCGACCCGCCCGAGTCCACGGACGGCGCCGCGAACAGGGCGCGGTAGGCCGGGTCCTGCCAGAGGGTGCGGTGGGGGGCGAGGGCGCGCAGCCGGCCGGAGTCGAGCCAGGCGACGAGGTCGGCGCGGGCGGCCGTGGCGGCGCGGTGGGTGGTGAGCAGGCGGGTGCGGCCGAGCGGGTCGTGCAGCAGCGAGTGGGCGACGTGGAGTTCGGTGACGGTGTCGAGGCTCGACGTGGCGTCGTCGAGCACAAGGAGCCGGCCGCCGTGCGCGAAAGCCCTTGCCAGACCGAGGCGTTGGACCTCACCGCCGGACAGGGGGGCGGCGGCGCGCGGGGTGGCGTAGCCGTCGGGCAGCCGCCGCAGGAAGCCGTCGGCGCCGGCCGCGCGGGCGGCGCCGGTGACCGTCTCGGGCGTCAACTCCCTCGGCCCGAAGGCGATCGCGTCGGCGAGGGTGTCGCCGAGCAGGACGGGCCGCTCGAAGGCGTAGCCGACGGCGTCGCGCAGTTCGAGCCGGCTGAGGGTGGACAGCGGGCGGCCATCGAGCAGGACGACGCCCTCGTCGGGGTCGGTGAGCCGTCCGGCAAGCGCGGCCAGCACGGACTTGCCCGCGCCGGACGGCCCGACGACGGCGACGCAACTGCCGCCGGGCACGGTGAGGTCGAGCCGGTCCAGGACGGTCTCGCCGCCGCGGGTGACGGTGACGCCCCGCACTTCGAGCGTGCCGGGGCCGTCCTGCGGCAGCCGGGCCGTGCCGTGGGCGGGCGCGGGCACCGCGAGCACGCCGGCGATCCGGCGGGCGGCGGCCCGGCCGCGGACGAGGGCGCCCAACTGCCCGACCACCGCGCCGATTCCGGTGGCGAGCAGCGCGTAGCGGGATGCGGCGAGCAGCCCTCCGACGGTCAACGCACCCTGGGCCAGCCGCAGTCCGCCGACCGCGAGGACGAGGATCTGCAGCAGCGGCACGAGGACGGCCGCCTGCGCGGTGGCCCGGCCCTGGACCCGCCACATCCGGTGTCCCTGGGCGCTGAGTTCGGGCAGCGGCCGCAGCACCCGGGCGGTCTCACGCTCCTCGGTGCGGGCGGCGGCGATGGTGCGGGCGCCGCCGATCGCCTCGACCAGGCGGGCGGCGATCCGGCCCTGGGCGTCCTGGTAGCGGGCGACGCTGTCGGAGGAGGCGCGGGCGAAGCGGTGGACGAGCAGCGCCAGCGGCGGGGCGCCGAGCAGGAAGGCCGCCGCCAGCCACGGGTCGGTCAGGAAGAGGGCGACGATGCCGCCGAGCGGGGTGCCGATGGCGGCGGGCAGCGTCGCGGCGGCGGCGGGCACGCCGCCCGCGTCGGCCGCGTTGCCGACCAGCCGGGTCACCAGGTCGCCGCCGCCGGTCACCCGGGCGGCCAGCACGTGGCGTACCGCCCGGCGCCGTACCGCCGCGGTGACCCGGGCGCCGGAGACGGCCGCGAGCACGTCGCTCGCGGCGCCCACCAGCACCTGACCGGCGACGACCGCGGCGCACCCCCAGACCCAGCGCCCGCCGCCCCGCCCGCGCAGCACCTGGTCCACGGCGTGCCCGAGCGCGGTCGGCAGCAGCAGGCCGAGCCCGACGGACAGCCCGGCGAGCACCGCGACCGCGCAGACGGCGGCCCGGCTGCCGCGGGTCGCGGGCCGCACCACGCGGGGCGGCGGCGTCGCGTCAGGGTCGGCCATGCGTTCCTCCTCCGGCGGACGGCGGCGTGCGGGTGAACGGGGGCCAAGGCGGGGGCGAAGGCGGGTGCCAAGGCGAAGGCGGGGACGGGCGCGGGGGCGGGCATGCCGGGGCCCCGCCCCCGGGTGCGGGGGGCGGGGCTTGGTCACCGGTCGAACCGCCGTGACGTCACAGGCAGATGAGGAAGCTCACCGTGCTGACGCAGCTCAGCAGGCTCAACGAGCTGGCGTTCTCGCCGCCGTGTCCGTGCTCGGCGGGCTCCATGTCCTGAAGGTCGAGAAGGGCCATGTCAGGTGTTTCCTTTCCATTGGTGTCGCCGAGGAATTCGGCAGGGTGAGGCACGGCCCGGGTCGCTGCCCGGACCGGTTCGTGGGGCCCGCGTTCAGGACGCGGGCGGTGGGGGGAGGAACGGCAGCCGGGGCGTGGGGTGTTGGCCCGCGTTGGCGGCGCCGAGGGCGAGCAGGCAGCCCGCCGTGCCGGTGCCGAGGTCCATGGACAGCCGCATCATCTGGTTGCCGGGGAAGGCGAGTTCGCCGCGGTAGGCCATGCCGTACCAGCCGAGCGCGTCGATCTGCGCGGCGAGCGCGCCGTCGGGGACGCCCGGTGCGGTGGTGCGGGCCAGGTGCAGGATCATCCCGGCCCGGCCGACGAAGAGCCCGGGCTGCGCGTACAGCCGTGCGGTGGCCGCCCGGACGATGCCGGTCCTGGCCTGCTCGAAGCGCGCGGTGGCCGCCTCGTCGAGGTCGCCGGAGCCGGCCAGGCCGAGCAGGTCGTCGAGGACCAGTCCGATGCCGGCGCTGCCGGCGCCGAGGTACGGCATGGTGCGCCAGCCCTCGTCGACTTCGAGGCTTCCGCTCGCGGTGACCACGCAGGAGTCGAGGTCGAGGGCGAGCGCGCGGGCCGCGTGGCCGAGCAGCGCGGGCAGGCCGGTGCGCTCGTACAGCCGCAGGAAGAGCAGGGCGGGGCCGGTGGCGCCGCGCATCAGGCCGGCCCGGCGCGGGGGGCCGCCCCGCTGCGAGCCCTGCTGAGCCTGCTGGGCCTGCGAGCCCTGCTGGGCCTGTTGCGGCAGCAACCCTGACCCCTGTGCCCGTTGCGCCTGTTCGAGCTGCTCGGCTTCGGCGGCGATCCGTCCGGCGACGATCCCGGCGGCCTCCAACGCCCGCTCGCGCAGGTCGGTTTCGCCGGTGGCATGGGCGAGGTGGTCGAGCACCAGGCCGATTCCGGCCAGGCCGCCGCTGAGGTCGGACGACAGGCGCTGCCAGTTCTCGCCGAGCAGGGAGCGGACCAGGGCGAGGGCGCGTTCGGTGTGGCCGAGCCGTTCGAGGACGTACGCGATGCCGGCGACGCCGTCGTACAGGCCCAGCGGGGTGCCGTTCGGCAGGTGAGCGGTGCGGGCCAGCAGCCACTGCTCGCCCTCGTCGTAGCGGGGCAGGCCGACCTGGTCGAAGGCGTGCAGCACGCCGGCGGCGCCGTGGGCGATGCCGAGGCCGCCGCCGTCGGAGAACTGCGCGATGTCGCCCGGGAAGAGGCGGTCCTCGCGGTCGGGGGTGGCGGAGCCGAGGATCGCCGCGGCCATGGAGTCGCGTGCGGTGATCCAGTCGCGCGGCTCGGCGGGCAGGTAGCGGCGCGGCGGTCCCGGGCGGGTGCCCGCGGGCAGGCCGCTCCCGCCGAGGTCACCGGAGGCGCGCCGGGAGCCGGCGGCGCCGGACGGTTCCGCGCGGCCGGCGCCGGCGCCGCGCTCGGGCTCCCCCACCTGCACGTGCAGGTCGGGCGAGGGTGAACTCGCGCGGAGGTCGGTGCCGTTGACCGGCCGGGCGCCCACCGCTCCCCCGAGGCCGGCCACTCCGCCGGGTCCCGCGCCGTCCACGGCGGCGCTCCGGGTGCCCGCCGCGTCCTCGGCGGTCCTCGTGATCTCGGCCACCGCCTCCTCCAGGTACCAGTCCGGCACCGGGAACTCGCGGCCGATCACCTCCGCCAGATGCGCGGCCTTGCCGCGGTCGATGGCGAACAGCGTGGTGACCGGGAGGAACAGGGCCAACCGCAGGCAGGCGAGGGCGTAGTGGTCGACGGCGGTGCCGCGGCGGTCGGGTGGCGCGACGAAGCCGGGGTGGGCCACGGCCTGGCGGCCGTTGTCGGTGGCGCGCGCGGCGGCCTCGAAGTCCAGCAGGGACACCGTCTCGTCGTCGGGCGCCACCATGATGTTGAACATGTGCAGATCGTTGAAGACGACCCCGCGCGAGTGCACCGCGGCCACCGCCTCCTCGACGCCGGCGTGGATGCGCAGCGCCCAGCGGGTGAAGTCGGCGACGTCGGCCGGGTCGGGGTCGGGGCGCAGCAGCGGATGGCGGTGCGCGAAGTAGGAGTTGAGCGGCTTGCCCTCGACGAAGTCCATCACCAGGAAGCGGTGGTCGCCCACGGTGAACCAGTCGCGCATCTCGGGGGCGACGCCGAGCCCGGACAGCCGCCGCAGCGCGTCGCGTTCGCGGCGCAGCCGGGTGACGGCGTCGGCCCCGTCGGAGGCCAGCCCGGCGTGCGGGCGGCCCTCCTTGAGCACGACCTTCTCGCCGGTACGGGTGTCGGTGCCGGCGTAGACACCGCCGCCGTTGGAGAAGTGCAGGGCCTTCTCGATGCGGTACGGCAGGTCGCCGACGGTGGTGGCGTTGCGCGCGGCCAGCTCCGGGGCGAGGAAGTCCGGCAGGGTGATCCAGTCGGGCACGTGGAAGGCCGGCGACCGGTCGTCGGGCACCAGCCGCCCCTCGCCGTCCTCGACCGCCGGCACCAGCGTGCCGCGCCCGCCGACGCAGTACCGCTTGGCGAAGGCGCCGTAGCGCACGTAGAGCGGGCCCTGCCGCCAGCGCAGATCGGTGAGGATGTACGGTCCCGGTTCGCCGTCGAGCAGCGCCCCGAGCTCGTCGAGCACCACCCGCAGCGCTTCCTCGTCGGCCGGGTAGATCGTGACGAACTTCCCGGAGGTGTCGCGGCCGGCGTACTTGGAGTTGCGCAGGTGCAGCAGTTGCGGCCCGGGCACGAACTTGAATGGGATGTTCCGCGGCACGCAGTAGTCCCAGACCTTCGCGGCCACCTTGTCGGCGCACTCCAGGGTGGCCGAGGCGTGCACCTTCCAGCCCTGCGCGGGGTAGGCCCGCTCACCGGCCGGCGGATCGAGGTGCAGCCAGTCGCCGTTGCGGACGGTGTGCCAGCCGTCGGGGACGGGGCGCCGCGCGGTGTCGAAGAGCGGTACGCCGGCGGTGCCCGGGCCGGCGCCGGAGCCGTTCGCGGAACCGGACCCGTTCCCGTTCGCGGCCCCGTTCCCGTTCCCGGTCGTCGCGGACAGCCGGTCCAGGCTCTCGTAGAAGTGCGGGTCGGTGAGGCAGAAGACCTCGTAGCGGTTGTCCATCGATCCCCCCTTTTCGCGGTGACGGGACCGAGATTGGCACGGGAGCGGAATCGGGAGAAGTCACCGTTGTCACCTCATCGCCATGCGGAACGCATATGTCGGACAGCCGGATCACATGACCTACGGCCGCCACCGTGCGTTCCCTCGCGGACGCCCTCGGTGTTCGCCCAGCGTGAACGCGCCTTCTCGTCCGACCCTTCCGCCGCATTGATCAGCCCCGCCACAGGGGCGTCAGGGCCGCTTCCGTTACCGGCACACCCGCCCAACGCAGCACTTCAGCAAGGGAGTTGACTGTGCGGGAGCAACATCACCGAGGCATTATGGGGCAATAGTGCACCACTGCAACATTGTCGCCGAAATTTCCAGAAACGATCTGGACCCCGCGAGAGCGGAACGGCACACTCGGAACCAGAACCAAGAAGGGACACCATGCCGCTCAGAAGCACCGCGACCGCCCGTCAGGAGCGCCTAGGCGCGGAGCTGAGGAAGATGCGGGAAGCCGCGGGGATCACCGCCCGCGACACCGCGCGGCTGCTCGGCACCGACCCGGCGAAAGTCAGTCACATCGAGGCGGGTCGGCTCGGTGTCAGCGAGGAGCGGTTACGACGTCTCGCCGCGTTCTACGAATGCGGAGACGCCGCGCTGATCGACGCCCTCGTCGGCATGGCCAACGGCCATGGCCGCAAGGGCTGGTGGGAGGCGTACCGCGGGGTGGTGCCGGCCGGCATGCTCGACATCTCCGAGATGGAGCACTACGCCGTCCACCTGCGCCCGCTCCAGGTCAGCCACATCCCCGGACTGCTCCAGACCGAGGCGTACGCCAGGGCCGTGGTCGGCCACGCGGTCCCCCCGCTGCCCGCCAACGAGTTGGAGGCGTGGGTCGCCCACCGGATGGAACGCGCCAACGTCCTGCACCGCGAGGCCGCTCCGCCGTACGAAGCACTGGTCCACGAGGCGGCGTTGCGGATGCGGTTCGGCGGGGCGAAGGTGGCGAAGGCCCAACTGGAACACATCCAGGAGCTGAGCCGGCTGCCGCAGATAAGCGTCCGGGTCATTCCGTTCGCCTCCGAGGGCCACGTCGGCTCCAGCCACGCGATGCTCTACGCGAGCGGGACCGTCCCCCAGCTGGACACCGTGCAGATCGACTCCGCACACGGGGTGATCCTGCTGCACGCGGCCACGCAACTCGCCAACTACCTCAACCGGTTCGAGATCCTCACGAAGGTGGCGCTGGACCGGGAAAAGTCGCGCGACTTCATGCACTCCATCTCCCGAGACCTCTGAACCTCTGAAAGGGCCCTCATCCCATGACCGCGCCCCTGGCTTGGCAGAAGTCCACGTACTCGCAAGACAGCGGGGACTGTGTCGAGTTGACCGCCCACGGGGGCGCGGTCCTCCTCCGCGAGAGCGACAATCCGACCGTGGTGCTGACCACCACACGCAAGGACCTGGCACGGTTCCTGCGCTTCCTCAAAACCGCGCCGACCTCGACGGCCTCGGTGGCCGGACCCGCCCGGGTGCAGCGTTCCGTGGGGTGAGGACCACCTGCGGGTGCGATGCCGCCCGCGCGGTTCCCCGCGCCCCTGACCGGGGTGCGGGGAAAGGGCCGCGTCGAGTGCGGGGCGGGCCGGCTACGCGAAGTCGAGCAACTTGCGGGTCATGTCGCGGTAGTGGGTGAGGGCGATCCGCAACTCCTCGGTGTCCGGCTCCGATACGCCGTGCACGCTCGCCCGCAGCGACTCGCGGCGCTGCTCCAGCATGCGGGTGAGCCGCTGGGCCGCCTCGTCGAGCACGGTCTCGGCCTCGCGTACGGCGCCCCTCGGGTCGTCCACGAAGCCGCCCACGGCGTGCTCCATCCGCTCGCTCAGACCGCCGTCGCCGGCGGGAGTGGCGGGGGCAGCGGGAGTGGCCGCGGTCGCGGGGCGCTCCGGCTCGGTCGGCCGGTCAGGCGCGGTCCGCCCGGTCGGCTCTGCCGGCGGGCTCGCGGGGGGCGGCCCGGCCTCGTCGGGCACCGTCTCGCTCCGCTCTGCGCCCGTACCGGTGACGGTCGCGGTCCCGGTCGTGGTCCGGGCGTCGCGCTTCTCGTACTTCCCGGTCGCGTTCCTGCCCTCGTTCCCGCTCGTCGTCTCGTCCGCGTCGTCGGTCTTGATCTCGGTCTCGGTCCCGGTACGGCCGTGCGGGGTGTTCGGCGTCATCGTCTTCGCCTCCAGGTGTGCGGAAAGGTCGTGGGTGCCGGCGGTCGCGGGGTCATGCCTCGCCGCGGCCGGGGTCGTCGCTCTTGCGGGTGCTGCCGGTGAGCGCGGCGAAGCGGCCCCCGAGCGTGTGGTGCCCGCGGTCGGTCTCACGTACGTCGTCGTCGCCTGCGGCGGACTCGGCGGGCTCGGCGGACTCAGCGGTCCTGGCGGGGCCGGCGGTCGCCGCGGGTTCCCGGGGCTCCGCGGTCGGCTCGGGTGCGTCCGGAACCTGCGCGGGGCGCGCGACCGCGGACGTACCGCCGTCGGCTCCGGTCAGCTCGTCGAAGAGCCCCCGTGCGCCGATCAGCGACTGGCGCAGGTCCTCCGTGGCGCCCTCGCCGCCCGCGCTGGCGTGCTCGGCCAGCGCGTGGGCACGGCGGTAGCCCTGGAGCCGGGTGCCGTGGTGGACGGACAGCGCGTCGAAGTGCTCGGGCGAACCGGCGGCCGGGAAGCCCCGGTTCGCGGCGACCTGGCCGACGAGCCGGTCGGCCGCGCCCAGCGCCCCCGCGGGGTCCTCGACGAACTGCGCCTGCACGGCCTGCCAGCGCTGCGCGTACTGCGCGCGGTCGGCCTCGGACAGCGGCCGCCGGTCGAGGTCGCCGTACCGCTTGACGCGGTCCGCCAACTCCTTGTCGGTCGCCTTGGTGTCGCCCTCGTGCCGGGCGAGCACCCGGTCGTACTCGGGTCCGAAC
Source organism: Streptomyces sp. NBC_00448 (assembly GCF_036014115.1). Lineage (NCBI taxonomy): Bacteria > Bacillati > Actinomycetota > Actinomycetes > Kitasatosporales > Streptomycetaceae > Streptomyces > Streptomyces sp. NBC_00448. Next base: position 2,981,578 of record NZ_CP107913.1, read on the forward strand.
CGGTGCTTGAGACGGCCGGTGCCGGGTGTGCCGCCGTACCTGCTCCATACGGCGACGACAGCGATCACTACGAGGACTGCCACCACGATCGCGATGACGGCTCCTGTCGACATGTCGGGCCTCCCTTCCCTCGCGGGCTCGCCTTGCCCGCGTCACCACCCGCAAACCCGGGCCGCCCGGCGGCGGGGAAGGAAGGAGGAAAGGACGGAGGAAGGGAAGGAGGGGCTGTGGGAAGGGGATTCAGAGCACCCGGTGCGCGTGCGCCGGCCGTTCGGGCCGCTCCGGCCGGTCATGGTCACCGCCGCTCAACTCCCCGCTCAACTTCGTCAGCAGCGCGGCGAGTTCGCTGTGCCGGGACGGGTCCCAGTCGCCGAGCAGGTCGGCCAGGACGTTGCGGCGGGCCTCGCCGAGCCGGGCCGCCATGGCCTTCCCGGACTCGGTGAGCCGCAGGGGGTTGCCGTCGCGGACGGCGAACCCGCGGGTCTCGGCCTCGACCGCGGACCGTTCGATCATCGCGCTCGGCACCGTGGCGTGCTCGGCCAGCTCCACCGGGTCGGCCTCGCCCTGGTGCGCGATTCTCAGCAGCAGCCAGCTGGTGGCCGGATGGATGTCGGCGCCGGCCTTGTCGGTGACACGGATGTACAGGTCCCGTTTGGTCTCCCGGTTGCCCAGCACCGACAGGCAGCGGGCGATCTCGTCGAGCGAGGAGCGCTCCACCGGGTTGGTGCCGAACGTCTCGTTGGCGTCCGGCGCCGTGACCGACCCGCGCAGCGGCTGCTCCCTCAGCAGCCAGGCCAGCACGAAGCCGAGCAGCGCGACCGGCACCGCCCACAGGAAGACGGTGGTGATGGACTGCGAATAGGCGTGCAGCACCGGCGCCTTGATGGCACTCGGCAATCCGGCGATGGCCGTCGGGTCGGCCTGGAGCGTGGCCGGATCGAAGCCGGCCGGCACCCGCACCCCGCGCAGCGCGGAACCCAGCTTGTCCGAGAGCTGGTTGGTGAAGACGGTGCCGAACACCGAGACGCCGAAGGACGCGCCGATGGAGCGGAAGAAGGTGGTGCCGGAGGTGGCGGAACCCAGGTCCTCGTAGCCGACCGCGTTCTGCACCGCGAGCACCAGCACCTGCATCACCAGGCCGAGGCCGAACCCGAAGACGAAGAAGTACAGGCTCATCACCCAGGTCGCGGTGAACTCGTCGAGCTGGTGCAGCAGGATCAGCCCGACCGCGGTGATGGCGGTGCCGAGGATCGGGAAGACCTTGTAGCGGCCGGTGCGGCTGATGATCTGCCCGGAGCCGGTGGAGGCGAGCAGCAGCCCGATCACCATCGGGATCATGTGGACGCCGGAGAGCGTCGGCGAGTAGCCGTGCACGACCTGGAGGAAGGTCGGCAGGTAGGTCATCGCGCCGAACATCGCGAAGCCGATGATGAAGGAGATGCCCGAGCAGATGACGAAGGTGCGCACCTTGAACAGCCCCGGCGGCAGCACCGGCTCCTGCGCGCGCCGCTCGATCATGACGAACACCGCGACCAGCGCGACCCCGACCACCGCCAGCGCGATGATGCCGGGCGAGCTCCACGCCAGGGTGGTGCCGCCGAGCGAGGTGACCAGCACCAGGCAGGTCGCGGCCGCGGCCACCACCGCCATGCCGGCGTAGTCGATGCGGTGCGCGGTGCGGCGTACCGGGATGTGCAGCACCGCGGCGATCACGGCGAGCGCCACGATGCCGATCGGCAGGTTGATGTAGAACACCCAGCGCCAGGAGAGCTGTTCGGTGAACACCCCGCCCAGCAGCGGCCCGAGCACGCTCGCGGCGCCGAACACCCCGCCGAACACGCCCTGGTAGCGGCCGCGGTCGCGGGGCGGCACGATGTCGCCGACGATCGCCATGGACAGCGCGATCAACCCGCCGCCGCCCAGCCCCTGCAACGCCCGGAACGCGATCAACTCGCCCATGCTCTGCGAGATCCCGCACAGCGCCGAGCCGATCAGGAAGATCACGATCACGGACTGGAACAGCCGCTTGCGGCCGTACATGTCACCGAGCTTGCCCCACAGTGGAGTTGCCGCGGTGGACGCCAGCAGGTAGGCGGTCACGACCCATGACAGGTGGTCGATGCCGCCGAGGTCGCTGACGATCGTGGGCAGCGCGGTCGACACGATGGTCTGGTCGAGCGCGGCCAGCAGCAGGCCGAGGGCGAGCGCGGCGATCGCGATCCGTACCGCGCGCTTGTCCTGCTGCTCGCCCGGTGCCGCCGCCGGTGCCGCGGCGGTGCTGGTGTCCTGGGCCATGTGGCAGCTCCTCGCCTCGTCTCCCCGAGGGCCAGAAACTCATATTCCCACCCTTTGTACGGTTATGGCCTGCGGAACCGGTCACCACTACCGCCGGGCGCTGTGCCGGAGGCGTGTCGGATCGGCATAATCACCGGAGAATTCGCGCGCACCGTGTGAACGGATCGTGCGGACCCGGGTACGAACGGCGGGAGGGGACCCAGTGGCGCCGGAGCAGCCGAGCGGACAGGACGGCCGGGACGACCGGCCGGACCCGTCGCACCGGCCGTACGCGTACGCCCAGGGCGACCGCGCCGCGAGGGGTGACGGCATGACCGAGGACCGTATCGGGGGCGCCCGCGCGGACGGCGTCCCGACCGCCGCCGACGGCACGGGGCCCACCAGCCCCGGCACGGGCGCCGAGGACGACGCGGGCGGGATACGGGCCGCCGAGCGGTCCGCGCAGCGCGCGGCGGCCGTGGCGGCCGTGGAGGGCTTCCACCCGCTGCGGCTGCGCCCCTACGTCACCGATCCGCACGGCGACGCGGCCGGCGAGAGCACCGTACGGCGGCTGATCGACACCGACCCGCCCGGCCCGGTGGACGACGACGGGCCCGCCGTCGCCGACCTGGGCCTGTTCCCCGCCACGTACGCGGGTGTGGAGTACGCCGAGGCCCCGCACGACGGGGGGCACGACGCGGCCCACGCGCACGCCGTGGCGGCCGCCCGGGGCCGGCACCGGCGGCGCAAGCGCGGCATCGTGGTGGCGGCAGCAGCGGTCGCCGCGTCCGCGCTGGCCGCGGGCGCCGTGGCGGTCAGCGGCCAGATCGGCCAGGAGCAGGGCAGCACCGACCGGGCGCTGCCCGACCAGTCCTCGTCGATGCCGGACGTGGTGCTGCCGACGGACGCCACGCAGTCCACCGCGTCGTCGGCCCCGGCCATGGCCGACCCCAGCGCCCCGAGCGCCACGACCACCACGACCCGCGCGGCGAGCCCGTCGGCCACCCCCTCGACGTCGGCCACCACGCCGCCGGCCACCGACAGCACCACGCCGGCCGGCTCGGGCGGCACATCGGCCCACGTCGCCGGGTCCACCTCGGCCGCGCCCGGCACCCCCGCGGCCCCCTCGGACCCCGCCACCGGCTCGGGCACCGACACCTCCACGCCGCCCGCGAGCGACGCCTCGTCCGCCGCCACGCAGGTGCTCCAGCTCGGCGACTCCGGCCCGGCCGTCGCCGACCTCCAGCGCCGGCTGAGCGAGGTGTGGGTCTACGCGGGGCCGATCAACGGCGTCTTCAACAGCCAGACGCGTCTGGCGGTGGCCACCTTCCAGGTCTGGTACTGGGTCACCGACGCGGCCGACGGCAGCCACGACGGCGTGTACGGGCCCAAGACCCGCGCCGCCCTCGAACGCCAGACGCAGGGCGACTCGTAGGACGAGCGGAACGCCGGCCCGGGGCGCCGGACGAGGGCACCCGGTGGCCGGCGGGCCAGGCCGGTTCCCCGGCGCTACGGCCGCCCCGGCGCGGTTCCCGCGGGCTCCACGTACTGGAGCAGGCCCCACGTGAAGTGCGCGATCACCCGGCCCCCGGTCAGCGGGTCGGAGAGCGCCAGCCGGGCCCGGGACGGCGCGTCGGGCGGCAGCGGCGCCGCCGGCGGGAAGGCGCGGGCCGCGTCGTCCACGGTGCACGACCACGGCGCCAGGTCCGCGACGGCCGCCGGGCGCGGCGGCTCCGCCCCGGGCGCGCGCACCAGCCACTCGTTGACGACCGCCCCGGCGCCGCCTCCCCCCGGGCCGGGCAGCGTGACCACCTCGAACCGCAGGTCGGGCCAGAGCGGCACGGGCCACAGCGCCGCCCGCAGCTCCAGATCCCCGGCCCGCTGCCCCCTGACGTCCTCCGGCGGCCCGAGCGCCGTACGGTAGCGGGCCTCGCCGCGCGGGAACGTGCGGCTGTGCAGCCGCGCCTGCCATCGGCGGTTCGCCTCGCGCAGATCGGTGTGGTTCACGCCCAGCGTGCGCAGCGCGTCGTCGACCAGGCCCGGCTGGTGGTCGGCCATCCGTCGCAGCAGCACGAGCTGGAACTGGAGCGGCCCGAAGGGTTCCGTGGGCATGCGGCGAGTCTAGGGCGGTCGGGGTGGGGGCTGGCGCAGCGGCCACATCTTTTGTATCGTGATGGAACAAAGTGGTTCCGCCCGCTACCCCTGACCGGCGGGCGGGACCACGGAGTACGGAGTTACCGCCGGGGGCGGCCGCCACGGCACCAGACGAGGCGGCCGCCCCCGCACCGTCTCGCACCCCAGGGAGCACTTCCATGACGCCGTCCGCCCCCTCCGCCGAGTTCCGCGCCCGCGCGCTGCTGCTGGACATGGACGGCACCCTGGTGAACTCCGACGCGGTCGTGGAGCGCTGCTGGCGGCGCTGGGCCGAGCGCAAGGGGCTCGACCCGGTCCACGTGCTCTCGGTCGTGCACGGCCGCCAGGGCCACGCCACCATGGCCGTGCTCCTCCCGGACCGGCCGGTGGCCGAGAACCTCGCCGAGAATGCGGAGTTGCTCGCCGAGGAGACCGCCGACACCGACGGCGTGGTGCCCGTCCCCGGCGCGCCCGCCTTCCTCGCCGCGCTCCAGGGGCACCCGCACGCCCTCGTCACCTCCGCGAGCATCGGCCTCGCGCAGACCCGCATGGACGCCACCGGCCTGCCGATGCCGGCGGTCCGGGTCACCGCGGAGTGCGTGAGCGCCAGCAAGCCCGACCCCGAGGGTTTCCTGAAGGGCGCCGCCGAACTCGGCTTCGCCCCCGAGGAGTGCCTCGTCTTCGAGGACGCCGAGGTCGGCATCGCGGCGGCCCGCGCGGCGGGGATGCGGGTCATCGGCGTCGGCCCCCGCGCGGCCGCCCACCGGCCCAGCGCGCACGCCCCCTCCCTGGAGCACGTGAGCGTGCGGCCCGCGCCCGGCGGCGGCCTCCTGGTGACCGTCACCGCGTGACCGCTACCGCCTGACCGCTGCCGCTCGACCGCGGGCGCCTGACCGCGGGCGCCGAACGCCCCCGCCCATCCCGGGCGAAGCCACGCCGGCCCCGGGCGGAGGGCTGCCGGGACTCATACGGACGAACCTCCTGCGCCGCGCCGCGCGGCGGCTCTATCGTGGAAACCCGGAGAGTCGGGACGGTTCGGGTGGGGGACATGCGGCAGCTGGTGGAGGTTCAACTCCCGGACGGACAGGCGATCTGGGCCCGGATCGAATCCCCCGGCGGACCGCAGGACTCCGGCCTCCTCGACGGCGGCGCCCGAGCGCTCCGCGGGTTCGAGACGACGCTGCGGACGGTGGCCACCAACGTCCGCGACGCCGTGGCGCAGGCGGCCCCCGACAAGGTGAGCGTGGAGTTCGGCGTCGAACTCGCCCTCGGCAAGGACGGCTTGGTGGCCGCGCTGGCCGGGACGAGCGGCACCGCGGCGGTCAAGGTGACGCTCGAGTGGGGCGGCGAGCAGCCGGGCGCCGGGGCGCCGCAGTGACCGGGACCCGCTTAGCGGTGCGGTCGAACTGCCTTTGCGGACACCGCAGTTGACCGGGCCGGCGCAGCAGTGCCTGGTCCGGGTGCGTGGCCGGACGGCGGGCAGCGGGTTCCTGGCCGCGCCGGGCTACGTGGTCACCTGCGCCCATGTCGCGGGCGAGCGGGGCGGACCGGTCACGGTGAGCTGGCAGGGCAGCGAGCTGGGCGGCTCGGTGCTGGCCGCCTCCGCGGCCCCGGCGCACGGCGGCCTGTGGCCGTATCCGGACCTGGCGATCGTGGCGCTCCAGGACCCGCCGGAGGGCCACCCCTGCGCCTGGTGGCACGACCAGATCCCGCTGGGCGGGCAGCAGTTGACCGCCATCGGCTACTCCGACAAGTACCGCGTCGAGCCCGAGATCGTCACCGCCGTCTTCGCGTACCAGGGCGACCAGTTCTTCGACGGCGGGCTGATGTTCCGGCTGAAGCACGACGAGGTCACCCCCGGCATGTCGGGCGGCCCGGTGGTGAATCTGGGCACCCACGGCATCTGCGCGGTGGTCAAGGCCACCCGGATGGACAGCACCGACATGGGCGGTCTGGCCACCCCGGTCGGCGCGTTGCGCTGCCTGGACCCGACGGCGTACCGGGCGCTGGTCCGCGCCCATGACGCCTTCCACGCCACGGACGTACGGTGGCCCACCGCGCCGGCACCCGGGGGGACGCCGCTCGGGTGGCCGCGGCTGTCCCCGCGCGGGCACCGCACGCTGTTCGGCCTGCTGGCCGCCGTCCCTTCGCCCGAGCCGGGCGGCCTCCTGCCGGCCTTCCACGACGCGGCCGGCCGCTATGCCGCCGCACCCGCCCTTCCGCTGCACGAACACCGCGACGTCGTCAACGAGTTGGAGGCGCTCGGCGCGGCGGATCGACGCGTTCCCCGCGGCCTGCTGCACGCGGCGGCCGTCGCCCGTACGGCGTCCGGCGGCGCCGCCGAGAAGCTGCGGTGGTGGATCGACACGCAGGGTGACGTGCTGGGACTGGACGTCCAGGACCTGGCCCCCAGCCTGCCGGCCGCCGCCGCGCGGCCCGCCGTCCCGCGTTCGGTGATGGTCCGCCTCAAGCCCTCCGCGGTCGATCCGGCTCGCTACACGGTGGCGATGTGGCGGTACGAGGGTCCGGACGCCATCTCGCCCGCGGGCCACGAGTCGGACGCCCTCCCGCTCGTGGCCGCGCTGGAGCGGGCCCGGAGCATGCTGCCGGAGCAACTCGCCCTCCTGGGCCGGTCGGGCGGTGACCCGGTGATGGTCGAACTGATCGTCCCCCAGGAGCTCATGGAGCAGGACTTCGACGAGTGGAAGCCCTGGACCCGCAAGACCTGGTCCAGCCTCGGCCGCAAACACCCGGTGGTGCTGAGGGACTTGGAGCGGTTCGACGACGAGGAGTTGCGCCAGTACTGGCACAGCCGGTGGGACCGGTTCACCGCCGCGTCGGCGGCGGGACCGTCGATGGCACTGGCCTGCAACGACGAGTCGGACCAGGAGGTCCTCGAAGGGTGGATCGAGTCCGAGCCCGCGATGGCCGCGCTGGTGCTCGCCAGCTCGCTTCGGCACCCTTCCTCCGGCGCCGTCCTGGAGGTCGCGCTGGCCTCGGGGGTGCCGGTGATCCTCTGGCGCCGGTCCGACCTCCACGACTGCTCCGCCGCCGCGTACTCGGGCTGCCCGTCCCGGCTGCCCCGCGACTGTCCCGGCGGCGCCGGCGACCGGCGCTGCCCGGCCGAGACGTTCTTCACCAGGCTGCGCACGGACGTGGAGGTCACCCCGCCGAAGCAGTGGCCGGAGCGGGTACGGCAGTTGCGCGGGAGGGCCGCGGTCACCCCCGCGGGCGGACACCACGCCCAGGACCTCGTGCTCCTGTGGGACGACCCCGAGCGGCGGCTCCCCCACCCGCCGCTGCGCTACGCGTAGGAAGAGAAGAGCGATCCGATGGACGACTGGCTGATCTACCGCGGCAGCGGCGAACCCCACGACGGCATCCAGGATCTGCCCGCACCGCCGCCCTGGCGCGCGTTCTACTCCGACCGGCCCACCGCCTTCGACCGGGACCACGCCTACGGCCTGTCCGACCGCTGGCCGCTGCGGGCCGTCGCCTACCAGGCCGACCCGAAGACGGTCGAGATGGTCAACACCGCGCTGTACCTGCGCCGTCCCCTGCTGGTGACCGGCGACCCGGGCGTGGGAAAGTCCAGCCTGGCGTACGCGGTGGCCCACGAGTTGCGGCTCGGCCCGGTACTGCGCTGGCCGATCACCAGCCGCAGCACCCTCAAGGACGGCCTCTACCGCTACGACGCCATCGGCCGGCTGGAGGAGGCCGACCGCACACCCGCGGCCACGCCGGTCGATGTCGGGCGGTACTTCCGGCTCGGTCCGCTCGGCACCGCGATGGCGCCCTACGCGCTTCCCCGGGTGCTGCTCGTGGACGAGATCGACAAGAGCGACATCGACCTTCCCAACGACCTCCTGGACGTGTTCGAGGAGGGCTTCTTCGAGATCCCCGAGCTGTCGCGGGTCGCCGACACGCTCACCGACGCGCAGGTCCGGCCGGCCGACGACGGCCGGCGGGTGGCGATCACCGCGGGTCAAGTGCGGTGCAGGGCATTCCCGTTCGTCGTGCTCACCAGCAACGGCGAGCGCGACTTCCCGCCCGCCTTCCTCCGGCGGTGCGTACGCCTGCACCTTCCGACGCCCTCGCCGGAGCGGCTGCGCGCCATCGTGCACGCCCACCTGGGCGAGGCGGCGCCGCACGCCGAGCAGCTCATCTCGCTCTTCCTCGACCGGCGCAGCAAGGGCGAACTGGCCACCGACCAGCTGCTGCAGGCGGTGTACCTGGCGCGGCACGCGCAGGGCGACACGACCGACCGCGGCCATGTCGCCGATCTCGTCCTGCAGTTCCTCAACCAGGACCGCCTATGAGCGTGGACGCGTTCCGGTCCGTGCTGGCCGGACTCGGACCAGGGCCCGGCCTCGGACCCGGACCGGGTCTCGGACCCGGCGCGGACGACCCCACACCGCGGGAGATCGCCGAGATCCTCTGGCTCGCCACGCGACTGCCCGCCGGCGCCTCCGCGTCCGCGGCCGACGAGGAGCCGGAGGAGCTCCCGCCCGCAGCGCTCGACGAAACCGTCGACACCGGCCCCGCGCTCCCGGACGAGCGGTCGCCCGCGGTCGGCGAACCCGCGATCCCGCTGCACGCCCCGGGCACCGCCCCGTTCCCGGGCGGCGCCCGCCGGCGGCCGGCCAGTCCGGTACGGCTGTCCGCCGCCCCGCCGCTGCCCCATCAACTCGAACTGCTGCGCGCCCTGCGGCCGCTCAAGCGGCGGGTGCCGTCACGGCAGGGCGGCGACCTCGACGAGGAAGCCACCGTCGACGCCTTGGCGCAGCGGCCCGCCCGGCACCGCGGGGCCGCGCGGCTGCCGGTGCTGCGGCCCGCGCCGGAGCGCTGGCTCGACGCGGTCCTCGTGGTGGACGGCCACCCGACCAGCCTGCTGCTCTGGGCTCCCCTCGCCCGCCAAGTGCACCGCCTGCTGCTCCAGTTGGGGGCCTTCAGGACCGTACGGGTGCGCTACCTGCAGGCCGGGCGCGACGGCTCACCGGGATTGAGCGCGCGGCCGGCGCCGCCGTCGGACCGGCTGCGGGCCACCTCGGAACTGCACGACCCGTCCGGCCGCAGGCTGGTGCTGGTCCTCACCGACGCGGTGGCACCCGGCTGGCAGGACCCCGCGGTACGGCACACGATGCGGCGGTGGGCGGCGGCCGGACCCCTCGCCGTCCTCCAGGCGCTGCCGGAACGGCTGTGGAGCCGTACGGCGCTGCCGGCCGTTCCCGCCCGGCTGCGGCGCGCGCCCCTCTCGGCGGCCAACACCGATCTGGCGTACACCGGGCGGCGGCGCGGCAGCCGGGAACTCCCGGACGGCAGCATCCCCGTTCCGGTCCTGGAGTTGAGCCCCGCGTGGCTCGGGCCCTGGGCCGAGTTGCTGGCCGGCCCCGGCTCCCGCAGCGCCAACACCGCGGTCGCGCTGCTGTCCGCCGACCCCGAACCGCCGCGGTCCCGCGACGATCCGCGAACGCCGGACCGGCGCCTGCGGGACTTCCACGCGACCGCCACGCCGGAGGCGTTCCGGCTGCTGGCCTGCCTGTCGGCCGTGCCGCTCAGCGTGTCCATCATGCGGGTCGTGCAGGCGGCCATGATCCCGGGAAGCCCGCCGACGGTACTGGCCGAGGTCCTGTTCAGCGGCCTGGTCGTCCCGGAGCCGACCGGCCGCCCCACCGCGCCGGAGGACATCCCCCACGGCTTCCTTCCCGGCGTGCGCGCCACCCTGCTCGGGTCGTTGCGCGGCCACGAGACGGACCAGGTCATCCGTGCGGTGTCCCGGTTCATCGAGCGCCAGGCGCCACGAGCGGCCGGACGGGTCCCGGGTCTGCTGCCCGATCCCGCCGGCGGTGCGGAGCTGCCCGCCGACGGGATTCCCTGGGCGCTGCTGCGGCAGGAGGCGCTGGTCCGGGCCGGGCTGGCGAGCCCGCCTCCTCGGGTCCGGGCCTCGGCCGACGGCCTCGCGCACCCCGACGCCCCCGCCGCGCCTGCCTCCCCCGCGACCCCGGGCAGCCGCACTGCTCCGAGGCTCCCGGGCCTCCCGACCGGTCCGGCCGCCCCGGCCGGCCCGACCAGCCCGGCCGACCCGGCGGCCGGCCGGACCGCCAGAAGCGGCCGGGCCGCACCCGGCACCCCCGGCACCTCGCGCACGGTCGGCCCGTACCGGCTCGTCCGCTTCGTCAGCTCGGCGGACTTCTCCGACGTCCACCTGGGGGAGGACGCCGAGGGCAGGCAGGCCCTGGTCAAGGATCTGCCGCGGGATTTCAGCCCCGGCCCCGAGATGCTCGGCGCCCTTCTGCGCGTCGAGGCGGAGGCGCTGCGCCGGATGGACGGCCGGCAGGCACCGTCGTTCCTCGGCATCGACCCGGAGACTCCGCCGTCCTGGCTGGCGATGCAGTACGTCACCTCGGCGTCGGGCGGCGCGGCGGCGAACCTCATCCGCGCCCCTTGGCAGCACGCCCGCCCCGCGGACGACTTCCGCTCCCTGGCCGGACTGGCCCGCGAGCTGGCCACGGCACTCGACCGGGCCCACGCCGCGGGCATCGTCCACGGCAACCTCTCACCGCACGCCGTCCTGGCCGTCCCCGGCTCGGTGGTCCTCATCAGCTGGGTCTACGCCCAGTTCGACGGACGCGTCCACCCGTATCCGCAGTACCGCTCCCGCGCCACCGGCCCCCTGCCGCCCGAGGGGTACTCGACGATCGAGCCGCTGGACCCGTCCTTCGACATCCACGGCCTGGGGACGACCCTGGTCTACGAGGTGACGCACGATCCCCGCTCCCTGTCCCGGCTGCCGCGGCACCTGGGCGACCTGCGCACGCTGATCGAGCGCTGCCTGGACCCCGACCCGCGCCGGCGGCCCACGGCTCGCCGGTTCCTCGACGACCTGGCGGACATCGCGCCGCCGGGCGCCCCTCCACCCGCGGTGCCCCTTTCCTGGGCGGCCCAAGGCCCGCAGACCGCGCAGGAGTTCCCCGCGATGCCGGCGGTCCCTGCCGTGGGACCCGCCCCGCCCGCCCTGATCCAGGGCCGCTACCGGCTGCGCCGGCTGATCGGGCGCGGCGGGATGAGCGAGGTGTGGCGTGCGGAGGACGAGTCACTGGCCCGCCGGGTGGCGGTCAAGTGCCTGCGGCTGCCGGGTCGTTCCGGCGGTGCTGGGCTCACCCGCGCCATCCAGGAACGCTTCCGGCGCGAGGCGCGGGTGGCGGCGGCGCTCCAGCACCGCGGCATCACCGTCGTGCACGACTTCGGCGAGCACGACGGCGTGCTGTTCCTGGTGATGGAACTGCTCGACGGCCGCAACCTGCGCCAGGTGCTCGCCCAGTCCGGCGGCCGCCTGCTGCAGATCCCCGAACTCATCGACATCGCATTGCAGTTGGCGTCCGCACTGGCCTACGCCCACGAGCGCGGCGTCGTGCACCGGGACCTGAAACCGACCAACATCATGCGCCTCGGCGACGGAACCGTGAAGGTCTGCGACTTCGGCATCGCCCGGCTCGGCGACGACAGCTTCTCCTCCCGCCTCACCGGCACCGGTGTCGCCCTGGGCGCCGCGCACTACATGTCCCCCGAGCAGATCAACGCCTCCGTCGTCGACCAGCGCAGCGACCTGTACGCGCTGGGCTGCGTGCTGTACGAACTCGCCACCGGGAAGCCGCCGTTCGACCTCGGCGACGCCTGGTCCATCCTGGTCGCGCACCGCGACCACATCCCCGAGCCGCCGCGCGCACGGCGCCCCGACCTGCCGGTGGAGCTGGAACGCCTCATCCTGGACCTGCTCGCCAAGGACCCCGCGGACCGCCCGCAGCAGGCCGCCGAGGTGACCGCGCGCCTCACGGCGAGGCCGCAACAGGCCGCCGCTCCCCAGCAGCAAGCGTGGCATCCTTCCGCACCAGGTCCGGGCCCTGTCCCCGCCCCTGCCCCCGCGGACGTACCGTCCCCGTCCGGCCAGGACGACGGCCTCTCCGCGCTGGCCGCCCGCCAGGCCGCGGCCGACAGCCTCGGCCAACTCGGGCTCTGGACCGAGGCCTACGACCTGCACCTCTCGGTCGCCGCCGAACGCGAGCGCATCCAGGGCCCCGAGCACCCCGACACCCTGGCCGGCCGGCACGAAGCGGCCTACTGGCTGACCCGACTCGGCCGGGCCGAGGAGGCGTTGCCGCTGCACACCCAGGTGGCCGAGGTCCGCGGCCGCGTGCTCGGCCCCGACCACCCCGACACGCTCGCCGCCCGCCACGAGACCGCGTACGCGCTCAGCGTGCTCGGCCGCCATGGGGAGGCCCGCCGGGAGTTCGCCGCGGTGCTCGACGCCCGCGAGCGCACCGTCGGCCCCGACCACCCCGACACGCTGCGGTGCAAGCACAACCTCGCCTACAACCTGGCCCAGTTGGGCCGTACGGAGGATGCGTACACCGCCACGGTGGAGGTCGCCGACGCCCGGTCGCGGGTGCTGGGCGCCGAGCACCCCGACACGCTCGGCACCCGCTACGAGGTCGCGTTCCTGCTCGGTCAGGACGGACGCTGGGAGGAGGCGCTGGAGGTCTACCGCGAGGTCGCCGACGCCCGGGAACGGACACTCGGCCCCGACCACCCCGACACCCTCGCCGCTCGCTACGAGATCGGGATCTGCCTGATCCGCCTGGCCCGCAACGCGGAGGCACTCGCGGTCCTTCGGGAACTGGTGGCGAGCCGTACCCGCAGCTCGGGGGCCGCGGACCGTGAGACCCTTCGGGCCCGGCAGGCACTCGGTGTCAGCCTCGGCCGCCTCGGCCGCTGGGAGGAAGCGCTGGCCGTGGCACGCGAGGTGGCCGTGGCACGCGAGCACGGACTCGGCCCCGACGACGAGGACACCCTCGACAGCAAGCGGGAGGTCGCCGTCTGCCTGGGCTGGCTCGGGCGCTGGCGCGAGGCGCTGGTCGTCTACCGCGAGGTCGCCGGCGCGCGCGAACGGGTACTCGGCCGCGACCACCCCGACACCCTCAGCAGCCGCCACGACGAGGCACGTTGCCTGGAGCACCTCGGTCGTATCGAGGAGGCGCAGGCCCTCTACCGGCGCACGGGCGGGCCGGCGCAGACGTCGGACTGACCTGGCAGTCAGGCGCGGGCGCAGCGGACGGTCACCCGTTGGCTGAGCGGGCGCGGCGGCGCCGGATCACGACCTCGGCCACGGCGAGGTCGACGATCCAACCGAGGGTCTGGCCGACGGGGACGAGGTCGTGCGCCTCGTCGCCGAAGGAGGCGCGCTCGGCCGGTCCGCGGAACGGGAGTTGGGCCGGCAGGAGCAAGGGCACGACCACGCGGGCGGTGACGGCGAGGAAGGTGAACGCGTAGTTGCGCGCCATCCAGGACCGGTGCGCCTCGAAGTCCCGCCGGCGGGCGGCCCGGAGCGCGAGGTGGCCGGTGGCCAGCCAGCCGGCCGCGGCCATGGTCAGCCCGACCTGGGTGAGCAGGCGGCCGGAGAGCAGCGCCACCGGGATCGCGGCCAGCGCGGCCGGCAGCACACCGGCGAGGAGGTAGCCGCGGCCGATCGCGCGGTGCGCCGGCCGGCGCGCCCGGATCGCCGGGATGAAACTGCAACGGCCCGAGGACCAGCGCGACCAGGGCGGCGAAGATGTGCACGACCAGCACGTACCAGTGCAGGTGGCCGGTGATGTCGAGCCGCCCGCTGCCGATGTGGAACGTCACGTAGGGGCTGACCAGGCCCGCGCCGGCGGCGGTCGCGACGACGAACAGGGCCCAGGCCCGGCGGTGGGCGGCGGCGCGACGGCGATCACGACCGCCGTCACGGCGTCGCCCAGCAGCGATCCGCTGATCCTCGTACGGTCCGCGCTCCCCTGCCGCCGGCTTCCGATCGGTACCGCGACCACCCGCGCCGTCTCCTCTCCCCCGCCCCGGTGTCCCCGCCCCGTTGCCCCCAACCTGCTCAACTCGGTCCGGGCGGAGCCGGGCCGCGTCCGCCCCAGGGCGGCATCCGCACTACGCGGATCGGAGTACGCCCCCGATCACGTCCTGGAGTACGCCCCGGAGTACGCGGGGCCGCCCACCGCCCGGCCGATGTCACAGATCGGGTCGCCCGCCGGTCGTTCAAGGCAGCGGCACTCCGCGACGGAGTGCCCGGCAACCTCATCGCCCGGCTCCCAGCACAGAACGGAGAGAACGTGTTCGCCGCTTACGTCACGGTCACCATCCTCGGTGTGGTCTTCAACGGCGCCGCCGCCGTCACCTACCTGATCGGCCACGAATACCCCAAGACCCAGGCGGACATGAAGGGGATAGCCCGCAAGTGGGTGCCGGTGCTGGGCATGTTGCTGGCGGCGGGCACCGTGGGGCTGGCGGCCGGGTTCGCCGTGCCACTGCTGGGGACCCTCGCCGCCTGCGGCCTCGTGCTGTACTTCATCGGCGCGATCTTCGCCCATCTGCGGGTGGGCTCGCGGAACATCGTGGGCGGGATCGTCTTCCTCGCCACGGCGGTGGCCGCCTTGACCCTCGGCCTGGCCGACCACGGACCCTGGTGACCGGGGAGCCACGCCCTGCGCGTGCCCTGCGCGTGCCCTGCGCGTGCCCTGCGCGTGCCCTGCGCGTGCCCCGCGCGCGCCCGGCCGTGGGCGGACGCCGTCCCGGCTACTCGCGGACCTCGGCGTCCACCAGCGGCCGCACGTCACCGCGGTCCGTGCCCAGGCCCGCGAGCAGGCGCAGCCCGTCCTCGGAGGGGGAACCGGGGGCCGCGGTCAGCACCAGCAGCTCCATGCCGGACGCGTCGGGCAGCGAGAAGTTCTCCTGGTGCAGGTCCAGCAGTCCGACCAGCGGGTGCCGGTACGCCTTGCGTCCGTGCGTGCGGGCGCGCACGTCCGCACGGGCCCACAGGCGCCGGAAGCGGTCGCTGCCCATCGCCAACTCGCCGATGAGCGAGGCCAGGCGGGGGTCGTCGGGGTACTTTCCCGCGGCCAGCCGCAGGTGCCCGACCACGTCCACGGTGCAGTCCTCCCAGCCCGCGTAGAGACCGCGCTCGGCCTCCTCCAGGAAGATGTGCCGGGCGGTGTTCAGGCCCGCCACCGGGCGGCCGTAGAGGAGGCCGGCCAGGCGGTTCCCGGCGAGCACGTCCATGCGGTGGTCCACCAGCAGCGCGGGCGCCTCGCCGACCAGGTCGAGGACGCGCAGCAGTTCGGGCCTGACCCGTCCGCCGGGCGCCTTCGCGCGACGGCGGCGCTGCCGGGCCAGCCGGCACAGGTGGTCGCGTTCGGTCTCGTCGAGGCCGAGGACGCGGGCGAGCGCGTCGAGCACCTGCAGGGAGGGCTGGGTCGCGCGGCCCTGCTCCAGGCGTACGTAGTAGTCGACGCTGACGCCGGACAGGTGCGCGACCTCCTCGCGGCGCAGCCCCTCGACCCGGCGGCGGCTGTCGGTGGCGAGGCCGAAGGCCGCCGGATCGACCCGGGAGCGCCGGGTCCGCAGGAAGCCCGCGAGATCGTCCATGGCTCCCAGTATGGCCTCGGCGGCGCCGCGCGAAGGTGGTCCTGCCGATACCAGGAAGTCCCGTCCGACGGAAGCGGCGCCCCTGAACAGCGGGCGCCGCGGTGCCCAGAATCGAAGGCACCCACCCGATCCGAAGGAGTCCCCCGTGAAGACGCTGATCGTCCACGCCCACCCGGAGCCGAAGTCGCTCAACGGCTCGCTGAAGGACCTCGCGGTGTCCACGTTGGAGAGCGCCGGTCACGAGGTGCTGGTGAGCGACCTCCACGCGATGAACTGGAAGGCGGTGGTGGACGCCGCCGACTACGGCCCGCACGCCTCCAGCCCGCTGAAGGTCGCCCGCGACTCCGGCCGGGCCTTCGACGCCGGGGCACTCGGCCCGGACGTCCGCGCCGAGCAGGAGAAGCTGCTGTGGGCCGACACGGTCATCCTCCAGTTCCCGCTGTGGTGGTACTCGATGCCCGCCATCCTCAAGGGCTGGGTGGACCGGGTGTTCACCTACCACTTCGCGTACGGCGTCGGCGAGCACAGCGCCACCAAGTACGGCGAGCGCTTCGGCGAGGGCTCCCTCGCGGGCCGGAGGGCGCTGCTGTCGGTGACCGCCGGCGGCCCGGAGTCGCACTACGCCGCGCGCGGGATCAACGGCCCCATCGACGACCTGCTGTTCCCGATCCAGCACGGCATCCTCTACTACCCGGGCATCGAGGTGCTGCCGCCCTTCGTGCTGTACGGCACCGACCGGATGACCGACGAGGAGTACCCCGACGTCGCCCGGGCCTGGCAGCAGCGGCTGCTCACCCTGGAGACGACCGAGCCGATCGCGTTCCGGCGGCAGAACTTCGGCGACTACGAGATCCCGTCGCTGCACCTGAAGGAGGGGCTGGAGCCCGCGGGCCGCACGGGTTTCGGGCTGCACGTGGGCAACTGACGCGAACGGGTGCGGCCTCCGCGGCGCGGACGCGGTCGGGGCGTGCGTCAGTGCGGGGCGGCGCGGAGGCCGTTGACGAGGAGGGCGATCAGGCGGCGCGGGTCGTAGCCGGGGTCGCTGTCCGCGCCGACGCACAAGTTGCCGACGCCCCGCATGAGTTCGAGCCCGTCGAGGCGGTCGGCGCCGTCGAGGTCGGCGCGGATGTCGCCGTGTTCGGCGGCGGCGTCGAGGAGTTGGTCGCAGACGGGAGCGAGCCGGTCGACGAAGTGCGCGTGCAGCGCGTCGAACCCGGGGCTGTCGGGCCGCAGCACGGCGGCGAGCCCGTGCTTGGTGACGAGGAAGTCGACGAAGAGGTCGATCCACTGCCGCAGGGCGTCGTACGGGGTGGCCGCGCTCGCGAGGAGCGCGGGGCCGGCGGCGGCGCAGGCGTCGACCTGGTGGTGGTAGACGGCGACGATGAGGTCCGCGCGGGTCGGGAAGTGGCGGTAGACGGTGCCGACCCCGACCCCGGCCTTCTCCGCGATGGCGCGTACCGGCGCCTCGACGCCGGAGGCGACGAAGACCTCGGCGGCCGCGTCCAGCAGGGTCTGCTGGTTGCGCCGGGCGTCCTTGCGCCTGGACCCGGCCGGTCCGCTTCCCGTGCCGTGCACGCTGCCGTCCACGTCGTCCACCGCGTGATCCTCCCAGGAGCTTGCAAAGCGGAACGTCGCTCCGTATCGTTGGCGGAGCGAGGTTCCGTTTCATGCATTGTGGCAGATCGGGGGCCGGCCACCAAGCCGTCCCGCGCCGCGGCACGCCCCCTCGCGCTCTCGCTCCCGCCCGGCAGGACCCGCGGCGCCACACCGGCCGCCCGCCGCCGGGCGCATCGAACGGAAGGCAGCTCCATGTCCGACCCGACCACTGCGACCATCTCGACCACATCAGCCACTTCAGAAACTTCAGGCACTTCTGGCACCTCTGGCGCCTCTGGCGTATCCGCGACCGTGATATCCGTACGGCCGGTCGTTCTGCCCGCCTTGGCCGAGCGCGGCGAGGACCTCCAGGTCCGCGTCTCCGCCCCCGCCGACGGCCACCACCTGCCCGTCGTCGTCTTCTCACACGGCTTCGGCGAGTCGATGAACGGCTACGCCCCGCTCGCGGACTTCTGGGCCGCCCACGGCTTCGTGGTCCTGCAACCCACCCACCTCGACTCCCGCACCCTCGGCATTCCCGCCGAGGACCCCCGCACCCCCCGCATCTGGCGTTTCCGCATCGAGGACCTCACCCGCGTCCTGGACGGGCTCGACCTGCTGGAAGCCGCCGTGCCGGGCCTCGCCGGGCGCGTCGACCACGACCGCGTCGCGGTGGCCGGCCACTCCTGGGGCGCCCAGAGCGCGAGCACGCTGCTCGGCGCCCGCGTCCTGGACTCCGCCGGGGTGCCCGGCGAGGACATGACCGACCCCCGCGTCAAGGCCGGCGTCCTGTTCGCCCTGACCGGCCTGGGCGACGAGCTGACCCCGTTCGCCGCCGAGCACTTCTCCTTCATGCGGCCGTCCTTCGACGCCATGGCCGCACCGGCCCTCATCGTGGCCGGCGACCACGACCAGTCCGCGCTGTCCACCCGCGGCCCCGACTGGTTCACCGACCCCTACACCTACAGCCCGGGCGGCAAGAGCCTGCTCACGCTCTTCGGGGCCGAGCACTCGCTCGGCGGCATCAACGGGTACGAATCCACCGCCACGACGGACGAGAACCCGGCCCGCGTCGCGCTGGTCCAGCGGCTCAGCACGGCCTTCCTGCACAGCGCGCTCCGCCCCGAGGACACCGGCTGGACGGCAGCCGCCGCCGCGCTGGCCGAAGACCCCAGCCCGCTGGGGACGTTGCAGAGCAAGTAGGCGTCAGCAGGACCCGCCACCGTCGAGATAGCCCAACAGGAAGGTCTGATAGGGCTGGTACGCCTTGTGCACGACGGCGGGGTCCACCAGCCAGGCGTCGTACGCGCGGGTCTGCGCCGCGTCGGCGCCGTCGACCAGCCGTCCGCTCGACGGGTCGAGGAACGCCCGGCCCGCGCTGAACCGCTTGGCGTACACCTCCGGTTGCCCGGACGTGGTGGTCTTCGGGTGCGCGGGATCGGCGACGGCGGGGAAGCGCTCGCCGTTGACGACGAAGCCGGCCACCCGCTCCTCCCACGAGTCCAGCACGAGACTGTCGCAGGAGGTGGCCTTGTCGGGGTCGGGTGCGGCCCGCCGCACCGTGGTGACCAGGCTCTGCTGCGACTTCAACGACTCCAGCGCCGAGTCGGGCGTACGGGAGGGCGCGGGCTCGGGCGCCGCGTGCCCTCCCCCGCACCCGGTCAGCGCGGCCGTCACGGCAGCCGCGACGGCGATGAGCGGGACGACCGATGATCGGCGCACGATGGGCTCCCCCCGGAGACGTGGGGCGCAGCCTAACCCGGCCCTCCCGCGCCCCGCGCCACCCTCCGCGAAGTCTTCACGAGAGGAGCGCGTCCACCGGGGACATGGGCTCCCAGCGCGGATCGCGGCCCGTCAGCCGCGCGGTGACCCGCGCCCATGCCGCCTCGTCGGAGCCGAGCCGGGCCCGGACGAGGCCGGCGAGCGCCGCGAGTGCGGCGGCCGCCTCGGACGGGGCGTCGGCGCGGCGGGCGGCGCTGCCGAGGTAGTCGAGGACGAGAGCGGCCGGGGCGGCCACGTCCAGCAGGTCGGTGGAGGTCAGCAGGCCGGACGTGAGGAGGCCGTCGAGTTGGGTGACGGTCGCGCAGTGGTAGAGGCCGGCCACTCCGTGGCGGGCGCGCGCCCGGGTGAGTGCGACGCCGTCGGGCAGGCCGGACGGGCCGGGCTCGCGCACCGACTCGGCGTAGCGCAGCCGCAGTTCGGGGGGAGCGAGCGACATGCCGATCAACTCCTCCCAGTACGGCAGCGGTTCCTCCTGGTGTGCGGCCTCCAGGGCCTGCCAGTCGGCGCCGACCGGGTCCGCCGTCACGGCGCTCGTCGCGGCCCAGCGGTGGGAGGCGCGGCGGAGCTTCTTGACCATCTTGGCCGGGGCGCGTTCGCGGTCGAGCCGGGCGCGGAGCACGGCGGCCGGATCACGGGAGTCCAGCGCCTTGACGCACAGCTTGGTGGCGGCCTGGCCGAGCAGGCCGCGGCCGACCAGCGCGGTGAGGCGGCTCGCCCCGCCGTGTTCGAAGAGGCTCAGGCAGCCGAACACCTGCTGGACGAAGCCGAGTTCGGTGGCGTACCGGACGAGGATCTCCTCGACCAGGTCCGGCTCGGCCGAACCGAGCCACCGCATGCCCCCGGCCGGCCCCGCCGCCGGATCGGCCCGCACCTCGGCGAGCACCAGCGCGGCGACCGGCTCCATGGGCGCGCCCGTGCCCGTAGCCGTCGCGGCGTCCGTACCGGCATCCGTGCGTGCGGCTCCTGCCGCTGCCGCCGCAGCCGTACGACGCGACGACCGCTCGACGACGCGGCGTACGACGAGCGGATCGCGGGTGTGCCGCAGCAGCGCGAGATCGGTGCCGGGGTCGTCGACGTCGGCCAGCCGCGCGGCCAGGCCGTCTTCGAGCCAGCGCTGCTGGGTGGCGAGGACCCGCAGGGCCCGCGGGTCGCGGCCGGCGAGCAGCCGTTCGAAGGCCGGGCGCGGTATGTGGTCGTGGCGCAGCAGGTACGCGGCGAGCAACCACGGTCCGTCGGGGCCGAGTCGGGACAGCACCGCGTCGATCACCTCGGCGTCGGCCAGGCACAGCAGGGTGCCCACCGGCCAGACCCAGAGGTGGTTGCCGTGTGCGAGCAGCCCGAGCGCCTCGTCGGGGGTGCCCGGGCCCGGCGTGTGCCGGTCCCAGGACGGCCGGTCCGCCCCGCCCTCCGGCCCGACCTCCGTCTCCGCCCCGGGCGCGGCTCCGGGCCGTGCCCGCGACAGCAGGTCGGGCCAGGTGTCCTCGACGGCCGCCTGCCCCGCCACCGCCGCCAGCCGGAGCCATGCCTCGGGGTCGGCGCCGAGTTCGGAACGCAGGCGCCGGGCAAGGGCGTTGCGCCATCCGACGGGGAAGGCCGACCGCCGCCAGTCGTGCGGGAGGCTCAGCAGGCGGTACGCGGGCAGCCAGCCGAGCAGGTCGTCGGCGGTCAGGATGCCCTGGGTGTAGGCGAGTTCGGTGGGGACCGCGCTGGACCCCCAGGACTCCGGGAGCTTCGCGCGCACCGTCGCGGACGTGGGCGCGGCATACCAGGAGTCGTGGTCCGGCGGCTCGACGTCCCGGGCCGCACACGCGCCGATGAGCCACCCGGGGCTGGCGAGGCCGGGGCTGTCCGCCCAACTGGTGCCCGCCAGGAAGCGCAGGACGCCGACATCGACGTGGTCGGACGGCGCCGCGTCGGCCGGGGCGAGGGTACGGAGCAGGTCGAGGGCGGACAGCGCGGCCCGCTCGACGGCTCCCCGTGGCTTGAGCGGCGGCTCGTACGGCTCCCCCGCGCCTCCCGAACCTCCCGCCGCGAGCGCGTCGTCCCCGGCGGAAGCCCCCGCCGCACCTGACTCCCCGGACTCCCCGGACTCTTCCTCCGCCGCCACGGCCTCCCCCGCCGCCGTGATCAACTCCCGCAGGCCGCCCGGGTATCCGGGCAGCAGCCGGTCGAACGCCGCCCACCCCTCGACAGAGTCGCCGAGATGCGCGTCGGCCGCCGCGCGCAACTCCCCCACCGCGGCCCCGGTGAGCAGGCCGCGCCCCTCCAGCGCGCTCAGCGCCGCGAGCGCCCGGACGGCCGGCCGTGCGGTCCGCACCAGCTCGACCGGGTCGAGCAGCCCCGCCGCGACCACCCCCTCCGCCCACAGCTCGGCGCCGTAATCCAACTCCTCCTCGGCCAGGCGGCGTTCGGGGGTCGAGATGTTCCCGGAGCGCCGACCGCCCGTGCGCCAGGGCTCGTTGAGCACGCTCAGTCTGAACGCGCGCCGCTGCTCGTCGCTCGCCCCCTCGTGCCGGGCCAGCTCCTCGCACGCCTTGGGCATGAACGGGCGCTCCACGTGTGCCTTGTGCAGCGCGTGCACGTCGTGCGCGTACGGCTCCGCCAGCAGGTCACGCAGCGTGCTGGTGCCGCGGGTGACGGCGAGCAAGCCCGGCAGCCGCCCGGGGTCGTCGTACGGCTCGCCCCGCGCGTACAGCCGGCGCAGGGCGTCGCCCGAACCGTCCTCCTCGGCCAGCGCCGCGGCGACGGCCCCGTGTACGGGCCGGGTCAGGTGGCCGGTGACGGCCGGGTCGTCGAGCAGGCCGCGCAGCGCCTCGGGGCCGCCGCGCTCCCAGACCCGGGCCAGGGCGTACTGCTGGGCCACGCCCCGGGCGCCGGCGCCCAACGCCCTTGCCGTCAGCGCCGGATCGCCCGAGCACAGCAGCGGCGCGAGCCAGGTGCGCGGCACATCGGCGCCCGGGTCGGTCAGTTCGGCCCGCAGCGCCTCGTCCATCGGCACCGTGTCGAGCCGGCGGGCGAGCGTACGGCGCAGGGAGTACGTGGCGCGCGGGTTGCGGTAGACCGCTGCCCCGACCGCCGCGTCCCCGACGTCGAGCAGCCGCGCCAGCACCCTCGGGTCGAGCCGGGAGTGCCGGGCCAGCGCCACCCGGGCGCGGGTGCCGCCGTGCTCCGTGACGGCCGCGGTCAGGCCCGGCCCCGGCAACGCCCCGCCGGACAGCAGCAGTTCCACCGTACGGTCCGGCAGCGCCGCCAGCGCGACGGCCGCGTGCTCGGGCGCGGCGTGCTCGATCAGGAGCGCGAACGTGTCGTGCACGCTGCGCGGCGCCGGCGCCCGCAAGGCGCCGCCCGACGGCGCCGGCGGCACGGGCGGCGCCTCGTCGGCGAGCAACTCGGGCACGCTGCCGGGGTATTCGGCGAGCGCGTCGTGCACCCGCAGCCACCGCGCGGCGCTGCCGCCCAGTCGCTCCGCCACCAACGCGCGCAGCCCGCCCGCCACTTGCTCGTCCACCCCGCCGGCCGCGGTGATCCGCGCCGCTGCGGTACGAGCCGGCCGCGCGGCCGCCAGCGCCGCCGCCGAGCCCCCGCCCCGCGCCGCGTCCGTTCCCCCGCCCGCCCCTGCTCCCACCGTCAACGCGATCAGTTCGCGCACGACGTGGGCCCCCGCACCGCTCTTCGTTCCCGTCACGACCGCCACCCTACGAACGGGGTCCGACAACCGGGGTGGCCGGGTCGCTCAGAGGAGCGACGCGCCCGTCGCCGCCTCGTACAGGCTGAGGCACGCGAGGACGACCATGACCGCGGCCGCGACCTTGGTGATCAGGGACAGCGGCACCCGCTTCATCAGGAGGCGGCCACCGAAGATCCCGAGGGCCCCGACCGCCCAGAGCCCGAGCACGGCGCCGATGGCGACGGAGACGGGGTTGTCGTAGCGCGCCGCGAGGTTCGCGGTCATGATCTGTGTGAGGTCGCCGAACTCGGCGACGAGGATGAGCATGAAGCCCGCCCCCGACACCTTCCAGAAGCTCTGGCCGGCCGGCTCCTTGACCTCCTCCTCGTCTTCTCCCTTGGACAGCAGCAGCATGGCGGCGCCGCCGAGGAAGAGGAGGCCGACGACGCCCTGCACCCAGCGGTGCGGCAGCAGCGTCAGCAGGCTGCCGGCGGCGATCGCGAGCGCGACATGGACGACGAAGGCGGCGGCGACGCCGACGAAGACGTAGGAGGGGCGGTAGCGGGTCCCGAGCATGAGACTGGCGAGCGCGGTCTTGTCGGGGAGTTCGGCCAGGAAGATCACGCCGAAGACGACGGCGATGACGCTGATGCTGAGCACGGAAGCTTTTCCTCGATCGGTCGGGGCGGCCGCACCGAGAGGACCATGGCTTTCCAGGGGTCGCTTCGGCACGGCAGCGTCAGGACACTGCGGCCGAAGGTCTCGCTGGCGGGCACGCGCGGTGCACCGCCTCCGGGCGCCGGCCCGGCACGTCCGCGCACCTCGCGATGCGGAACGGCCCGGCAGTATGTCGACGGTCCGGCGAAGAGCTACTCCCCTTCTGCTGCCCCCATCGTACGGCATCGTGCCCCCGGGCCCGGCCGGGGACGGCTGCGTACGGTCACGCTCCCGAGGGGCGCGCTCGCCCACGGTCACGGCCCGCGAGGCGCGACACCGTACGACCCGCCACCTCGCCGTACGCTCAGGCCTTCCGCCCCCGCACGACCTCGGCCCACGAGCGTCTGTGCGGCGGCTCACCGTGCCGGGGCCGGGTGATCCGGCCGCGTGCGACCAGTTCCAGCACCACCGCCACGGACACCGCCTGCACCGCCATCAACGCGATCAGGACGAAGAGCTGCACCGCGCCGGCCGACACCGGGCTCGCGCCGCCCAGCAGCATGCCGACGAACGCTCCCGGCAGCGTCACCAGGCCCACCGTCCTGGTCTGGTCGAGCCCCGGGATCAGCGCGCCCGAGGCCGCCGGCCGGGCGATCTCCATCCGCGCGTCCCGGTCGCTGAGGCCGATCGCCATCGCCGCCTCCACCTCGCCGGCCCGCCCGGACAGCTCCTCCAGCGCCCGCCGCCCGCCCAGCACGGTGGCCGTCAGCCCGCCGCCGATGAGGATGCCCGCCACCGGGATCAGCGCGATGCCGTCGATCGGCACAAGCCCGCTGAGCACCAGCACGGCCACCACGGGCAGCGCACCGGCGCCCACCGGCACCGCCGCCCAGCGCCAGGTACGGTTGGTGGTGACGCGCCGTCCCGCCGTTCGCGACGCGACCGCGTACATCAGGAGCACGAAGGCGAGCAGCGCGGCCTGGTGCTTGACCACCCACCCGATCAGCGCGGACACCGCGGCGAGCTGCACTGCCGCCCGGACGCCGGCCAGCACGATGCCGTGCGCGTAGTTCTCCCTGACATCGGCCAGCCGCGCGTACGCCGCGATGCCCGCCGCCGCGACCAGCAGCACCGCGAGCACGATCCCGAGCGTCCGGTTCACCGGCAGCAGCGACGAGGACGACGAAGAAGCCAGGAAAGAAGCGGGCGAGCCGAGCGAAGAGGGCAAAGGGATCGAAGGGAACGAAGGGAGCACGGAGGCCGGAAAACCGCCGGACTCGGGCAGGGAAACGGCGCCGGCCGCTGTCACGGGACTGGACCACCTCACACTTGGCGTGCGGTTTCGTCGCCGACTCCGCAGAATCTGCGCCGAACCGTTTCCGCGAGAGTATTCCCGCCGTAATAACGCCGTGATTGTCTATTTAGTCACGTGCCCTCGACGGAACCGCGGTCCACTACTGGCGTACGCTGTACGGCTGACGGCGGATGAAGATCCGCCGCTCGTTGACGCGACACCCGAAGCAGGTCTCCGGGGCACTTCGCAGACGGGCTCGCAGGACCAAGGCACGAGACCAAGGCACGACACGGGCACGACGGCGAAGGGCGAGGAGGCGTAGTGCTGCACCACCTGGGCTCCCTCTTCGAGTGGCCGTGGATCTACGTTCTCGTGGCGCTCTCCGTGCTGCTGGACGTGTTCGTCCCGGTCCTGCCCAGCGGCGTCCTGGTGATCAGCGCGGCCACCGCCGGCTCGACCGGCGCCAGGGACGGCATCCTCGACATCCTCGTGCTGCTGGTGTGCGCGGCGACCGCGTCCTGCGCGGGCGATCTGCTCGCATACCGGCTCGCCTGGCGCGGCGGGGCGTGGTTCGACCGGCGCATCGCGAACTCGCGACGGCTCGCCGCCGCCCATGAACGGCTCGGACAGGTGCTCAACAGCGGTGGCGGCGCCCTGGTGGTGCTGGCCCGCTTCGCGCCCGCCGGCCGCAGCGTCGTCAGTCTCGGCGCCGGAGCGGCCCGCCGCCGCCCGCGCGACTTCCTGCCCTGGTCGGCGCTGGCCGGGGTCTGCTGGGCCACCTACAGCGTCGGTCTCGGCTGGATCGGCGGCCGGTGGCTGGGCGCGAGCTGGTTCGGCACCCTGATGTCGTTCGTCGCGCTGCTGGGCGCCGGAGCCTTCGCCGCGCTGATCTTCCGCCGCGAGCGGCGGATAGCGATCGAGGCGGCCGAGTTCGCCGCCGCGCCGCTCACCGCGAGTCCGTCGGCGGCGGCCCCCGCAATGACGCCTGACGCGACACCTGTCGTGGCACCCGTCGCGACGCCCCTCGTGGCCCCTGTCGCAGCGGCCTCCGCCGCGGCGCCGCTCTCGGCACCGATAGCCCCGCTGATTCCGCCGCTGGTCCCCCCGCTCATCCCGCCGCGGCCGGCCTTCTCCCCCTCGCTCTCCCCTTCGCTCGCCGGCAACCCGCTCGGCATCCCGCCGCAGACCACGCCGCCGGTGGGCGGCACGGTGGTGGAGGCGCGCTGACGCGCTGAGCGCCCAGCCGCACCGCCCGCGCGGCGCCGAGCGCCTCTGCGCCGACCTACGGCCCCTACGGCCGCCCCGGTCCACCTTCATCCCCGCCACCACCCGCCGCCGATCAGCGACGGCGCCGTCTGGACGACGGGTAGCTCCACCCCGAGCCGACCCCGGCCAGGTGCAGCGCGACGCAGAACGCACCGGCCAGCAGCAGGCTGAATGGCGTAAAACCGGCGTCCGTACCGGTGCTGGTCGCGTTGACGATGTACCCGATGGCGAAGATGACGGCGCCCACGGCAGCAAGCATGCGAAGCCTCCTTGAAGCGGTCGGCGCCGGAATCGGCGCCCGAGCGCCCGGTCGGCGCCCTCAGACCCTCGCCTTCCCCCCAACCACCATGCGACGCACATCAGTTCGCACCCCAGGGACGGATGCCCACGGAGCCGTACGGAACCGGACGGATCACCCCGGCCGGAGCCCCGCTTTCCAGAATTTCGGAAAGTATTCTCACTCGATCCGGCAATAGTCAGCACTCTCCGTACTGGAAAGAATTGGGCTGTATCAGCTCCTTACGGGAAGGACAGTCCATGTCGGTTGATGCGGGTCAGGACACCGCACAAGGCAATCCGCAGGACGCTCACGCGCGGACCAGTCTCGACACTGCCGCCGCGCGGAATCTGGCGACCACCACGAAGTCCACCCCGCAGATGCAGGGCATCTCGTCCCGCTGGCTGCTCAAGGTGCTGCCGTGGGTGCAGGTCAACGCGGGCACATACCGGGTCAACCGCCGGTTGAGCTACGCGGTGGGCGACGGCCGGGTGACCTTCGTGAAGACCGGCTCCGAGGTCCGGGTCATCCCGCAGGAACTGGGCGAGATCGCCGCGCTGCGGTCGTTCGACGACGTGGCGGCACTCACCGCGCTGGCGGATCGTTTCGTCCAACGGGAGTACGCGGCGGGTGATGTGCTGGCCGAGGCCGGCCGCCCGGCGGACACCGTCTACCTGATCGCCCACGGCAAGGTCGAGAAGGTCGGCGAGGGGTCGTACGGCGAGCCCACCCGGCTCGGCTCGCTCGCCGACGGCGCCTACTTCGGCGAGCAGGCGCTGCTGGGCGAGGAGACCTGGCAGTACACCTCCAAGGCCGCCACCGCGACCACGGTGCTGGAACTGCCGCGGCAGTCGCTGCTGTCGCTGCTGGAGGCCGCCCCACCGCTGCGCGAACACCTCGACGCGTTCCGGGCGATCCCGACCCAGCGCACCAACAAGCGCGGTGAGGCCGCGATCGAGCTGGCCTCGGGCCACAAGGGCGAGGCCGCGCTGCCGGCCACCTACGTGGACTACGAAGTCAAGCCGCGCGAGTACGAGTTGAGCGTCGCCCAGACCGTGCTGCGGGTGCACAGCCGGGTGGCCGACCTCTACAACGAACCGATGAACCAGACCGAGCAGCAACTCAAGCTCACCGTCGAGGCGTTGCGGGAGCGCCAGGAACACGAGCTGATCAACAACCCCGAGTTCGGCCTGCTCAACAACGCGGAGTACGACCAGCGCATCCAGCCGCACGCCGGGCCGCCGCTGCCCGACGACCTGGACGAGCTGATCAGCCGCCGCCGCAACACCCGCTACCTGCTCGCCCACCCGCGCACCATCGCCGCGTTCGGCCGCGAGTGCACCCGCGCGGGCATCTACCCGGACCCCGTGGAGGTGAACGGCTCCACCGTCCCCGGCTGGCGCGGCGTGCCCATCCTGAGCTGCAACAAGATCCCGGTCACCGAGGCCAGGACCAGTTCGATCATCGCCATCCGTACCGGCGAGGACAACCAGGGCGTCATCGGTCTCAACCAGACCGGCCTGCCCGACGAGTACGAACCGGGGCTCAACGTCCGCTTCATGGGCGTCGACGAGAAGGCGATCATCAGCTACCTGGTGACGACGTACTTCTCGGCCGCCGTGCTGGTGCCGGACGCGCTCGGCGTGCTGGAGAACGTCAACGTGTCCAACTGGCGCTGAGCCGTGCGGTGGAGCTGCCGCAGGGCGGTAGCCGCCGCAGCGCGCAGCAGCCGCGGGACCTAGCAACCGCGTAACAGCCGTACCGAGAAGGGCGGTTCCCCCACCGGGCCTGGTGGGGGAACCGCCCTCCTTCACGTCTCACGGCTCGGCGGTCGCGCCGCCGCTCACTGCCGGAGCACGATCTCCCGGAAGACGCTCGCGCTCACCGACAGGCCGTCGCCGAACGGCGCGTCCAGGTCCCAGATCAGGAACAGCAGGAACGCGATGAGCGCGCTGAACAGTCCGGCGAGGAGCAACTCCCTTCCGGAGCGCCGGATCTGCAACGTGAAGATCAGTCCGACCGTGACCAGCGCCCCGGTGATCAGGCCGAACCACACCATCCCCGGCATCGTGGCCCCGAGGCTCTGCCCCCGGTTCGTCCTGGCCTGGTCCACGGCCGTGACCTGGTCCAGCAGCGGCTGGTACGCCTGCTGGCCGAGGTCGCTCTTCGGGTCGTACTGCGTGACGTCGGTACGCACCTTGTCCAGCAACTGCGTTGCCCTGGGCGACAGTTCGTCGTGGTTCCGCATGTACGGCCATTCCTTGTCGGCGACATAGGAGGCGTACGCGTCCACGTCCGCGCGCACCTGGTCCCGTACGTCGGCCGGGTAGACCTGCACCCGGGCCTTGATCTCGTGCAGGGCCTGCGCCTCGGCGAGCACGTCCGCCTGGGCGCTGCCGCGGCCCTCCCACACGCCCGCGATGGCCAGACCGAGCACGATCGCGTAGACCACGCCGATCATCATGACCATGTACTCGATGACGTCCGGGGTCTCGGACGGGTCGTCGTCGTCGGTGATCCTGCGCTGCCTGAGCACCACGACACTGATCACCACGGCACACACCGCGGCCATCGCGATGACCAGCACCAACCACTGTGACATGGGTGAACTCCCCCTCTTTCGCTAGCGGTTCCTGCGGTAGGTGTTGGAGCCCGGCCGCAGTACGGCCACGGCGAGCAGGGCGGGCACGGTGGTGAGCAGCATCGTCTCCATCACGGTCCGGGTGTGCCGCGTCGGCTTGCGCACAGCCTTGGGCGCGGGGGTCGGCCAGGCCACGGGTCGCGGCGGCGCGGCGGCGGGACTCGGGGTGGCCTTGGGAGTGGGGGTGGGGGTCGGTCGCGGGGTGGGGCTGGGTGGCGGGGGCGGTGGAGCAGCGGGTGGCGGTGCCACGGCCGCGCGGTGGGTGGGGGCCGGGGTCGGGGTCGGTTTCGGCTTCGGGGTGGGCGTGGTTGTGGGTGTGGGGGTGGGGCTGGGGGTGGGGCTGGGGGTCGACGGTGGTGGGGTCGTGGGTGGTGGGGGTGGTGGCGGGGGCGGCTTCGGGTGGCAGGACGCCGGGGGGCGCGGGTGCCACAGCCAGCCCGACGGGAAGGTCCACGTGCCGGACCAGCCCCCGGTCCAGCTCCAGGTCCACGCCCAAGGCCAGTACCAGGGACCGCACTTCAGCGGCCAGGGCGAGTCCGGGAGCGGGCCCGGGTCCGGGTGCCGATGCGTCTGATGCCGGCCGGTGTGGTGCGAGCCGAGCTCCCAGAACGGGGGCCGCACGTGGGCCGGTTGCCGCGGGTACGGCGGCTGGTGGGTCCGGTCGGGTACGGGCTCGGGTGTGCTGACCGTCGGAACCGGGGTGGGCGGCGCGCTGGTCGCCGCGGGAGCCGGGGAACGGGCAGGGACCTTGGTGGGGCTGGGAGTTGGGGCGGAGGTAGGGGCCGGCGTACGGGTCGGCGTCGGCGCCGATGTCGGCGTAGGGCTCGGCGTGCGGGTCGGGGTACGGCTCGGTGTCGGGTCAGGTTCCGCCGACGGGTTCGGGCCGTCCGGTGTCGCCCGCGAGGGCGCGGTGGCCCCTGGGCCGGACCGGTCGGGGTGGTGCGGCCGGTCCGGTCGGTCCTGGGGCGCCGCCGGTGCGTGGTTCGCGTGTGCTGGGTGCGGCGCGTACGCCGCTGGGCCCGAGTGCCGGGAGGACGCCGGGCCGGGCGGCCCTGACCGTTCTCGCGCGGCGCCCGGGCGGGCTGGTGGACGGGAGGTCGTACAGGCGCGGGCCGCGCGTATGCCGTCGGGGCAGCCGGGTCCTGGGGTCGCGGCCGCCACGCCGCTCAGACCCCATGAACCCGCTGCCATCACCACGGCGAGCGCCGCCCACATCCGGGCGAGCCTCCCCCATGAAGTGCTCACCCCTCAATGCTTCGCAGCACCACCGCGCACACCCGCGCGAACCCCCTTCGTTCACCCGAAAGGGTCAGCAAACCCCTAAACGTGTCGGCGCGTCTCCCAACGCCCTTTCATCGGGAAGCCGTTGCGGGGTGGGGCCGGGCACGGTGGGGAGCGGGTTCGTACGCCGGCGCCGCCCGCCGGTTCCGGGCGTCGCTCGACCGTTCCCGGCCCGGCCACCCGCCACCCGGCACCGCTCGGCGCGGGGCTCGCCCGCTCACCGTACGTCGCCCGCCTCGCCCAGCTCCTCCAGCAGCAGGTGCCACGGGTAGCCCACCGGGTCGTCGCCCTCCGGCGGGCCCGGCTCGAAGCCGCCCGGGCCGTGCAGCACCCGCACCCCGGCCAGCCGCAGCTCCCCCACCGACCGCTCGAACGCGGGATGCCGGGCGTACGCCGCGTTCAGGCACGGCATCGCGATCAGCGGGGTGTCCTTGCCGATCGCCTCCGCGGCCACCCCGACCACGAACTTGTCGGTGATCCCGGCCGCCCACGCGTTGATCGTCGTGAAGGTCGCCGGGGCCACCACGACCACGTCGGCCGGCGGCCAGACGTCCGGCTGCCCGGGCAACTTGTACTCCCAGCGCACCGGGTGCCCGGTCAGCACCGCGAGGCCGTCCAGCGAGTCGCCCAACCACCGCGCCGCGGTGGGCGTCAGCCCGAGGCACACGTCCCACCCGGCCCGCTGCGCGGACTCGATCACCCGCGCCACGTCGAACACCGGAGGCGCGGCGGAAACGAACAGGTACAGGGTTCGAGTGATCATGATCCCCACTCAACCGCCCCACCCTTCACTCCGCAACCACGCCCTCCGCCCGCGCGGAACCCGTCATGAAATGCGTCACACCGTCGCAAGCAGGGCGTACCCGGCGGTCAAGGCTTGGGCGCGGCAACAGCCCACGCCCGGCGACCGATCCGGGCGCGGCCCGGCGCGGCGCCGAGGGAAGCGCCGCCCCGGACGGCCCCGGGCCACCCCGGAGCCCCTTCCCCACCTCGCGAGCGCCTGGTACAGATGGTGAGATTACCCCCGTACACCGGAAGTCTCGCCATGAACCAGGACAACACCACCGGCCTCATACCCTTCGCGATCGACCTGACCTTCGAGGAAGCCCGCCGCCGGGCCGAGGTCGTGGCCGCGCTCGGTCCGGACTGGGACCCGATGGCCGTCCTGCGCGGCGAGGACGAGGCGTACGCCCTCCTCTACTCGGGCCTGGACGCCGACCAGCAGCGCACCTACGACCTGCTGGTGGCGGCCGGCGTCCTGCCGGGGACAGGGGAGGAGCCGGGCCGTGCGGCTGCCCATTGACCCGCACGCGGACATCGCCCGCCGCGCCTGGGTGGCCTGCCCCGTCTGCGACGACGCCCGCCACTGCGCGACCTGCGCGGCCCGCCGCAACTGCGGCGAGCACTGGCGCTACCTGCTCGCCAACAAGGGCCCGGTCATCCACCTCCAGTGCCCGCGGTGCACCCACATCTGGTCCCTGAACACCCGCCCCGGCACCACCCGTCCCACCGACGACACCCCGTTCTGACCCCCGCCACGGGGACCGGGCCGGACCGGTGGCGCGGCGGCGTGGAGGTGCGCCGCGGCGAATGTGGGTAGGGTTCCCGGGCCGCGGGGACGAGGGTGCGGCAGCGCGGATTCGGCCGGGGAGGGACTGTGGCGCTCTGGGATCAACTGCCCGCTCTGATAGGCGTCGTGATCGGTTCGCTCGGCTCGTACGCCGTGCAGACCTCGACCGAGCGCCGACGGTGGAGGCGGCAGCGGGAGGAGCGTTGGGACGAGAAGCGCTTCGAGACGTACGGCCGTTACGCCAACGTGCTCAAGGCGCAACTGCGCGTCGCCCAGCGCATAGGCGCCGCCCTCGGATTCGCCGACGTGGCCGACCCGTTGCAGCCCGCCGACGGCCTCACGCTCCTCGCCGACGCCGAGTCCCGCCGCGCGACGGAATGGGAGTCCGTCCTGCTGGTCGGTGACGCGGCGACGATCGCGGCGGCGCGGCGCTGGCACGAGACGATCTGGACCATCGAACTCCTCGTACGGGAGGGGCCGGCCGACCCCGCGATGTGGACCAAGGCCCACGCCCTGGCGAGCGCGGCACGCGATGCCTTCTACGCGAGCGCCCGACGCGACCTCGGCATCGCGGGAGACCCACCGCCCTCGGGTTCATGGCCCCGGCAATGGCGAGCCGAACTCACCGGTTGAGCGGCGCAAGCGGGTGGCCCCGCCTTCCCGATGGGCGCCCGCCGCGCGTGCCGCATCCGTACAGGGGGTGGACGCCGACCCCGCGATGGTCGCGCGGGCACGGAGCTCACGGCGGCCGCCGTTCCCGTACGGTTCACCGCCGCGGACGCGCTGACCGGGATACCGCCCGGCCGCTATGACGTCATCACGTGCGTCGCCACCCTCCACCACCTGCCGTCCTCCGCCGGCACCTGGCACCGGGCGGAACCCTGGTCGTCGTAGGAGTCGCCCGTGCCCGGTCCCGCGGCGATCACCTCCTCGGCGCCGTCGCCATCCCGCTAAACGTCGTCATGGCCTGGATCAAGAACACCTGGATCAAGAACAGGGGACGCGCGGCACCAGCGCCGACCTCGATGACCGCGCCCACCCGACCCGCGACCATGAGCTTCGCCGAGATCGTCCCTGACGCCCGCCGCGTGCTGCCCGGCGCCCGACTCCGCCGACGCCTGTTCTGGCGCTACACACTCGTCCGGCAGCAGAGTTGACGCACTTCTCCCGGTGCATGCCGGACCGCAGGGCAAGGTGTCACCGCAGGGCGTCGATGGCCCGCACGATCAGCGCCCGCGCCTCCGCGCCGTACACCGCCATCTTCCGCAACTGCTCGAACGCGCTGACGTAGAGCGCGATCTCGCCGGGCTGGGTGATGTTGACCTGCGCGGAGATCAGTTCCACGCAGGCGAGGTCCCGATCGAAGACCATGAACGTCTCCGCGGCCCACAGCGGCCGGTCCCGTGTCGCCATCGGGATGACCCCCAGTGACACCGCGGGCAGCGCGCCCGCGGTGAGGAGGTATCCGAGTTGCGCGGCCATCGCCTCCGCATCGCCGAGTTGGTACCGCAGGACGGCTTCTTCGACAAGGAGCACGAACCGACGACCGGGCCGGTGAATGATCTGAGAGCGCTCAAGACGGGCCGCCGCGGCCTCGGCACCGTCGTCCGGGAGACCAAGGAAGCGGGCGTTCGCCGAGAGCAGCGCCCGCGCGTAGCCCTCGGTCTGGAGGAACCCCGGGACGAGCGTGGTCGAGTAGACGCGGAACTGCGCGGTGGACTCGTACAGCGTCCGATAGCTGTCCTGGAGCTTTCGGAGCCCGTCACGAGCCTGCCGCTTCCACTCGGTGTACAGCGACTCGGCATGCAGGGACGCCGCGATCAGGTCGGCCGCCTGTTCTTCGCCGCCGGTGGCCCGGCACCACAGCCGGATGTCGGTCGGCGACGGCGGAGTACGTGCGTTCTCGATACGCGAGGTCTTGGCGTGATGCCAGGAGCACCGGTTGGCCAGCTCCGTCACCGTCAGGCCGGCCGTTCGGCGCAGCCCCCGGAGGCGTCGGGCGACGTCTTCCCGGGCGGCCTGCGCGGACGATGACGGCGATGCGGGCATGGGCGGGGCTACCGGTGCTCTCTGGCTAGCGGATCTTGTACTGGTCGTGTGGGATGCCACGATCCCAGATCTGCTCGAACGCGGTCACGCATTGCTGGACGACGGCCGGGTCGGTGACCAGTTCCATGTCGGGATCGGCCCAGTTGCCGTCGCCGGTGAAGTGGTTGAACAGCACGGTCTCGCCGTCGAAGATCCACAGGTCGGCGCCGGGCACCAGCAGCGTCGCCGCCCGGTGCCGGGGCAGCCACCGCACCTGCTCGCCCGCGACCACGTTGACGACGGTGCCCGCGTGCTCGTACCGGATGTACTCGGTGGCGGGCTCGGAGACGATCCGGGCCCGGCGGACGGTGACGCCGCGGGCTCGGGTCCGGGTGATCAGGTCCACCCACGGCGTCCAGTACGCCGAGGTTGGGTCGATGTCGCGCAGCCCGCCGGCCCGCCAGCGTTCGAAGTCCGTGATCTCGTCGCCGACGGCGTACTGGTCACGCATCTCCAGATGTACGGCCGAGGTCCGGGTCGCTTCCAGCAGGCCCTCGAAGTCCACTTCGCTCGGCAACATCGCATGCCCTCCTCAGGATCGGGATCATGTGCGGCGGAATCCGGATGGCCGTCTCGTGGTCGGGGATTCCCTTCGCGTGGCCCGGCGCGGTGGTGTCGACGCACTCCTGGCGGGTGGGCTCGTCGGCGATCTAGCTCTGCACGACGAGGTCGCGGGTGTAGGGGTCGACCCACACGGTGGAAGAGCCGTTGTGCCCGGTGTCGGGGTCGATGCCGATGAACAGTAAGGCCATGGCGGTGATCTCCCTCTGCGTGGTGCGCCTTTGTGCTCCACCTTCGCGATGGACCGAGCCACCGTCAAGACCACCTCTCTCACATGTCCCTTGGCACATGCTCTTGGTGCACATCTGCGCACATCGCTTACGGTGCCGCGCATCGCGCTCGTAGCGTGGCCGGAAGAAGGCCCCCCGGCCGTGCGACGGTCCGGGGCAGCGGCCACGCCGGCGAGGGGCGCAGCATGCGGCGGACGACGACACGGCGGCTCACCGTCGGGGTCCTGCTCGATGAAGATCTGCGGGTCCCGCGGGTGTGGGCGTTGGAGGCGGCTTGCGCCGAACTCGCCGCCCGCCCGCTCGACGTCACGCTCGCCGAGTTGGAAGCGGTACTGGCCGCACCGGTCACCTGCGAGGCGGGCCGGCGGCTCCATCTGCTGGTGTCCGCTCTGTACCACCACGCAGGGGCGTCATTGCCCCTCACAGAACAGCTGCGCGCCCGTATCCAGGCCGCTCAGACCACCACCGACAAGGAGTGATCGTCATGTCGTGCTCGAACCCCGACTGCCGTAAGGGCGGCTGCACCACCGACCCCAAGTCCGCGCCGGCCAGCAGTTCGAAGAGGTGACCGTGCGGCGCCCGACGGCCGCCGAGGCAGCGGCATCGCCGCAGTGCGCTACGGCCGACCGGCTCGACTGGCCCGAGCCGCACGCCTGGTGCCCGGGCAACACGGTACTGCGGCTGCCGGGCGACACGGACGCGAACGTCCCCGTGCAGACGTACCGGTGCGGATGCGACTGCCACGCCGACCAGCAGCCGCACACCGTCTACGTCGGCTCCCCGGCGGCGACGCCGACCACGCCCGGGCGGCCTCCGCGGGAACCGCGCATCAAGAAGCCCCTCCCGTCTGGCGCGGGAGGGGCTGGACCGGGGGTGGGCGTGGACGGTTTCGAACCGCCGACATCCGCCTTGTAAGGGCGGCGCTCTACCACTGAGCTACACGCCCCGGGGGTTTGCGACGTCACAGGTTACCCCGGGGTGGGGCGTGCTCGGCAAGCGCGGCGGGCCGGGCGGCGGGCCGGAGCGGGTCCGGCGGCGGAGCTCGGGCTGGAGTCGGCGGGGCCGGAGCGCGGGCGCGGGGAAAGGGGGCCGTGTGTTCGGGCCGGGTGGGTGGGAGGATGGGGCGGACGACAGTGAGCAGCGAGCGCGGGGAGAGAGTGTCACTGTGACGACGGCACGTTCGTGGTGGCGGCGCGGCGACGACCTGCGTGCGGAGGCCCAGGCGGCGAAGGACGCCGCGGCCCAGGCGTTCTACGACCTGGACACGGCCCAGCGGGACCTGGAGATCTCGATAGAGACGATCTCCGCGGTCGACGACACCCCGCAGGCCAGGCGGGCGCTGGACGGCTTCCGGGCGCTCGGCGAGAAGATCGACCGGGTCAGCGGCGCCTACATCGCGACCGTCGACGCCCACGACATCGACCGGGACGACCTGGACCACGCGGCGGCCTCGCGGGCCGTGACCGAGCTGACCCGGGCGAAGGACGACCTGACCAACGCGAAGACCGAGCTGGAGCGGTACCAGGCCGGCCTCGCCCCGCTGCTGGGCAAGGCCGAGACGCAGCTCGCCCAGCTGGCGCCCGCCCGGGAGCGGGCCAAGCAGTCGCTGCTCGCGGCGAGCCAGGCGCTGGACGCGGTGCGCGCGGCGGGGCTGAAGGCCGACGCGCTGGCGGCCCGGCTCGCCTCGCTCGGCCCGGAGCTCACAAAGCTCAACGAGGGCGCGAGCAAGCACGGCGTGCGGGAGACGGTCCGGCGGGCCGACGAGATGCGGCGCACCGCGGACGCGGTCAGGGCCGAGGCCGAGCGGCTGCCCGAGCAGGCGAAGGAGATCGACAAGCGGCTGGTGTCGCTGCGTACCCGGGTGCAGGCACTCGGCACCCGGGCGGAGGGGGTGGCCCCCGTGCTCAGCGAGTTGCGGCGCCGTTTCTCCGCCGCCTGCTGGCAGGACCTGCAGGCGGTGCCGGATCAGGCCGCGCAGGCGGTCCGGCTCGCCGAGCAGGCACTCGCCGAGGCCCGGGTGGCTCGTACGGAGCAGCGCTGGGCCGACGCGACCTCGCGGCTGGCGACCGTACGTACGCAGATGGACGACGTGGACGGCGCCGTGGCCGCCGCAGGGGATCGGCTGCGCCGGCTCAACGAGGTCAGCAAGGACCCGACCGGCGAGGTGGAGAAGACGCGGTTCGCGATTCGTGACGCGCAGCGGCTGGCGATGCAGGGGCGGAGTACGCCCGAGCCCCGGCATGCGCGGCCGCTCGACGAGGCGGTGGCGCGGCTCGACCGCGCCGTGGGCGCGCTGGAGGGGCGGCACCCCGATTACTGGGCGTTCCTCACGGAGACCGCGGCGGTGCGGGACACGGTGAACCGGGTGGTGTCCAATATTCGGGAGGACCGCGCGGCGGGGCGTTGACGGACCCCCCGACTCGGGTCGGCCCGCCGTCCCGGGACCACCCGCCGGGTTGGGCTGGTCGGCTCCGTTCTCCCCCAGAGCTTCGCCTGGGAGGTACCCCACGCGCCCCTGAGCAAGTGCGGGCACTCCCCCGGGCACCCCCGTTGGGCTGGGGTAGCTGCCTCGGCTGCACCGTTCAACACCGGCCGGTTGTGGGCTGGTCAGCTCCGTTGACAGCACCCGCACGCGCCGCTCAGTAGGTGCGGGACCTCCCGCCGCACCCGGCGTCAGGGGTACGGAGTCCCGCCGCACGGCCGTCAACCGCCAGTGGTGGGGTGGATGGGCACTCCCCCGGGCACCCCGGGCGCCCCCGGGGGGACAGGGTCAGCCGCAGCAACCTCCTCCGCAGCAGCCTCCTCCGCCGGAACCCCCGGAGGGCCCTGCGGGGGAAGGGGAGGACGAGGAGGCGACGGAGACGGTGGAGAGGAGCTTGACCGTGTCGGCGTGGCCGCGGGGGCAGGGTGCGGGGGCGTCGGACTGGGACATGGGGCGGCGCATCTCGAAGGTGAAGCCGCACGCCTTGCAGCGGTACTCGTAACGGGGCATGCCCTCAGGGTAGCCGGAGCGGTGGGCAGGGTCGGCGTTCATCCACAGGTAACCCGGGTGACGCCGGACGACCGCCCGGGTGTGGCATCTTCCGGCCATGGACACCGCCCCCCTCGACGCGCTGGAAGCGCTCTTCCTCGGCGCCGGCGCCGACCAGTACCTCGGCGAGGACGTCACCCAGGCCCAGCACATGCTGCAAGCGGCGGCGCTCGCCGAGGCCGACGGCGCCCGGCCCGCGCTGGTGGCCGCGGCGCTGCTGCACGACATCGGCCACTTCCACGGCACCGTGAGCGGCGAGGAGTGGCTGGAAGGCACCGACAACCGGCACAGCCACACGGGTGCGGACCGGCTCGCCGCGTGGTTCGGCCCGGACGTCACGGAGCCGGTACGGCTGCACGTGGCCGCCAAGCGGTATCTGTGCCGCGCCGAACCCGGCTACCACGACAAGCTCTCCGCCGAGTCGGTGCGGACCCTGGCGCTGCAGGGCGGCCCGATGACGGTCGCGCAGGCGCGGGCGTACGAAGCCGAGCCGTACGCCCGCGACGCGGTGACGCTGCGCCGCTGGGACGAGCGGGCGAAGGACCCGGCCGCGCGGGTGCCGCCCTTCGCCCACTACCGCCCGCTGCTGGCCGCCCTGCTCAGGCCCGAGACGCCCGAGGCGTCGGCGACACCCGAGACGCCGGCGACACCCGCCTCATAAGCCCGCGCGCCGGGCCGCCGCCACCCGCCACCCGCCACCTACCCCCACTCCGCTACCCCCGCCACCTCACCGCTTGCGGGCCAGCGTCGTGCCGTCCGCGACCGTCAGCAGCACGTCGTCGACCCGGTCGTCGGCCCGCACCCGGTCGTTGAACTCGCGGATCGCCGCGGCCCCGCCGCCCCTGCCGAGGTCGGTGACCTCGCCGTGGAAGAGGGTGTTGTCGACCACGAGGAGGCCGCCGGGGTTCATTCGCGGCACCAGCTCCTCCCAGTAGTCGATGTAGGAGCCCTTGTCCGCGTCGAGGAAGACCAGGTCGATCCACGGGCCTTCCGGCAGCGCCCGCAGCGTCTCGATCGCGGGGGCGATCCGCAGGTCGATCCGGTCCGCGACGCCCGCCTCCGCCCAGGCCGCGCGCCCCACCGAGGTCCACTCCTCGGAGACGTCGCAGGCGATGACCCGGCCGCCCTCCGGCAGCGCCGCCGCCATCGACAGCGTCGAGAAGCCGGTGAACGTGCCGACCTCCACGATCTGGCGGGCCCCGGTGAGCCGGACCAGGAACTCCAGCAGCGGGCCTTGCTCCTGCGCCGTCTGGAGCCCGGCGGAGTCCGCGAACCGACGGTGCGTGGTCTCCACCAGCGCGCGCTGGGCCGGGCTCAGCGGCGGGTTGTGCGCGAGGACGTACGCGTACAACTCCGGGGTGAGCGGGGGGTTCTTCGTCTCGTACAACGTCTTCTCCCGTGAACGGTGTCAGGCTCAGGCCCGGCCCGGGGTCCGTCGCCCTAGGCTGGCCGGATGCTCGTCGATGACGTGATCGCGTTGGTACCCAGCATCCCAGGCCGCCGAGCCCTGCTCGGGTTGGCGGGCGCGCCGGCCGCCGGAAAGTCGACGCTCGCGCAGCGACTGGTCAGCGGCGTCAACGGCCGGCTCGGCGCGGACACGGCGGCGTACGTGCCGATGGACGGATTCCACCTGTCCAACGCCCAGTTGGACCGGCTGGAGCTGCGCGGACGCAAGGGGGCGCCCGAGACGTTCGACGTCGACGGGTACGTGCACCTGCTGCGCCGGCTGCGGGCGATCCGTGAACGGCCGGTCTACGCGCCCGGGTTCGACCGGCGGCTCGACGAGCCGGTGGCCGCCGCCCTGGTCGTCCCCGCCACCGCGCGGCTCGTCGTCACCGAGGGGAACTACCTGGCCGACGACGGGGCCGGCTGGTCGGAGGTCCGCGACCTCCTCGACGAGCTCTGGTACGTCGACACGCCCCGGCGGCTGCGCGAACGCCGGCTGCTGCACCGGCACGTAGGGGGCGGGCGCTCCCAGGACGAGGCGATCGCCTTCATCGCCGACAGCGAGCGGCCCAACGCCCGACGGGCCGAGTCCGGCCGCGCCCACTGCTCCCGCGTCATCAGCGCGGAACGGGGTGCCTGACCCCGACCCGTTCCGGCGGCACCCGACCGGCTCCGGTGATGCCCGCCCGGCCCCCTCGGGATCTCGTGGCCCATACATGTATCCATGCTAGGGTGCATGTATGGATACCTCACCTCCCGACTCCGCGCACCGCCAGGACCGGCCCGCCTCGGCCGCCGAGCGGGCGTACGCCGACACCAAGGAGCGGATTCTCGCCGGCGACCTGCCCGGCGGCAGCCTGATCAGCGAGGTCGAGGTCGCCGACCGGATCGGGCTGAGCCGCACCCCGGTCCGGGCCGCCTTCCTGCGCCTGGAGAGCGAGGAGTTGCTGCGGCTGATCCCCAAGCGGGGCGCGGTCGTGGTGCCGGTCCCGCCGCACGAGGCCGCCAACGTGCTGGAGGTGCGCGAGGCGCTGGAGTGCGCGGCGGTCCGGCGACTGCTGGCGGGCGACGACGACCGGCTCGCCGAGGCCGTCGCCCTGCTGCGCCGCCGCCTGAGCGAGCAGGAGGCACCCGCCCGGGACCTGGACGTCGACACCTTCACCCGCCTCGACCAGGCGTTCCACCTCGCGATCGTCGCCGTCTCGGGCAACAGCCTCGCCGAGCGGTTCTACGCCTCCCTCGGCGACCGGCAACGGCGGATGGCCGTCCACGCGCTGCGGCCCCGGCCGGACCGGCTGAGCGTGCTCGCGCGGGAACACGAGGCGCTGGTGACCCACATCGCCGCGCGCGACGAGACCGCCTTCGCCGCGGCGCTGCGCCGCCACCTCGACGACACCCACCGGGCGCTGGACGGCGGCGACCGCTGACCATGCGAAGGACCGCGCACAGCACACCGGCGACAGCACGGCGGAGCCCGACGGCACCCGCACGAACGGCGTCGGCACGAACGGCACCGACACGAACGGCGTCGAGCGCCGTACGGCCCGCCGCACGGAGCGGAGCGGCCCGATGACCGCGACCACCGCCTCCACCGCAACCACCGAGGCCGTGCGCGCGAAGACGCCCCGCGCCGCCCACCCGCGCGGCTGGCGGCAGGCCGCCGCCGGGCTGGTCGCCTGCGGGTGGGGCGGCAACCAGTTCACCCCGCTGCTGCTGATGTACCGGCGTACGGACGGCTACTCGACGGTGACCGTCGACGCGCTGCTCGGCGCCTACGTGGTCGGGCTCATCCCCGGCCTGCTGATCGGCGGTCCGCTCTCCGACCGC
Source organism: Streptomyces sp. NBC_00448 (assembly GCF_036014115.1). NCBI lineage: Bacteria > Bacillati > Actinomycetota > Actinomycetes > Kitasatosporales > Streptomycetaceae > Streptomyces > Streptomyces sp. NBC_00448. Next base: position 3,022,665 of record NZ_CP107913.1, read on the forward strand.
TGGGGGCGGCGGCCGCTGATGATCGCCGGCACGGCGGTCTCGCTGCTGGCCAGTGCCGTCCTCGCGGCCGGGTCGCTCGGGCTCGGCCCGCTCGTCGCGGGGCGGCTGCTGACCGGGGCCGCCGTCGGGATCGCGATGGCCGTGGGGTCGAGCTGGGTGAAGGAGCTGTCGCAGGCCCCCTTCGACCCCGGTGCCGACCCTGGCGCGGGCGCCCGGCGCAGCTCGCTGGCGCTCACCGCGGGCTTCGGGATCGGTCCGGGCGTGGCCGGCGCGCTCGCCCAGTGGGGTCCGTGGCCCACCGCGCTGCCCTACCTGGTCCATGTGGCGGTCGGGGGCGCCCTGTTGGCGGTCATGCTCGGGGCACCCGAGACCCGGAAGCGGCCGGCGGTCCGGCCGGAGCCGACCGGAGGACTGTCGACCGGAGGACCGCCGACCGGAGGACCGCGAGGGCTACGGGTCGGAGGGCTGCGGGCCCGCGAACTCCTGGCCGATCTGAGGGTCCCGGCCGCCGGGCACCGCCGCTTCCGGCGGGTCGTCCTCCCCATGGCGCCCTGGGTGTTCGGGTCCGCGGGCATCGCGTACGCCGTGACACCCCAGCTCGTCGACGCCCGGGTCGGCCACTGGGGCCTGGCCTACGCCACCGCGCTGACCGTGCTCACCCTGGGCATGGGAGCCGTCGTCCAGCCCCTCGCGAAACGGCTCGGCGCCCGGTCGAGCGTGCCGGCGATGTCGGCCGCCATGGTGCTGATGGCGCTGGGCATGGCCGTGTGCGGGCTGGACGCCCAGACCCGCTCGCCGTGGCTGGCGCCGGTCGGCGCGCTCGTGCTGGGCGCGGGCTACGGGATCGCGATCGTCTCCGGACTGGTGGAGATCCAGCGCATAGCCCGCCCCGACGACCTCGCCGGGCTCACCGGCGTGTACTACGCGGCGGCGTACGCCGGCTTCCTGCTGCCGACCGTGCTCGCCGCCGCGTCGTCCGTCGTCGGCTATCCCGTGCTGCTCCTCGCGCTGGCGGTGCTCGCGGTCGGCTGCCTGGCGGTCATCCTCGCGAACTCCCGCATCCCGGCGGTTCCGGGCCCGCTCCCGCCACGGCGCCCCGGGGTCTGACGCGCGGCCGGGACCGGGCGCCGGTCAGCCGTCGAGCCGTACGCCGGGACGGTCTTCGAGCCGGGCGAGGACGCGGTGGAGGATCTCCTCGCCCGCGGCCACTCCGGCGGACGCGAGCGCGGTGACGTGCGGAGCCGTCCACCCGGTGTCGGCGAGCTCGCCGTGCGCGGGAGTCCAGCCGGCGTCCGCGGCCAGCAGGAGGTCGGCGTCCAGGAGCGAGTCACCGGCGGCGAGCACCTCGTGCGCACCGGTACGCCGGACCACCTCCGCGAGGGCCGCGGACTTGCTGAGCGGCTTGGGCACGGCGTAGATCTTGCGTCCCTGGAGCGAGACGGTCCAGCCGCGTGCGTCGGCCCACTCGGCGAGTTCCTTGACCCAGCCGACGGGCAGCCGGTCCCGGTCGACCACGAGGTAGGCGAACAGCTCCTCGGCGATCCGCTCCTTGCGCAGCCACTCCGGGTCCGCGGTGGCGGCCAGGTGCGCCCGCACCTCGGCCAGCGGCGCGCAGCCGTCGGCGAGCCTGCGCCGCATCTCGTCGTGCCAGTCGTGGTCGGTGCGCCCGTCGACCAGCAGGTGCCCGCCGTTCGCGCAGATCGCGTAACGCGGCACCCGCCCGGGCAACTTGATCCGGCGGTACTGCTTGCGGGTGCGGGTGGTGGCGGGCACGAACCGCGCGGTGTCGGCGAGTTCGACCAGCAGCCGCCCGGCGGCCTCGGTGAGGTAGGACAGCGGCCTGGCCTCGTGGACCTCGACGCACAGCAGCCGCGGGGCCTGCTCGTCCGGCATGGTCAGGCCCAGCGCGGCGGCGGAGTAGACCAGGGTGCGGTCGAGGTCGCTGGCGACCACGGTCCGGTGGTGCGTGGGCATCGGGGCGCGGCTCACTTCGCGGCCACCGCCTTGCCGTCCACACCGGTCGCGCCGCGCGTGAAGCGCGGGTGGATCAGGCCGACGCAGGAGTACGGCAGGTCGTCCACCTCCTCGACGGGGACGCCGCGTTGCGCGGCGAGCAGCCTGACGTGGTCCAGGTCGGCGCCCACCCCGCGCTTGGCGAGGATCTTCCACGGCACCCGGCGCAGCAGCACCCGGGTGGTCTCGCCGACGCCGGGCTTGACCAGGTTGACGTCCCCGATGCCGTACTCCTCGCTGATCCGCTCCACCGCGGCCCAGCCCGCCCAGGTCGGCGAACGGTCCTGCCCGCGCAGCGACTTGACGTCGGCGGCGACACCGTCGGCGACCGAGTCGAAGGCGGCGGCGACGGTGTCGAGGAAGTACCCGGAGACGTCGGCGCCGAGCAGGTCGCGGTAGAACTTCGCGCCGTGGAAGTCGTGCGGTCCGATCAGCCCCTCACGCAGCACGGTGCGGGAGATCAGCCCGGAGACGGTGGAGTTGAGGCAGGCGGAGGGGATCAGGAAGTCGTCGCGGGTGCCGTAGGTGCGTACGCAGCCGCCCGGGTCGGCGAGGACCGCGATCTCCGGGTCGAATCCCGGCTTCCCCGAACCCGAACCCGCGCCCGAGCCCTGCTCCGACGCCTGCGCTTCGGCGAACTCGGCCACGGCCGCGGCCAGTTCGCGGGTGATCGCGCCCTTCCCGGTCCAGCCGTCGACGAACACCACGTCGGCCGGGTCGTGGTGGGCGGCCAGCCAGCGCAGCGCGTTGGCGTCGATGCCGCGCCCGCGGACGATGGAGACCGCGTAGTGCGGCAGCCGCAGCCCGTGCGCGTGCTCGGCCCAGCGGCGCATCAGCACGCCGACGGGGGTGCCGGCGCGGGCGAGCGAGACCAGGACGGCGTCCGGTCCGCGCTCGGCCAGCACCAGTTCGGTGACGGTGCCGACCGCACGGGCGATCCGCCGCGCCGAGCCGTCCAGCGCCGAGCGGAACAACTCCTGGTACTCCGGGGTGGGTTGGTACTCCACCGGCAGCGACTCGGCGTAGTGCGCGCCGCCGCTCTGGATGGCCTCCTCGCGCTCCTCGGTGGGCGCCTCCAACTCGACGTCGGAGAGGTCCTTGAGCAGCCAGCCCACCTCGTCGGGCGCGTAGGAGGAGAACTCCGGCCCCCGCAGCGGCTCGGCCAGGCCGTACGACCCGGCCGGGCCGCGGGACTCGGCCGGGGCCTCGGGGGTCTGCGGGGCCCGCGCGGTCGCACCGCTCGGGCTGTTCGTCGGGCTCATCGCGTGCGTGCTTCCGTTCGGTCGGTAGGACGGCACCACCGCGAGCAGTACCGAGTCGGTGGCGGCGGCCAGCCGGTCCAGCAGCCCGCCGGGCGCGTGCAGGGCGGCGGTGTCCCCGGTCGAGTCCACCACGCACACCACCGCGTCGAACCCGCGCACGTTGTAGGCGAACCGGTCCGTGCTGCCCGCGTCGTTCGGGTCGTCGTGCGCGGGGAACGCGATCCGGTGCCGTATGGCGTACCCGGGGTCGTCGACCGCCAGTACCGGGGAGCGGGTGGTGGTGGAGTACCGGACGGCGGCCGGGGCGCTCCCGGGCGCCGAGGCGCGCGCCCGGGCCTCCAGGGTGTCCTGGAGCGCCTTGGCCAGCCGCAGGGGCGCGTACATCAGCTCCTCGTTGCCGAGGACGAGGACGCGGCCGGCGGACGGCGGCAGGGCGTCGGCGAGCCGGCCGCCCATCGCGGGCAGCGCATCCGCCAGCCGCATGGCGTGCCCGGGCAGGAAGCCGTGCCGGCCCCCGTCGGGCACCTCCTCGGGCCACTCCAGCTCCACCCGGCGTACGCGCCCGGCGGAGGCGGCGGAACCGTGGCCGGTGGCGGCCGGGGGGACGGCGATGGACGCCTCGTCCGCCGCGTTGTGCGCGGCCACCAGCGCCTGGCCCCTGCCGAGCACCCCGTCCGGGAGGCCGACCGTCCCCGTGGCCAGGGCGATCACGTCGATGTGCGCGGGCAGTTCGGCGGCGAAGGCGTCCAGCGCGTCGCGGTCGGCGGGCGCGCGCATGTCGGTGAGCGCCACGACGACGTAGTGCTCGCGCGGGTGGAGGGCGTGCAGGGCCGCGATGGTGTTGCGGATGGTGCGGCCGGTGGAGAACTCGTCGTCGACCAGCACGAGCGGGCCGGGCCGGGTCAGCAGCCCGGGCTCCTCCGGCAGCAGCAGGTGGGAGGTGGCGTGGCTGTGCTCCTCCTCGAACCCGCCGTGCGGGGTGATGCCGGGCACCGCGCGGCGGGTGGAGTGCAGGTACGGCGCGAAGCCGATGCCGTCGGCGACCGCGTGGCCGAGCCCGGTGGCGGTCTCGGCGTATCCGAGCACGACCGCGTTCCGCGCGTCGGCCGCGCCCAGCAGGTCCCGCACCCGCCGGCCGAGCGCGTAGGCGGACCCGTAGACCGTGCGGGGGTCCTGCGGGACGTGCTTGCCGAGCACCTGGGAGACGAGCAGATGGGCCCGCTTGGGGTTGCGCCGCAGCGCCAGGCCGACCAGGTCGGCGAGGCCGTCGCCGTGCAGGGTGACGCCGAGGCGGTCGGCGACCCACTGCCCGGTCCAGGGCGCGTTCGTTGGCATCAGGCGGGTGTCCTTACGTGCGGATGGGTGGGCACCGGTCAGGAGGAGGGCAGGCTCGCGGCGAGCAGTTCCACGAAGCCGACGTCCTCGCGGGCGACACCGAAGACCTCGGCGCGGCGCAGGGTGCGTTCGGCCCAGGCGCGGTGCGGCTTCACCTCGTTCATCTTGTTGGTGTAGGCGGAGCGGAGCACCCCGCCGCCGCTGCGGTCCTGGTGCAGGATGTCGGCGGCGTCGCAGAACTCCTCGTGGGTGACGACGCTCAGCGCGTTGACGACCGGCACATGGCTGGGGTGGATACAGGTCTTGCCCTGCAGGCCGTTGGCCCGGTCCAGCTCGATCTCGCGCAGCAGGCCGTCCATGTCCTGCTCGATGAGGGCCTCGCGCAGATCCTCGGCCTCCGGGGTGAACGGGCTGCGGCGCAACTGGGGCTTGAACATCCGCTCGTGGTGCCGGAAGTACTCCCACACCGGGCCGGTGACGACGAAGCCGCTGCCGTCCGCGCGGCCGAGCACGTTGACCACGTCGGCGATGACGGAGGCGACGATCTGCACGTCGTACGCGGTCATCGCGGGCGCCCGGCGCAGGCCGTAGGAGGAGCAGAAGTCGGTGACGCCAAGGCGCAGCGCGAGCACCCGGTCGCGGTACTTGTCGACGGTGCGGGATATCCCGTAGAGCGTCTCCACCCGGCTCTCCAGGTGCAGCAGCTCCGGGGACTCCAGCACCGGCATCGCGAACAGCCGATGCCCCGAGGCACTTTCCGCGTTGCCGACCGCTTCGAGGAAGGGGACGCCGGTCTCCTCGGTGAACTTGGGCAGCACGAATCCGGACAGCAGCCGTACGGTGCCGCCGAGCCGGTGCACCAGGTCGGTGATCTGGGCCGGGGTGCGGACCCGGATGAACAGCAGCGGGAGCGCCTGCTCGGCGCCGGGCCGGGCGGCCAGATCCGCGAACTGCCGGACCAGGTTCGCCTCGCCCGCCTCGACGTCGCGGTCGTCGATGGAGTCCTCCAGGCACAGCACCATGGAGACCACGCCGTGGGCGGCCTGCTTGAGCACGTCGTCGGCGAGGTGCGGCCGGGTGGCCGGGCTGTAGAGCGTGGCGCCGAGGGCGGTCGCGAGGACGCGCGCGGGAGAGCCGGAGGTGAACTCCTGAGGTTCCCGGTGGAAGAGCTCACCCCTGAGCTCTGAAGCAAGATGTCCGAAGTGTCGCATACGCCCCCTTTCAGAGTCGCAGCCGCGAGAGCAGGCGTCAATCGCGTGGCCGATTATCGTACGTGCGCCCGTGTCGCAAAGGTTCCCGCAGCGCGTGACAAACAGGTAACCGGCTCCGGTCGGCCAGGTGTCCGTCCCCGCGCGTCACGCACCCCGCCCGCGCGGCCGGAGCGGACCCCCGCACCCGGCCCGCCGTCCGCGGCGTTGTGGGCCGCCCCGCAGGACGGGCAGGATGGCAGTCATGACGCACGTGATGGTGAAGGGCTCGAACATCCCGCTGGACGCCTCGGGCATCCGGGCGGTGCTCCGCTGGAGCCCGGCGCCGACCGCTCCCGACGTGGACGCCTCCGTGCTGCTGCTCGGCGCCGACGGCCGGGTGCGCTCGGACGCCGACTTCGTCTTCTACAACGCCCCCCGGCACCCCTCGGGCCTGGCCCGGCACCTGCCGAAGCAGCGCGTCCCCGACGGCTTCACCGACACCGTGGAGGTCGATCTGGCCGCGCTCGACCCGGGCGTGGACCGGGTGGTGGTCGCCGCGTCCTGCGACGGCGGGCCGTTCCGGCTGGTGCCCGACCTGGTGCTCGCCCTCTTCGACGCGGCCGGCCCGCAGCACGCCGCCCCGCTGGTCACCTTCGACGTGGTGCCCGACACCGGCCAGGAAAGCGCGCTGATCTGCGGCGAGTTGTACCGCAAGGACGCCGGCTGGAAGTTCCGCGCGCTCGGCCAGGGATACGCCACCGGCCTGGTCGGCCTCGCCACGGAGTACGGCATCGCGGTCGACGACGGCGACCCCGACGCCGACGAGCCCGCCCAGGGCGCCACCGCCGCCGCCGGCCCCACCGCCGCCATGCCCGGCCCCGCACCCACCGGCGGCTACACCGCGGCCGCAGGACCCACCGTGTCCGCCCCCGAACCCCCCGGCGCCTACGGCTACCCTCTCCCGGCCCCATACCCCTCCCACGTGCCCGCCCAGCCCGCCTACGGCTACCCCCAGCCCGTCGCCGCCACCATCCCTCCCCCACCCCCTCAGCAACCAGTGGTCCACCAACAGCCCCAACAGGCCTACCCGGCCTACGGCTACCCCCAGCCCGTCGCCACCAACGCCCTCCCCCCCGACGGCCACTTCACCCTCCCCCCGCAGGGCCCCCAGTTCCAATCCGCCTGACCGCTCGGGAGAACCCACGGGAGCTTGGCGGCAACCCCAGGCGAAGCCCTGGGTGGTGACCCCACAGCCGAAACACCACTCCGGCCAGGACAGCTTCTTCTCAAGGAACACCCGCAACTGACCCAGGGGCGCGTGGGGGCACCTCCCAGGCGAAGCTCTGGGGGAGAACGGCGCGAGAACCCCCCACCGGCAGGTGGTCCCGGAACCGACAGCACCCCCCACCCCGGAGGGTCCGCCCAGCCCGACCGCCCAGGTCACACCTTGGACTTGTACCCCCGCCCCCACTGCAGCCCCCACCCGTAGAGCCGGTCGATCTCCGCCTGGAAGCCGTACACGTACTTCACCTCGCGGTGGACGATCATCTCGTCCTTGCGGTTCTCGATCAGCACCACCGCGCAGGACCGCGCCTGCGGCTCCCGCTCGGTGAGCGGGATCTCGATCCGCGGCCCGGACCCGGGAAAGATCTCCACCTTCGCGTGCGTGCGGTCGAACGCCGGCGTGCCGTCGTAGATGTACACGAACACCAGCAGGCGCTTGAACTCCTCGCGCTTGTCGAAGTTGATGTACAGCGTCTCGCCCGAGGTGCCGCCGAACCGGTCGTCGCCGGTCATCTGGATGTACGGCGGCGCGTCCAGGTCACCGTGGAAGTCGCCGAGCGGCTGGACCACCCCCTTCGTGCCGTCCGCGAGTTCGTACATGCACGCCAGGTCCAGGTCGACGTTGACCATCGCCGGGCCGGCCGCCTGGACCACACGTGGCTTGAACACGTCGATCTGACGGCGCAGGAAACTGCCCCGATCCGTCACCCAGTCCCCGGAGTCGGTCGGCCGCATCTGCCAGGACAGGTTCACCCGCATGTTGCCGACCGCGGCACCGTGTTTCGTCAGCGACAGCTCGGGCCGCCTCTTGGTGAGTTCCACACTGTGCGTGTTCGTCACGTCGAACTGGTCCGGGCCGTTGGGCCGCAGGAACCGCCACCAGGCCATTGTCGTCCGTCCTCCCCTGTCGCTCAGCACCGCAGCCACCCGCCGCACGGACGCGCCGCTGCCCCCGCCGGACGGCGGGGGCAGCGGCGCGTGCGCGGCCGGGGGTCACACCCCGGACGAGACTTCCGCCTTGTCGTCGTCCGACTGACCAGAGCCTTCCCCGAGACGGCGGTTGCGTACCACCGACGACCAGTAGGACGCCGCGATCAGGACAACGCCGACCAGGCCGGTGATGACCTCGCTGACGTCGTACTTGATCGTGATGAGCAGGATGACCGCCAGCGCGCCGATCGCGTAGTGCGCGCCGTGCTCCAGGTAGACGTAGTCGTCCAGGGTGCCCTTGCGGACCAGGTAGACGGTGAGCGACCGGATGTACATCGCGCCGATGCCCAGACCCAGGGCGATCTCGAAGATGTCGTTGCTGATCGCGAAGGCGCCGATGACGCCGTCGAAGGAGAACGACGCGTCGATGACTTCCAGGTACAGGAACATGAAGAACGCGGCCTTGCCGGCCAGACCGACCGTCCGGGCGACGTTGGCGCCGCTGGTGGCCGCGGGGACCTTGGCGCCCAGCGAGGGTTCCTCGACGGTCTTGGGGCCCTCGCCGTCCTCGTCGCCGTCCTCGTCGTCCTCCAGCCGCTCCTCGAAGAAGCCGGAGATGCCGCCGACCACCAGGTAGGTGATCAGACCGGCGACGCCCGCCAGCAGGACCGTCTCGGCCTTGTCGACCGTGCCGTGCCCGCCGTGCAGCGGCACCGAGTCCGCGACCGTGGTGCCCGCGATGACCAGGACGATCATCGCCACCGCCACCGACAGCATGTCCAGCTTGCCGAGCTTGGCCAGCGGCTTCTCCAGCCAGGACAGCCAGTTGATGTCCCGCTCCTCGAAGATGAAGTCGAGGAAGATCATCAGCAGGAACATGCCGCCGAAGGCGGCGATCGCCGGGTGGGCGTTGGAGACGAGGTTCTCGTAGCGGTCGTGGTCGTTGACCGCGATCCGGACCGCTTCCCACGGGCTGAGCTTCGCGGTGACAGCCACGATGATGATCGGGAAGACCAACCGCATGCCGAAGACCGCGATCAGCACACCGATGGTGAGGAAGATCTTCTGCCAGAACGCGTTCAGCTTGCGGACGATGCCCGCGTTGATGACCGCGTTGTCGAAGGAGAGCGAGATCTCGAGGATGGACAGGATCGCCACGATCGCGAGCCCTTTGCCTCCCCAGAGGATGCCGGCCAGGGCCAGGCCGGCGGCAGTGATGCCGAATGACCAGCCGAATGTTCTGAGGAGCACGTGCTTCCCACCCAATCCCTTGTGATCCCTTGAGCCAAGGGTCCCCCGCGCGGTGCGCGGCTTTACGAAACGTTGACCCCGAAGTCTAGGGCGATACCGCGCAGGCCCGAGGCATACCCCTGGCCTACTGCACGGAACTTCCACTCGCCGCCGTACCGGTACAGCTCGCCGAAGATCATCGCCGTCTCGGTCGAGGCGTCCTCGGTGAGGTCGTAGCGGGCCAGCTCGACGCCGTCGGACTGGTTGAGCACGCGGATGTAGGCGTCGCTGACCTGGCCGAAGGTCTGCAGCCGGGCGTCGGCGTCGTAGATCGAGACGGGGAAGACGACCTTGTCGACGGTGGCCGGCACCTTCGTCAGGTCGACCAGGATCGTCTCGTCGTCACCGCCGCTGCCGCCGGTGAGGTCGTCGCCGGTGTGCTCGACGGAGCCCTCCGGGCTCTTCAGATTGTTGTAGAAGACGAAGTACTCGTCCCCCAGCACCCGGCCGCCGGAGCACAGCAGCGCGCTGGCGTCCAGGTCGAAGTCGGCACCGGTGGTCGAACGGGCCCTCCAGCCGAGGCCGATCTGCACCTGGGTGAGATTCGGCGCGGCCTTGGACAGGGAGACGTTGCCCCCCTTGGCGAGCGTGACGCCCATCGTGGTCCTTTCCCCCTCAAACGTGGTGGTGGGCAGCGTGCCGGCGATCAGACGTTGACGCCGAAGTCCTGGGCGATGCCGCGCAGGCCCGAGGCGTATCCCTGGCCGATCGCGCGGAACTTCCACTCCGCGCCGTGCCGGTACAGCTCGCCGAAGACCATCGCCGTCTCGGTCGAGGCGTCCTCGGTGAGGTCGTAACGGGCCAGCTCGGCGCCGTCCGCCGCGTTGACCACGCGGATGTAGGCGTTGCGCACCTGGCCGAAGCTCTGCTGGCGCGGCTCGGCGTCGTAGATGGACACCGGGAAGACGATCTTCGCCACGTTCGCCGGCACGGTGGCCAGGCTGACGTTGATCACCTCGTCGTCGCCCTCGCCCTCACCGGTGAGGTTGTCGCCGGTGTGCTCGACCGAGCCGTCCGGGCTCTTGAGGTTGTTGAAGAAGACGAAGTGCTGGTCGGAAAGGACCTTGCCCTGCTCGTCGGTGAGCAGCGCGCTCGCGTCGAGGTCGAAGTCGCTGCCGGTGGTGGTGCGGGCGTCCCAGCCCAGACCGACGACGACCGCCGTGAGGTTCGGCGCCTCCTTGGTCAGCGAGACGTTGCCACCCTTGCTGAGGCTGACTCCCACGAGTCCTCCTGTCGTTTCCCCGCCCGTCGGTGCGGTGTGGGTCGTTGTGTGCTGCGCTTGCTGGATCAACGTCCAGAGCTTAGTGACCCGTTCCCGATTGGCTACAGCGCGGACAGCGCTTTCGCGTACTGGCCGAGATCACGCGCGTCCGGCAGGCCGTTCACCACGGTCCACCGCACCATGCCCTGCCGGTCGATCACGAAAGTGCCGCGCAGCGCGCAGCCCTTCTCCTCGGCGAAGACGCCGTAGGCGCGGGAAACCGTTCCATGCGGCCAGAAGTCGCTCAGCAGCGGGAAGTCCAGACCCTCGGCGTCGGAGAAGGCGCGCAGTGCGTGCATGGAGTCGCAGGACACCGCGAGCACCTGGTTGCGCTCGTTCTGGAACGAGGCCAACTCGTTCTGGATCGCCTGGAGTTCGCCCGAGCACACGCTGGTGAACGCGAACGGGAAGAAGATCAGCAGGACGTTCTTGACGCCCCGGAAGTCGTCCAGGGCGACGGTGCGGCCGTGCTGATCCTTCAGCCGCAGATCAGGTGCGGGTCCGCCCGCGTCGATCGGCATGAAAACGGCTCCCTGCGCCAAGCGGACATGAGGTTCCCCACGCCCCGGGTGCGGCCGTGCCTACCCGGGGCGCGGGGAACCGCGCGACAAGCCACGACGGCGGCGCGGCCGGAAACGGACCGCGACCGACTACGGCGCGATCCGTCCCGCCTACCGCTTGCCGGCTTTGGCCGCCTTCGGGGTCACCAGACGGCTGCCCGTCCAGTCCTTCGCCGCGTTGACACTGCTGGTCTGGGCCAGGCCGGCAGTCTGCGCCGCTTCGCCGATCTCGCTCGGCTCCACGTGGCCGTCACGCCCGGTCTTCGGGGTCATGAGCCAGATCGGGGCGCCGGGGTCGATCGTCGACGTGGCGTCGACGAGCGCGTCGGTGAGGTCGCCGTCGTCCTCGCGGAACCACAGCAGGACGGCGTCGGGCACGTCGTCGTACTCCTCGTCGGCGAGCTCCTCACCCGTGAGCTCCTCGATCCCCTCACGGAGCTCCTGGTCGCAATCCTCGTCGTACCCGAGCTCCTGGACCACCTGTCCGGGCTCGAAACCAAGCCGGCTCGCCGGGTTGGTCCGCTCCTCCGCGTGGTCCGCGGTCGCGCTCACGCTTTGCCTCCTGTCATGGGCACAGATTTCGTGCGGGTCTTCATGGTCTGTATGTGCCCGCGACGGTGCGAGCTTATTGGCGGTAGTCCACACGGGCGGGGCGGATCGCGCAAGTACCCGCCGTACGAGACCGTCGAAACGGTGACGATTCGACCGTCTTCATGGCAAGTTCCCCGCTTCACCGCCGCCCTGCGCACTCTCCCATGGTGACGCAGATCACGGACATCTGCCGGGGTTGCCCGTTTTGCAGAGTGTTGGCACCGCGAGTCGGTCGTACGTCCGACTGGGCGTAGAGTTCGGATTTGGCCGCCCACCTGGGGTTACCGCCCGGTAGAGATGACGTATCGAACGGCCTCGGTACACGATGGACGCGGCGCGCGCCGCCGTCGGCGGCCACTCCATCACGTCCAGAAACTTCCCGTAGCAGTCCTAGTGAGCGAAGGAACAGCGTGGCTTCCGGATCAGATCGCAACCCGATCATCATTGGCGGCCTTCCCAGCCAGGTCCCGGATTTCGATCCCGAGGAGACGGCGGAATGGCTCGACTCGCTCGACGCGGCCATCGACGAGCGGGGCCGGGAGCGCGCCCGCTACCTGATGCTCCGCCTGATCGAACGGGCCCGCGAGAAGCGTGTCGCGGTCCCCGAGATGCGCAGCAGCGACTACGTCAACACCATCGCCACCAAGGACGAACCGTTCTTCCCCGGCAATGAGGAGATCGAGCGCAAGATCCTCAACGCCACCCGGTGGAACGCCGCGGTGATGGTCTCGCGCGCCCAGCGCCCCGGCATCGGGGTCGGCGGCCACATCGCGACCTTCGCCTCCTCGGCGTCGCTGTACGACGTGGGCTTCAACCACTTCTTCCGTGGCAAGGACGACGGCCTCGGCGGTGACCAGGTCTTCTTCCAGGGCCACGCCTCGCCGGGCATCTACGCGCGCGCGTTCCTGCTCGACCGGCTCACCGAGGCGCAGCTCGACGCGTTCCGGCAGGAGAAGTCGAAGGCCCCCGACGGCCTGTCCAGCTACCCGCACCCGCGGCTGATGCCGGACTTCTGGGAGTTCCCGACCGTGTCCATGGGCCTCGGCCCGCTCGGCGCGATCTACCAGGCCCGGATGAACCGCTACATGGAGGCGCGCGGCATCGCCGACACCTCCAAGTCGCACGTGTGGGCGTTCCTCGGCGACGGCGAGATGGACGAGCCGGAGTCGCTGGGCCAGCTGTCCATCGCCGCCCGCGAGGGCCTGGACAACCTGACCTTCGTGGTCAACTGCAACCTCCAGCGGCTCGACGGCCCGGTGCGCGGCAACGGCAAGATCATCCAGGAGCTGGAGTCGCAGTTCCGCGGCGCCGGCTGGAACGTCATCAAGCTGGTCTGGGACCGCTCCTGGGACCCGCTGCTGGCCCAGGACCGCGACGGCCTGCTGGTCAACAAGATGAACACCACCCCGGACGGCCAGTTCCAGACGTACGCCACCGAGACCGGCGCGTACATCCGCGAGCACTTCTTCGGCAGCGACCAGCGGCTGCGCAAGATGGTCGAGGACCTCACCGACGAGCAGATCCTGCACCTCGGGCGCGGCGGGCACGACCACCGCAAGGTCTTCGCCGCCTACACCGCGGCCCTGGCGCACAAGGGCCAGCCGACCGTGATCCTCGCCCAGACCATCAAGGGCTGGACGCTGGGCCCGAACTTCGAGGGCCGCAACGCGACCCACCAGATGAAGAAGCTCACCGTCGACGACCTCAAGCGCTTCCGGGACCGGCTGCACCTGCCGATCACCGACCAGCGGCTCGACGAGGGCTACCCGCCGTACTACCACCCCGGCCGGGACTCCGAGGAGATCCAGTACATGCACGACCACCGCAAGGCGTGCGGTGGCTACGTACCGACCCGGATCGTCCGCGCCAAGCCGCTGCCGCTGCCGGAGGACAAGGTGTACGCGGCGGCGAGGAAGGGCTCCGGCCAGCAGTCGATCGCCACCACGATGGCGTTCGTCCGCATCCTGAAGGACCTGATGCGGGACAAGGAGATCGGCAAGCGGTTCGTGCTGATCGCCCCGGACGAGTACCGCACCTTCGGCATGGACGCGTTCTTCCCGAGCGCGAAGATCTACAACCCGCTCGGCCAGCAGTACGAGTCGGTCGACCGCGAACTGCTGCTCGCCTACAAGGAGTCGCCGACCGGCCAGATGCTGCACGACGGCATCTCCGAGGCGGGCTGCACCGCGTCGCTGATCGCCGCGGGCTCGGCGTACGCCACCCACGGCGAGCCGCTGATCCCGGTCTACGTCTTCTACTCGATGTTCGGTTTCCAGCGCACCGGCGACCAGTTCTGGCAGATGGCCGACCAGCTCGCGCGCGGCTTCGTGCTCGGCGCGACGGCCGGCCGGACCACCCTGACGGGTGAAGGTCTCCAGCACGCCGACGGCCACTCCCATCTGCTGGCCTCCACCAACCCGGCCTGTGTCGCCTACGACCCCGCGTACGGCTTCGAGATCGCGCACATCGTCAAGGACGGCCTGCGCCGGATGTACGGCGAGACCGCGGACGGCAAGCCCGGCGAGGACGTCTTCTACTACCTCACGGTCTACAACGAGCCGATCCAGCACCCGGCCGAGCCCGCCGACGTGGACGTCGAGGGCATCCTCAAGGGCGTGCACCGGTTCCAGCCGGGCAGCGCGGGCGAGATCCCGGCGCAGATCCTCGCGTCCGGTGTGGCGGTGCCGTGGGCGCTGGAGGCCCAGCGCATCCTCGCGGAGGAGTGGAACGTGCGCGCCGACGTCTGGTCGGCCACCTCCTGGAACGAGCTGCGCCGCGAGGCCGTGGCGGTCGAGGAGCACAACCTGCTGCACCCCGAGGAGGAGCAGCGGGTGCCGTGGGTGACCCGCAAGCTGTCCGGGGCACAGGGGCCGTTCGTGGCCGTGTCGGACTGGATGCGTTCGGTGCCGGACCAGATCGCCCGCTGGGTGCCGGGGCGGTACACCTCGCTCGGCGCGGACGGTTTCGGCTTCGCCGACACGCGGGGGGCGGCGCGCCGCTTCTTCCACATCGACGCGCAGTCGGTGGTGCTGGCGGTGCTCACCGAGCTGGCTGCCGACGGGAAGGTCGATCGCTCGGCGCTCAAGCAGGCGGTGGACCGCTACCAGCTGCTGGACGCCTCCGCGGCCCACCCGGGCGCGGCAGGCGGCGACGCGTAGCGCTGCGCTGCGCTCTGCGGTCACCGAGACCACGGGCGGGCCCGCACCGGTTCTTCCGGGGCGGGCCCGCCGTGCGTTGGGGGGGGGTGACGGGAGTGCCCGGGCCACCCGTGCGGGAGGGGAGGTGCTGGGCCGGGGGAGGCACGGGGTGGGCGCGGCGAGGGTGGTGCCAAGGAACCGTGGGCGGTGTGCCGTAGCATCCCGGACGAACCGTAGGAAGTGACCGCAGCCCGTACATCCCCCGGGACGGAGCCCGCAAGGCATGAGCGAGTGACGCTGCCGCCCGCACGGACGGGCACGCTGTCCCCGAGTGGTGGGCGCCCGGTCAGGGGTCCGCACGGACGGGTCGCCGTGCCCGCGAGCCGGGCGCCGAGGGACGCGCCCGTGGGCGTGTGGGCGCCGGCGGGCGGGCGGGGACGGCGCACCAGGGAGCGGAGGCGCCAGGGGCTCCCGGGCGGGGCGCGTCCGCTGGTGGCCCTGGCGGTCATCCTCGTGCTGCTGGCGACCACCGGGTGGACGGCCACGCTGTCGCCGCGCGCGGCGAAGGACGCGATGGCCGCCGCGCTCGCCGCGTGGACCCACGGCACCGTCGGCGCCCGACGGCTGCCGGACCCGGACGCGCCGCCCGGCGCCGTCGCCCGCTTCTTCGCCTCGCTCACCGGCGCCCAACGGCTCGGCCTGGCCCGGCGCTATCCCCTGGTCGTCGGCAACCTCGACGGGGTCGACCCGGCCCTGCGCTACGGCGCCAACCGGCTGGCGCTGACCCGGCAGCGGGCCGCCGCCCTCGCCGACAAGCACAGCGACGCGCTCACCCCGGTCGGCCGCGCCGCCATGACCGAGCTCGCCGACCGCTACACGTCCCTGCTCGCCGGGCACCGGCAGATCCTCGCCTTCGACCCGACCGGCGACGGCCACATCGCCGAGGTGCTCGGCGACCTGCGCACCGCGACCCACGTCGCGGTGGTCGTCCCCGGCGTCGCCACCGACCTGGCCGACTTCGAGCGGGACGACGCCAAGCGGTACGCCGCCACCGCCGGCATGGCCCGCGCGCTGTACGGCGCCGAACGGCTCGACCGGCCGGACGCCCGCACCGCGGTGATCGCCTGGGCGGGCTACACCGCCCCGGACGGCCTCGGCCTGGAAGCCTCCACCGGCACCCTCGCCGCCCGTGGCGCGGTCCGGCTCGAATCGCTCCTCGCCGCGCTCCCCCGCCGCCGCGACGTGGCGCTGTTCTGCCACTCCTACGGTTCGGTGCTGTGCGGGCTGGCCGCTCCGCACCTGCCGCCCGGCCGGGTCCGCGACATCGCCGTCATGGGCAGTCCGGGCATGCGTGCCCGCGACGTCGCCGCCCTGCACACCACCGCGCACGTCTGGGCGGCCCGGGACTCCGGGGACTGGATCGGCGACGTGCCGCACGTGGAGTTCGCCGGGCTCGGCCACGGCCCCGACCCGGTCTCCGGCGGCTTCGGCGCCCGGGTGATCAGTACCGACGGCGCCGACGGCCACGGCGGCTACTTCGTCCCCGGGACGACCAGCCTCGCCAACTTCGCGGACATCGCCCTCGGCGACTACTCGGCGATCACCTGCCCCACGGAGAACACCTGCACCAGTGGTCTTGGCTGAGCCGGGCGCGGCCGGGAAAACCCGTCCCCCTTTCGATGACGCGCGTAGCGGGTAAGGGGCGCAGTCCGCCGAGGCGGCCATAAGCTGGGCCTTATGGGTGAAGTGCTGGCCGGGAGCAACGCCGTGTGGGAATTCGAACCCGACGCCGTGGTGATCCGGTACAGCAGAGGCGTACGAGGCTCCCGACTACTCCAGGCGCTCGGTGAGCGGCGGGTGCCGCACGAGGCGCTGGAGGACGTGGAGCTGGTGCCCGGCCGCCGCGGCACCGTGGTCCTGCGCGCGACCCCGCACCCCGGCGTCGACCCGCTCATCGAGGTCGCCGGCGGCCAGTTGCGGGAGAGCGCCGATCCCTACCGGCTGGTGCTGCCCGAGCAGAGCGCCGAACTCGCCGAGGCCGCCCGGGACGACCTGCTGGCCGCCGTTCGCACCGCCGCGGTCACCGCGGACCCGCCCGGCGGGCGCTACCTGGTGCCGGCCCCCGCGGTGCCGCGCTCCTTCAAGGCGTACGACGCGAAGGCCACCTTCGACGGCCACGCGGTCGGCTTCCACTGGTTCCGCACCGGCGCCTCCACCGCGAAGTGGAACTCCGGCGACCAGACCTTCCCCGTTGAGGAGTTGTGCGGCGTCGACTGGCGCTCACCGGAGCAGGTCCACGGCCACCTGCGGCTGCTGCTGCGCGACCCGGCCGAGCCGCTGCCCCCCGCCGACCGCGACCCGGCGAGCGTGATCTTCGGGCTCGGGTACGGCTCGGTGCACGAGTCGCTCCCGTTCGCCGCGGCGGTGCTGGCGGCGATCCGTACCAGCCGCGTCAGGCCGTAGGACGGGGACGGGGACGGCGGCGGCGCGGCGGCGCTCCGCTCACGCGGTCCGTTCCGGCGCCCGGGAGCAGGCGTAGGTGCTGATCTTGTGGTCCAGCACCGTAAGGGTGTCCTGGAGTTCGGCGATCCGCCGGACCACGTCCACCCGGGTGGACTCCAGCAGCGCCTGCCGCTCGCCGTACGTGTGGTCGCCGGCCCGCACCATCTCCGCGTACGTCACCATGTCCGCGACCGGCATCCCGGTCAGTCGCAGCTTCCCGACGAAGGCGAGCCAGTCCAGGTCCCGGTTGCTGAACCGGCGCTGGCCGGTGTGCGAGCGGTCCACGTGCGGCATCAGCCCGATCCGCTCGTACCAGCGCAAGGTGTGCGCGCTCAGCCCGGTGAACTCCGCGACCTCGCTGATCGTGTACTGGTCCTGCCCGTCCGGCCGCAGATGCGTCTCCGGGTCCTCGCAACTCGCTGTGTTGCTCGGCTTGCTCTTCGCCACCTGCACGACCGTCATACCTCTTACGCTAAGACCTTCGAGCGCACTCTAGGCAAGTAAGGAGGGCGCCCCTGGTGGTGAGCGTCTCTTCGCGGAGAGAGCCGCACATATTTCAGGGGCGCGTGGGGGCACCTCCCAGGCGAAGCTCTGGGGGAGAACCGCGCGCGCAACCCGCCACCAGCAGGTGGTCCCGGAACCGACAGAACCCCCCACCCCGTAGGGTCAGGCCCCATGGACAGCTTGGCGATGATCGCGCAATGGCCGGTGCCCAACGCCTCCGCCGGCGTGGTCCGGGCGGACGGCACCGTGGCCGGGTCGTACGGCACCCTCCAGCGGAGCTACCCCCTGGCGTCGGTGACGAAGCCGCTCGCGGCGTACGCGGTCCTCGTGGCCTGGGAGGAGGGCGTGTTCGAGCTGGACGACCCGGCGGGCCCCGAGGGCGCGACGGTACGGCACCTGCTCGCCCACGCCTCCGGCCTCGCCTTCGACGCCCCGAAGGTGATGGCCGCCCCCGGCACCCGCCGCATCTACTCGAACTCCGGGTTCGAGGCGCTGGGCGAGGCCCTCGCGAAGGCGGCCGGCATCCCGTTCGCGGAGTACGCCCGCCAGGCGGTGCTGGAGCCGCTGGGCATGGCGGACACCACGCTGGACGGCTCCCCCGCGGCCGACGGCGTCTCCACCGTCGCGGACCTGCTGAAGTTCGCCGCCGAGGTGCAGGCCCCGCGGCTGCTGCACCCCTCCACCGTCGCGACCGCGACCTCCGTGGCGTTCCCCGGCCTGAAGGGCGTACTGCCCGGCTACGGCCGCCAGGACCCGAACGACTGGGGCCTGGGCTTCGAGATCCGCGCCGCCAAGTCCCCGCACTGGACCGGCGCGCTCTCCTCCCCCGCGACTTTCGGCCACTTCGGCCAGTCCGGCACCTTCCTGTGGATCGACCCGGCCGCGGGCGCGGCCTGCGTGGCGCTGACCGACCGCCCCTTCGGCGAGTGGGCGCTGCCGCTGTGGCCGCGGCTGACCGACGCGGTGCTCAGCGAACTGCGGGCGGCCGGATGACCGCGCCGGACGAGGTGTGGCGGGCGGAGCGCCGCTACACCGGCGGGGAGCCGTCGGCCGGGATCGAGACGCGGCACGCGTTCTCCTTCGCGGGCTTCTACGACCCGGCGAACGTACGGTTCGGGCTGCTGCTGGCGTGCAACGAGGAGCGGTTGGCGCCCGGCGCGGGCTTCGCCGAGCACACCCACCGCGACACCGAGATCGTCACCTGGGTGATCGAGGGCGAGTTGGAGCACTGCGACACCGAGGGCGTCGCGACCCGGCTGCGCGCCGGCGACGCCCAACTGCTCAGCGCGGGCGGCGGCGTACGCCATGTCGAGCGCAACCCGGGCGCCGATCCGTGCCGTTTCCTCCAGATGTGGCTGCACCCGGACCCGGCCGGCGGCCCGTCCCGGCACTCCGTGGTCACCGACGTCGCGCCGCCGGGGCCCGGCCCGTACCTGCTCGCCTCCGCCGCGCCGGACGCGCCGCTGCCGCTGCGCCAGCCGCACGCCGCGCTGCACCTGGCCCGCGGCTCGGGCCCGTTGCCGGACGTCCCGTTCCTCTACCTGCACGTGCTGCGCGGCACGGTCCGGGTGGACGGCCGCGAACTCGGCCCCGGTGACGCCCTGCGCGCCGCCAACTCCCGCGCCCGGCAGGCCGAAGCGCCCCCCGACGCCGAGTACCTGGTGTGGCGGATGACCGCCGAACCGTCGTACGGATAGCCGAAACGGACAACCCGCCACCTGCGCGGCCGCACCCATAAGGCAGGCTTGGACCGTGCCTCCTCCCGCGCAACGCCCGCAGAACCCGCAGAAGCGGCAGCCCCCGCACGCCTCCTCGGAGCCGCCCCGCGGCGACCACACCGCGACCCTGCGGCGGCTGGAGAAGTCCGCCGGCCGGCTGGCCGCGCACGCCATCGCGCGGATGGACGAGCAACTTCCCTGGTACCGGGCGATGCCCCCGGAGAACCGCAGCTGGATCGGGCTGGTCGCGCAGGCCGGTATCGCCGCGTTCACCGAGTGGTTCCGCCACCCCGAGGCCCCGCAGGCGATCAGCACCGACGTCTTCGGCACCGCGCCGCGCGAGTTGACCCGGGCGATCTCGCTGCGCCAGACGGTGGAAATGGTGCGCACCACCATCGAGGTCATGGAGTCGGCGATCGACGAGGTCGCCGCGCCCGGCGACGAGGGCGTGCTGCGCGAGGCGCTGCTCGTCTACGCCCGGGAGATCGCCTTCGCCACCGCGCAGGTCTACGCGCAGGCCGCCGAGGCGCGCGGCGCGTGGGACGCCCGGCTGGAGTCGCTGGTGGTCAACGCGGTGCTCTCCGGGGAGGCCGACGAGGGCGTGCTGTCGCGGGCCGCCGCGCTCGGCTGGAGCTCGCCGGACAAGATCGTGGTGGTGCTGGGCACCGCGCCCAACGGCGACAGCGAGCTGACCGTGGAGGCGATCCGGCGGGCCTCCCGGCACGCGAAGCTCCAGGTGCTCACCGGGGTGCTCGGCGAGCGGCTGGTGGTGATCGCCGGCGGTGACGACGACCCGATCCGGGTGGCGAAGGCGCTGATCGGGCCGTTCGCGCCGGGTCCGGTGGTGGCCGGCCCGGTGGTCGGCGACCTGCTGTCGGCGACCAGGTCCGCGCAGGCCGCGGCGGCCGGGCTCAAGGCGTGCCGGGCCTGGCCGGACGCGCCACGCCCGGTACTCACCGACGATCTGCTACCGGAGCGTGCGATGGCGGGCGACCGCTATGCTCGCAGTCAGCTGGTGGAGGAGATCTACAGGCCGCTTGAAGAGGCGGGCTCGGCGCTACTGGAGACTCTGAGTGTCTACCTGGAGCAGGCATCCTCGCTCGAAGGTGCCGCACGGATGCTGTTCGTGCACCCCAATACGGTTCGCTACCGGCTGCGACGTGTGACTGATGTCACCGGTTGGTCACCTTCCGACGTGCGTTCGGCGTTCACCCTGCGCATCGCGCTGATCCTGGGACGTCTCTCGGACGGCGACCGGCCTCGCTGACGCGTTTGTTGGACACCCACAAATCGGCTGACACTTCTTCGTCCTTGTCCCCACGGGCGGTGACACCCGCCCGCGAGAGAGAGTGTGAACGTGCTCGTACTCGTCGCTCCCGGCCAAGGCGCCCAGACGCCCGGCTTCCTGTCCCCCTGGCTCGACCTGCCCGGCGCGGCCGACCGCCTCGCGGGCTGGTCCGACACGGTCGGCCTCGACCTGGTCCACTACGGCACGAAGGCCGACGCGGACGAGATCCGCGACACGAAGGTGGCCCAACCGCTGCTGGTGGCCGCCGGGTTGCTGTCGGCCGGTGAGCTCGGCCTGTTCGGCAACGGCGGCACCGGGCGGCCCGACGCGGTCGCCGGCCACAGCGTCGGCGAGATCACCGCGGCCGTGCTGGCCGGAGTCCTCTCCGAGCAGGACGCGCTGTCGTTCGTGGCTGCCCGCGGCCGCGCGATGGCCGAGGCCGCGGCGGTCACCGAGACCGGCATGTCCGCGGTGCTCGGCGGCGACCAGGACACGGTGCTCGCCCATCTGACCGGCCTCGACCTCACCCCGGCGAACATCAACGGTGCCGGCCAGATCGTGGCGGCCGGCACCCTGGAGCAGCTCGGCGTGCTCGCCGAGCAGCGGCCGGAGGGCTCCCGGGTACGGCCGCTGGCGGTGGCCGGTGCCTTCCACACCGCCCACATGGCCCCCGCGGTGGCCGCGCTGGAGGCGCTCGCGCCAAATCTGACCGTCGCGGACCCTTCTTTGCCGTATGTCTCGAACGCGGATGGGCAGAAGGTGGACAAGGGCGCGGAGGTCGTGCGCCGACTGGTCACGCAGGTTTCGCACCCGGTGCGCTGGGACCTGTGCATGGAAACGTTCAAGCAGCTCGGGGTCACCGCGATCATCGAGGTGTCGCCGGGTGGCACGCTGGTCGGCCTGGCCAAGCGCGCCCTGCCAGGGGTCCGCACCCTGGCGCTGAAGACACCGGAGCACCTGGCGGCCGCGCGCGAGCTGGCCGCCGAGACGGCGGGCAACTCGCCGCAGGGTGCGCCGGCAGACTCCATCCCGCAGGACGCGACAGAGGAGCACCCGCAGCGATGACAGCGAAGATCAGCCCCAGCAAGGGTGCCCCCCACGCACGGATTCGCGGGGTGGGCGGCTACCGCCCGGTCCGGGTGGTTCCCAACGAGGTCATCCTCGAACACATCGACTCCAGCGACGAGTGGATCAGGTCCCGGTCCGGGATCGCCTCCCGGCACTGGGCCGGGCCGGACGAGACCGTCGCGGAGATGTCGATCGAGGCGGCCGGCAAGGCGATCGCCGACGCCGGCATCGACGCCTCCGACATCGACGCCGTCGTGGTCGCGACCGTCTCGCACTTCAAGCAGACCCCGGCGGTCGCCACCGAGATCGCGCACCGGATCGGCGCGGGCAAGCCGGCCGCGTTCGACATCTCGGCCGGCTGCGCGGGCTTCACCTACGGCCTGACCCTCGGCAAGGGCATGATCACCGACGGCACCGCCGGCCATGTCCTGGTGATCGGTGTGGAGCGGCTCAGCGACCTCACCGACAAGGAGGACCGGGCCACCGCCTTCCTCTTCGGCGACGGCGCGGGCGCGGTCGTGCTCGGCCCGTCGAAGGAACCCGCCATAGGACCGACGGTCTGGGGCTCCGAGGGCGACAAGTCCGGCACCATCACCCAGACGGTGGCCTGGGACCAGTTCCGCAGCGGCGACGAGTCGCAGCTGCCGGTGGACTCGCACGGCGAGGTCAAGTTCCCGGCGATCACCCAGGAGGGCCAGGCGGTCTTCCGCTGGGCGGTCTACGAGATGGCCCGGGTGGCCCAGGAGGCGCTGGACGCCGCCGGGATCTCCGCCGCGGACCTGGACGCCTTCATCCCGCACCAGGCCAACATGCGCATCATCGACTCCATGATCAAGGCGCTCAAACTGCCCGACCACGTCGCGGTGGCCCGGGACGTGGAGACCACCGGCAACACCTCGGCGGCCTCCATCCCGCTCGCGATGGAGCGGCTGCTCGCGTCCGGCGCGGCCAAGAGCGGCGACACCGCTCTGATCATCGGGTTCGGGGCGGGGCTGGTCTACGCGGCCACGGTCGTTACTCTCCCCTAGACACACCTCGCGGCGCCGCAGTCCCGCACGCCGCATCGACAGCGAAACATCAAGGAGCGCCCCAGACATGGCAGCCACCAAGGAAGAGATCGTCGCCGGTCTCGCCGACATCGTGAACGAGATCGCCGGCATTCCCACCGAGGACGTGCAGCTCGACAAGTCCTTCACCGACGACCTGGACGTCGACTCGCTGTCCATGGTCGAGGTCGTCGTGGCGGCCGAGGAGCAGTTCAGCGTGAAGATCCCGGACGACGACGTCAAGAACCTCAAGACGGTCGGCGACGCGGTCGACTACATCCTCAAGGCCCAGAACTGAGTCGGCTCCCCAGCCGCCTCACCCCCCGTGACGGGTCCCGCGCGGACCCGTGAACACCCGGACGACGCGCCTGTCGCCCGCCCTTCTAGACGTGGAGAGACAATTCCTGTGAGCCCGACCAATCACACCGTGGTCGTCACCGGTATCGGAGCAACCACACCGCTGGGTGGCGACAGCGCGTCGACCTGGGAAGCGCTGCTGGCCGGCCGTTCCGGTGTCCGGACGCTTCCGCAGGAGTGGGCGGCCGAGCTGCCGGTGCGCATCGGCGCGACCATCGCCGTCGAGCCGGGCGAGGTCCTGCCCCGCCCGCTCGCCCGCAAGCTCGACCGCAGCGCGCAGTTCGCGCTGATCGCGGCGCGCGAGGCATGGGCGGACGCCGGGTTCACCGCGAAGGCCGGCGAGGACCCCTCGGTCGACCCGGACCGGCTGGGCGCGGTGATCGCGTCCGGCATCGGCGGCGTCACCACGCTGCTCGACCAGTACGACGTGCTGAAGAACCAGGGCGTCCGCAAGGTCTCCCCGCACACCGTGCCGATGCTGATGCCCAACAGCCCGGCGGCGAACGTCGGCATCGACGTGAACGCCCGCGCGGGCGTGCACACCCCGGTCAGCGCCTGCGCGTCCGGCGCGGAGGCGATCGGCTACGCGATCGAGATGATCCGCACCGGCCGGGCCGACGTGGTGGTGGCCGGCGGCACCGAGGCGGCCATCCACCCGCTGCCCATCGTGGCCTTCGGCAACATGATGGCGATGTCCAAGAACAACGACGACCCCGAGGGCGCCTCCCGGCCCTACGACGCGGCCCGCAACGGCTTCGTGCTCGGCGAGGGCGCCGGCGTGGTGATCCTGGAGTCCGTGGAGCACGCCGCCGCGCGCGGCGCGCGCATCTACTGCGAGGCGGTCGGCCAGGGCATCTCCGCCGACGCGCACCACATCACGCAGCCGGAGCCGTCCGGGCGCGGCATCGCCTCGGCGCTCCAGCACCTGATGGAGAACACCGACATCAAGCCGGCCGAGATCGTGCACGCCAACGCGCACGCGACCTCCACCCCGCAGGGTGACATCGCCGAACTCAAGGCGCTGCGGAAGGTGTTCGGGGACGACGTCGACCACATGGCGATCTCCGCGACCAAGTCGATGACCGGGCACCTGCTCGGCGGTGCCGGCGGGATCGAGACGGTGACGACCGTGCTCGCCCTGCACAACCGGCTCGCGCCGCCCACGATCAACCTGGAGAACCCGGACCCGGAGATGGACGCGGATGTCGTCCGCGGCGAGCCCCGTCCGTTGCCCGCCGGCACCATCGCGGCGCTCAACGACTCCTTCGGGTTCGGCGGCCACAACGTCGTCCTGGCGCTCCGTACGTTCCCGCAGTAACGGGACCCTCCGGGGTGCCCGGACCCGTGGTGCCAGGACCTTGCGGTCCGTGGATGGTTGTTCGCGCGGTTCCCCGCGCCCCTTGGTAAGCGCGGCCGCTACCAATGGACGCGGGGAATCGGCTATTTCTGCGGGAAGCTCGCGAAGTAGTTGGCCGCCATGTCGTCGCCGCCGTGGCCCTGTTCGGCGGCGCGCCGGAAGCGCTCCGCCCCCGCGGCCGCGAGGTCGAGCCGGACTCCGTTGCGCTCGCCGGCGTCGGCGATGAGCCGTAGGTCCTTCAGCGCGCCCTCGACCGTGAAGGACGGCGTGTAGTCGCCGGAGCGGATCACCGCGGCCTTGAGCCGCAGATACGGCGTGTCCATCGCCCCGCCCTCGATCGCCTCGAAGAAGCGGTCCGGGTCCACCCCGAGCGCTTCGGACAGGGCCATCACCTCGCCCGCGGCGTTGGTGATCGCCAGCACCCAGCTGTTGATCACCAGCTTGAGCGCGCTCGCGGCGCCGCCGGCCCCGTCGTCGCCGACCCAGATGACCTTGCGGCCGATCGCCTCGAAGACCGGCCCGACCAGCGCCTTCGCCGCGGCGGGCCCGGCCGCGAGCACCGTCAGGTCGCCGCTCTCCGCGGGCGCCTTGGTGCCGAGCACGGGAGCGTCGAGGAAGAGCAGGCCGTTCGCCGCGGCGACCGCGGCCAGTTCGCTCTGCGCGTCCGGCCCGACGGTGCTGCTCTGCACCCACACCGCGCCCTGCTTCAGCGCGGGCGCGGCCGTGCGCATCACGTCGAGCACGGCCGGTCCGTCGAGCAGCATCGTGAGCACCACGTCGGCGCCCCGTACGGCCTCGGCCGGGTCGGCGGTGACATGGACCCCCGCCTCGGCGAGCGGCTGCGCACGGGCGATCGTACGGTTCCAGGCGCGGACCTGGTGTCCGGCGGCGGCGAGGTTGCGGGTCATACCGGCACCCATGATGCCGGTGCCCAGGACTGCGACGGAGAGCTTCTGCGATGACATGCGAGCAGGCTATTGCGCGGCCGCGGCGAACACAGGACGGCGTACGACGGGACGCGGCGCGGTCGTCCGCCTGGTCGTACGCCTGGCCGTACGGCGGTGGCGCGGCCGGCCGCGCGGCGGGGCCGTACGGCGCGGGGCGCCGCGGCGGTCAGACCACCTGGTGCAGCCAGCGGACCGGCGCGCCCTCGCCCGCGTAGCGGAAGGGCTCCAGTTCGTCGTCCCAGGGTTTGCCGAGCAGCCGGGACAGCTCGGCCTCCAGGTCGGCCTCGCCCTTGCGGGCGCGCTGCATCGCGGCGCGCAACCGGTCCTCGGGGATGAGGATGTCGCCGTGCATGCCGATGACCGCGTGGAAGATGCCGAGTTCGGGGGTCGCGCTGTAGCGCTCGCCCTCCGCGGTCGCGCACGGCTCCGCGGTGACCTCGAAGCGCAGCAGCTGCCAGCCGCGCAGCGCGGACGCCAGCTTCGAGGCGGTGCCGGGCTCTCCCTGCCAGGAGAACTCGGCGCGCCAGGTGCCGGGAGCCGCGGGCTGCCGGACCCAGTCGAGGTTCACACGCACGCCGAGGACGCCCGCGACGGCCCACTCCACATGTGGGCACAACGCGCGCGGTGCGGCGTGCACGTACAGAACACCACGTGTCGTCACCGGTACCTCCAGTGTGGGACGAGGTTCGCCTTCCCCAGCGGCCTCACCCTCGTACTGGTTGAACCCGGGGCAACATGACACATTCTGCACTATTCAGCTGAATCAGGACAACTTTCGTCACCGTCGCCCGTCGACCGTCGACCTCCCGTCAGATCGGTTCGCCTGTCAGGGAAAAGCTACCCTGCGGCGTCTTCCTGGGAGTGGCGTACGGTCGGGCTGACGGCAGATGTCACCCACTCGTCGGAGGGAAGAAGCGCATGCGGATGCTGTCGCGACACGCTCTGGCACTCACCGTGACCGCGGTTCTGCTGGGCGGATGCGGATTCGGCGGCGGTGCGCCGCACAGTGGCCGGGGGACGCCTCCCGCACACAGTTCGCAATCCGGGTCCGCCGCGCCCGCCGGCGGCACCCCGCGCGAGGCGGCCCCGGCGCGGCCGTGGAACACCCACCCGAGCAGCGTCGCCGCGCTCGGCGACTCCATCACCCGCGGCTTCGACGCCTGCAAGCCGGTGTCGGACTGCCCGGACGTGTCGTGGGCCACCGGCGGCCGGCAGCAGGTCGACAGCGTCAGCACGCGGCTGGGCGCCGCCAGCAGCTGGAACGTGGCCCGGTCGGGCGCGCACATCGCCGACCTGCCCGACCAGGCCCGCGCCGCGGCGGCCCACCACCCCGCGATGGTCACCGTGCTGATCGGCGCGAACGACGCGTGCGCGGCCGACACCGGCACGATGACGTCGGTGGCCGACTTCCGTGCCTCCTTCGACAGCACCCTGTCCTATCTGCACCGCACGCTGCCCACCACGCAGGTGCTGGTCGCCAGCATCCCCGACCTGCAACGGCTCTGGTCGGTCGGCAAGGCCAACCCGCTGGGCCGCGAGGTGTGGAAGCTCGGGCTGTGCCCGACGATGCTGGACGACCCGACCTCCGACAGCCCGGCCGCCACCCAGCGGCGTACGGCGGTGCGCGACCGCGTGCAGGCGTACAACACGGTGCTCGGCCAGGTCTGCGCGACGTACCAGCGCTGCCGTTACGACGGCGGCGCGGTCTTCGCCTACCGTTTCGACACGAGAGACCTCAGCGACTGGGACTGGTTCCACCCCAACCCGCAGGGAGAGTCCCAACTGGCCCGGATCATGGCGGCGGTGGCCGGCCGCCCGGCGACGGCGACGAGCTAGCCGGCGCCCTCCCAAAGGCGCCGGCGCCCCCTGCGCAGACCTACCGAAACGACAGGAAGCGAGCCCATGGACTCGATCCGCATCCGCACGGCCCGCCTCGACGAACTGCGGCTGCTGCAGGGCGTGGAGGCCGCCGCGGGGCGGTGTTTCCGCGAGATCGGCATGCCCGAGATCGCCGACGACAGCCCCCTCCCGCTCGCCGAACTCGCCCGCTACCAGCAGGCCGGGCTCGCATGGGTCGCGGTCGACGCGCGAACGGGCCAGGGCCCGGACACGGACACGGACACGGACACCGGCCCGGGAGCGGACACCGGCCCGGGAGCGGGCGTCAGCGCGGGCCCGGAAGCGGGCGCCGGGCGGGACAAGGAGACGCCCGTCGCGTACCTCATCGCCGACCCCGTCGACGGCAACCTCCACGTCGAGCAGGTCTCGGTCCACCCCGACCGCGCGCACCGGCGGATCGGCCGCGCCCTGCTCGACCACCTCGCCGACCACGCCTCGGCCCGCGCGATCCCCGCGCTGACGCTCACCACCTTCACCCAAGTGCCGTGGAACGCGCCGTACTACGCGCGCTGCGGATTCCGCGCCCTGGACGACGCCGAACTCACCGCCGGGCTCCGCCGTATCCGCGCCCGCGAGGCCGCCTACGGCCTGGACCGCTGGCCCCGGGTCTGCATGCGCAAGGACCTGTGACCCGGCCGGCGACGCCGAAGACCTGCCGTGCCGCGCGCCTCAGCCGACCGGGTGGGAGAGGGTGGCCGTCAGCCGGGAGTCGGCGCTGGAGCGGGCCGCGTCCAGGGTGAACGGCCCCGGCGCCGGCCGCCATCCGCCGGCCGCCTCGTCCCAGAACTCCGCTGCCCGCAGGGGAAGTTCGAGCACGGCCTCGGCGCTCTCGCCCGGCTCGGCCGTCACGGTCGCGAACCCGGCCAGCCGGCGGGCGCCGCCGGACGGTGTGAGGTAGACCTGCACGACCTCCCGGCCGGCCCGGTCGCCGCTGTTGCGCACCGTGACCCGTACCGTCGCCAGCACGCCGTCCGCCGGGGAGGGTTGTGCCTCCAGCGCGGTGTACTCCCAGGTGGTGTAGCCCAGTCCGTGCCCGAAGGGGTACGCGGGGGCGGGTCCGGTGCGGGCGGCCCAGGCGCGGTAGCCGATCGACGGCCCTTCGTCGTACCGCAGTTCGCCGTCCTGGGGGGCCACCTGGCTGATCGGGGCGTCGGCCAGTCGGGCCGGCCAGGTGGTGGGCAGCCGGCCGCCCGGCTCCTCGGCGCCGAGCAGCACGTCGGCCAGCGCCGCCCCGGCCTCCTGGCCGGGGAACCACGCCAGCAGCACCGCCGCCACGTCCTCGCGCCACGGCATCTCCACCGGAGCGCCCGCGTTGACCACCACGACCGTGCGCGGGTTGACCGCGGCCACCCGTGCCACCAGCTCGTCCTGCCGGCCCGGCAGCCGCAGGTCGGTCCGGTCGAAGCCCTCGGACTCCACCCGCTCGGTCGTCGCGACCACCACCACGGCGGTCTCCGCGGCAGCGGCCGCCGCGACCGCCTCGGCCAGCAACTCCTCCGGGTCCTGCTCCGGTTCGCCGTGCAGCAGGCTGAACCCGACCGCCTGGATGGGCAGTTCGGCCAGCTCCGGCGGCAACTCGTAGCGCAGCGAGACCCGTACCGGCTGGTCGGCGGCCAGCTCCACGGTTCCGCGTTCCGCCGGGCGGCCGAAGAACGCCTCGAACGGGTCCTCGTGCGCGTCGGCCTGGACCCCCTCGAAGAGCACCCGCCCGTCGACCTCCAGCCGGAACCCGCCGTTGCCGCGCGTGCCGAACCGGTGCGCGCCGGCCACCGCCGGCACGAACTCCCCGCGCACCTCGACCGCGCTCACCTCCTCGTACACCACGCCCTCGGGCAGGTCGCCCATCCACTGCACCTGCCCGCTCGGCAGCGGCTCGCTGCCCAACTCCCGCCCCCGCGCGTCCAACGCGACCGCGTGCAGCGCGAAACCCGGCCCTGCGGTGCCCAGTTCGTCACTCGGGTCGGCGCCCACCGCGTACACCAGCGGCTCCTGCCGCGGCAGCGCCGCCCGCAGGCCGTCCAGCGGCGAGACCACATGGTCGGGGAAGACCTGCGCCGACCCGCCGCCGAGCACCCGGGCGTGCCGCGCCGCCGCGCCGATCAGCGCCACCCCGCCGCCGTAAGGGTCGATCGGCAGCACCGGGCGGCCCTGCCGCGGCTCGTTCCGCACCAGCACGCAGCCGCGCACGGCGACCTCGCGGGCCAGCGCCGCGCCGTCCACCTCGGCCGGCCGTTCCGCCACGTCCGCCGGCGCCCCCGCGAGCACCCCGGCCCGCGCCGCCAGCCGCAGCACCCGCGCCGCCGCCTCGTCGACCAGCCGCTCGTCCACCTCGCCGGCCCGCACCGCCGCGTCCAGCGCCTCGCCGTACACCGTCATCGGGCCGGGCATCGCGATGTCCAGCCCGCCCACGAGCGCGCCCACCGTCGACCGCGCCCCGAACCAGTCCGACACCACCACCCCGTCGAAGCCCCACTCCTCGCGCAGCACCCCGCGCAGCAGCGCCTCGTGCTCCGTCATCGACACGCCGTTCACCGCGTTGTACGCCGCCATCACCCCCCACGGCCGCGCGTCCCGCACGATCGCCTCGAACGGTGCCAGATACAGCTCCCGCAGCGCCCGCTCGCCCACCACGTTGTCCACCGTGAACCGCTCGCTCTCGGCGTCGTTGGCCACGAAGTGCTTCACCGTGACCCCCACACCGCCGTCCTGCACGCCCCGGACGTACGCCGTGCCGATCACGCCGGTGAGATACGGGTCCTCGCTGTACGCCTCGAAGTGCCGCCCGCCCAGCGGGCTGCGATGCAGGTTCACGGTGGGCGCCAGCAGCACATGGACTCCCTTGCGCCGGGCCTCCTGCGCCAGCAACCGCCCCACCCGCCGGGCCAGTTCCGGGTCCCAGCCCGCCGCCAGCGCCGTCGGACTCGGCAGCGCGACCGACGGGTCCACCGCCGTCCAGCGCCGCCCCCGCACCCCGATCGGCCCGTCCGACATCACCAGTTCCCCCAGCCCCACCTCGGGCACCGCCCCCAGGGCCCACATGTCCTTGCCCGCCAGCAGCCCCGCCTTCTCCGCCAACCCCAGCTTCCCCAACGCCTCGGCAACCACCCGCTCGACCGCGCCCCGCTCCGCCATCCCGCCATCCCTCCGCCGCCGACGACTGATCCGCGGCCCCAGTATCACCGCCCGCCCCCACCCAGGAGGAGACCTCGGCACGTCCGGGCCCATGACGCCGCTCGCCCCCCGGCAGGGCGCCGGGGGGCGAGCGGTGGAAAGCGAAAGGGCGGCGAAACGGAGCGCGGCGGGTCAGATCACGCTGAGCCGCACATCCACGTTCCCGCGCGTCGCGTTGGAGTACGGGCACACCTGGTGCGCCTTCTCCACCAGGTCCTTCGCCGTGGCCTCGTCCACCTCGGGAATCGACACCGCGATCTCGACGGTCAGCCCGAACCCGCCGCTCCCGACCTTCCCGATCCCCACCTTCGCGGTCACCCGCGACCCGGAGATGTCGGCCTTCGCCTGGCGCGCCACCACGCCCAGCGCCCCCTGGAAGCACGCGCTGTACCCCGCCGCGAAGAGCTGCTCCGGGTTCGTCCCCGCCCCGCTCCCGCCCATCTCCTTCGGCGGGTTCACCACCACGTCGAGCTTGCCGTCGTCACTCGCGACCCGGCCGTCCCGGCCGTTCTCCGCGGTGGCAACCGCCGTGTACAGGACATCTACGGACTGGATGGTCATGAACGGTTCCTCCTGAGGAACGGCCTCGCGTCGCGCCTGCAATGTTTCCTTGCCTAATGAACGATGTCCTTGATGTTTCAGATTGTCAAGGAAACAGGTACCCTCGCCCCCATGACCCGCCGCATGGACCCGCTCACCGCCGAGGTGCTCGACCTCATCGGCACGGTCGTGGCGCGCTACCACCAGGAGTACGACGCGGCCGCGGCCGTGCACCACCTGACCGGCGCGCAGGCCCGGGTCCTGGCGCTGCTGGCCACCGACCCCTTGCCGATGCGCAAGATCGCCGAGCGGCTGAAGTGCGAGCCGTCCAACGTCACGGGCATCGTGGACCGGCTGGAGGCGCAGGGCCTCGCCGAACGCCGCAACAACCCGGCCGACCGCCGGGTCAAGCTCGCGGCTGCCACCGACCGGGGGCGCGCGACGGCCGAACAGCTCAGGGACTCCCTGGAGTTCGCCCGCGAACCGCTGGCGGCGCTGTCGGAGGGAGAACGCGGCGTGCTGCGGGACCTGCTCGCCCGCATGGTGCGGTAGGGCCGCACGGCTCGGCAGGCCCGGACGGTTCGGCGAGACCGTACGGCGATCGGCACCGGTGCGGCGCCGCTACCCCGCCCGCTTCGTCGTCACTCCGCCCCACATCGCCAGGCCGCGCACCCTGATCCTCGGCGCCCCCGCCACCCCGGGCCCGCTCGCCTTGCGCCCGAACAGCCCCAGGAAACCCACCCCGTTGACGTACACCTCGGCGTCCGCCGGGACCACGATCTTCATCCCGCCCCAGAACGCGTACGCGCGGATGCGGGTTTCGGCCCCGGTGAACCGCGCCTCGCTGAGGTCGATCACGCCGCCGCCCCACACACACAGCGCCGTCATCGAACGCGGCACCGCCCAGGCGCCCTTGCGCGCGAACCCGCCGAAGACGGCGACCGCCCACCGCGACCCCCACCCCGCCCGGGCCGGCGACGCCCCGGTATCCCTACCCGCGCCCGCGGGCAGGTCCCGGGTGAGAGCGTCCAACTCGGCGTAGCGCTTGGCGCCGTAGGCCGCGCTGACCCGCGTGTCGAGTTCGGCGAAGTCGATCCGCCCCTCGGCCGCCGCCTCGCGCAGCGCCTCGGCGACCTGCTCGCGGTCGCGGTCGGAGGGCCGCAGCTCCTCCCGGCGGACCCGCGCGGGGAGTTCCGTCATGCCCCGATGCTCTCACGCACCGGCCGCGCAAGGGCCGACGCGGCCGAGGATTCAGGCGGCGGTGACCGGGCGGGGCCCGCTCGACTCGCGCACGATGAGTTCGGGCTTGATGAGGCGCCGCACCGGTGGGCTCGTCTCGCCGGCGACCCGCTGGAGGACGAGCGAGACGGCGAGTTCGCCGATCAGCCGGGTGGGCAGGCGGACCGAGGAGAGCGAGGGGCGCATCCACGCGGAGTAGGCGTGGTCTCCGTATCCGACCATGCGCACGTCGTCCGGCACGCGGATGCCCCGCTCCGCCAGCGCCCGGGCGACCCCGAGGGCGAAGTAGTCGTCCCCGACGGTGACGGCGTCGAACGCGGTGTCCGTGTCGAGGAACTCGCGGCAGGCGCGATACGCCTCCTCCGGTCGCCAGTCGGACTCGCCGGTCTCGAACCGCCGGCTCGGCACCGGAACCGTGCGCGAGGTCGTGCCGGCCACCTCGGCGAGCGCGCGGGCGAACCCGCGCTGCCGGTTGGCGATGGTGCTGATCGCCAGGTCCTCCTCGAAGCTGACGATCGACCGGGCGCCCTGGCTGAGCAGATGGCGGACGGCGGCGTACTCCCCGGCCTCGCTGTCGACCCCGACGAAGTCGCAGCTGAGCTGGTCGATCTCGCGTGACACGGCGACGACGGGGATGCCCTCGGCGCGGACCCGGGCCCACGGGTCGCGCTCGCCCTGGACGGGGATCACCACTGCTCCGGCCAGGCCGGCGTCGGTGATCCGCGTGGCGATGCCCGCCTCCTGGCTCGCGCTCTCCTCGGTGATGAAGAGGTCGAGCGCGTAGCCGGCCGCGCGGGCGCCGGCCTCGATCGCCCCGATCAGCTCGGAGGCGAACACGTGGGTCGAGGACGGGATCGTCAGGCCGATGGTCCGCGACCTCGACCGGGCCGCGGGGGCGGGTTCGGTGCCGGGACGGGACGCGCCCGGCGTGATGTACCCGATCCGGACGGCCTCTTCGAGGACGAGGTCGCGGGTGCGGGTACCCACGCCGTCCTTGCCTCTCAGCGCCCGGGAGACCGTG
This sequence comes from Streptomyces sp. NBC_00448, assembly GCF_036014115.1. NCBI lineage: Bacteria > Bacillati > Actinomycetota > Actinomycetes > Kitasatosporales > Streptomycetaceae > Streptomyces > Streptomyces sp. NBC_00448. Next base: position 3,056,175 of record NZ_CP107913.1, read on the forward strand.
TTGACCGACAGACCGAGGTTCTCGGCGAGGTCGCTCAGGGTGCTGCGTCGCATGGTGGCCACCGTCCTCGCCCCGCCTCCTTGTCGTCAGCTCACTCTATCCACCGCCGCGTCGGCCGGGTCCCGCTCCCTGCCGCTCCCTGCCGCCCCCTCGGCCGGGTCCCCGGGCCAGCGCTCACTCCTTGAGGGCGAGGTAGATCCGCGCCAGCGGAGCGGTGCGCCCGCCGGAGCGCTGGACGACCAGCCGCAGCCAGTGGCCGAAGTCGCGCAGCGGGAGGGTGATCACGCCGCTCGCGGCGGCCTTGACGGCGGGCGCCTCGTGGTCGACCCAGGCGAGACCGTCGGCGGACACCTGCGGGGTGAGGGTGACGGTGGCCTCCTCGCCCGGTTCGAGGAACTGCACGAACCAGCGGGCCTCGCCCGCCCACGCGACTTCGAACGGCTCGGTGGCGAACTCGTCCTCGACGCGGATGCCGCGTTCGAGGACGGCGGTCTGGGATTCACGCATGGTGGTCACCAATCTGCCGAGATCACGACGGAGTCGAGGTAGAGGAAGTTGCGCTGCCCGCTGAGCGTGCGCACGGAGAAGTAGAAGTTGAGCAGGTTCTCCAGCGAGCCGTAGCGCTCCTCGTAGGGCGGGACGGGGACGTGCGACCAGTCCATGGTCCGGTCGTTGAGCTGGAGTTCGACGTTGCGGCGCGCGTCCGTGTCGATCACCCAGCGCAGGTAGTGCCAGTTGACCTTGGTCGGCACCTCGTTCATGCACAGTTCCTGCGGGTCGCCGTAGGCTCGCCAGTCCTCCGGGTTCGGCGCCGTGAAGTCCGCGGCGTACGGGTGGTCGACCTTGCCCTCGTAGTGCTCCCGCGGGGTCGGCTCGGGGACGACGGGGTACATCCACTGCCGCCGCATCCGGCCCTCGGCGTCGGCGTTCTGGTAGCGCGCCACCGTGTGGTAGCGCAGCCCGCCGTCGCCGCACAGGTCCGTCGCGACGGTGAAGGCGCCGAACTGGGCCTCCGACGGGTGCTGGTTGCCGTCCCACGCCATGTCGCCGAACCCGTCGACGGCATCGGGCCCGACGGTGGCCTCGGCCTTGTAGGCGAGGTACGCCTCGATCTGCAGCAGGCCGCGACCGCTCATCGTCAGCCGGCGGATCGCCGTCGCCGTGTGCCCGGGGTGGGGGCGGGTGGCGAGCTTGAGCGCGTAGGTGCCCGACATCGCGCCGTGGGTGCCGACGTCGAAGAAGTCGCACGAGGACAGCTGCGGCGGGCGGAAGTCGCGGAAGTGGCGGTCGAGCGAGTCGTAGTCGCCCCGCCCGTTGTAGTTGCCGCCGAGCTCCACCCAGCCGTGCAGGCCGGAGTTGAAGTCGTCGTGGGCGAGTATCCGGCGCAGGGGGTTGAACCGGGACAGCGCCGGGTCGGTGCTGCGCAGGGCGTCACGCAACTGGGACCCGAGGTCGCCGTCCGGGGTGGACGTTGAGGTCGTCATGGTCATTAACGTTATTGGTAACGTGAAAAAAATACAAGAACCTTGATTCTTGGCGGATGCGGTCGTTAGGGTGCCGATGTCCACTGACGGAAGGTTCAGCAATGGCGCGAACTCGACGGCTCACGCGTACCACCCTCGCTTCCGCGGTCGGCAGCGCCCTTGAGTGGTACGACTTCTCCCTCTACGGCACGGCGGCGGCGCTCGTGCTGCCCAAGGTGTTCTTCCCCGGCGACGGTGCGACGGCCGGGACCCTGGCGTCGCTGGCGACGTTCGCGGTGGGCTTCTTCGCCCGACCGGTCGGCGGCATCGTGATCGGCCTGCTCGGCGACCGGTTCGGGCGCCGGCAGATGCTGTTCGTGACGCTGCTGCTCATGGCGGCGTCCTCGGTCCTCATCGGCTGCCTGCCGTCCTACGGGCAGGCCGGGGTCGCCGCGCCGGCGCTCCTCGTCGTCCTGCGGGTGTTCCAGGGACTCGGCGCGGGCGGGGAGTACGCCGGGGCCATGCTCCTGTCGGCGGAGCACGCCGAGAAGGGCTCCCGCGGCTTCCACGCCTCGATACCCAGCGTCGGCAACGCCTTCGGTTCGGTGATCGCGACCGGGATCTTCTTCCTCTTCCAGCAGATCCTCTCCGAGCACGCGTTCCTCGCGTGGGGCTGGCGCGTGCCGTTCCTGCTCAGCGTGGTCCTCGCCGCGGCCGGCTACATCATCCGGCGCAAGGTGGAGGACAGCCCGGAGTTCACGGCGGCTGTGCGGACGAAGGGCGTCGTCCGCGGCCGGTTCCCGGAGATGCTCCGGCTCAGCGGGCGCCGGGTGCCGTTCGCGATGCTCATGAGCATCGCGCCCAACGTGCTCACCTACCTGCCGTCGGTCTACGCCCTGACCTACCTGTCGAAGACCGTCGGCATCTCCAGCTGGATCGGTCTCGTCGGGATCATCATCGCCAACATGATCAAGTTCGTCACCATCCCGACCGCGGGCCGGCTCGCCGACCGGATCGGCGGTCGCCGCGTGATGATCATCGGATCGGTGGCCGGCGCGATCCTGCTCTACCCGTTCTTCGCGATGCTCGACACCGGGACACCGGTCGTGGTCTGGGCCGCGCTCGTGATGATCTTCACCCTGTGCTGCGACATGACGCTCGCCTCCCAGGCGGCCATGCTCTCAGGGCTCTTCGACGTCCGCGTCCGCTACACCGCGGTGACGTTCAGCCGGGAGATCACCGGTGCCGTCGTCGGCGGCACGATCCCCTTCGTCGCCGCCGCCCTCACCTCCGCGGGGGACGGCCGGCCGTGGCTGGTCTGCGTCTGCTGCGGGGTGCTGTGCGCGCTCGGCGTCGTCGGCACCGCGTTCCTGCCGGAGGACCGGCGCTCGGTCGACACCGCGCCCGCCGCGCTGGTCGCCTGAGCCCGCGGTCCGGCTCCGGGCGGCCGTCACCTCCGGTCCGGGGTCGGCCGGGTGCGGTGAACGGCCGCTCCTCACCCGGCCGTTACCCGCACCACCACAGCACCTGCTTGCACGGGGTCTGGGTCGGGGAAGGGGAGGACGACGGCGGCGGCGGGGTGGTCGGCGCGGTGGACGGGCTCCGGGACGGCGGCTTGGGGCTGATCGAGCCGGTCACCGGGGACGCCGGGGTGCTCGGGGTGCCGCCGCCGGGAGTGGCGGTGGGCGACGCGGAACCGGACGCGGTGGGCGAGGTGGTGGGGGTCCCGGACGAGGAGGTCTGCGGGCCGCCGCTCGGCGCGGCGTGGTCGGGGCCGGCGCCGGACCCGTCCGGCGAGGTGTCGCCGGAGGTGGGCGCGGGCGGGTTGTGGTCGAGCGGGGCCGGCGGGGTCCCGTCGCCACTGGACCCGCCGGACAGCGCCGCCACCGAGAGCATCGCCGCGGCGCCGACCGCGGCGATCACGCCGATCCCGTAGACCGTGGCCCGCTGCCGGCCGCGCCTGGCCTGGTGGGCCGCCTGCCCGCGGGCCGCGAGCCGTCGCGCGGCCCGCCCGCCGCCGTGGGCCGCGTCGTCGGCGGGACCATCCCCGTCCGCGCCGACCGCCGGGAGTTGGGCGGTCTCGCCCACCGCGGGCAGCGCGAGCCGGTCGGCAGGGGTACCGCATCCCGGGCACGAGTAGGCGCCGTTGAGATGGCGTCGGCACGCGTAGCAGTAGTCCATGGCGGAAGGGACACTAGGGGACGGGTGTGGCGAGAGGGAACCCTCGCTTTCCGCTTGCCGTGCGTTTGCCCGGAAACTCCGCGGCGGGCGACCGCCGATGGCAGGAACGGAACGTCCCCGCGGCGGCGATGGGCACCTTCGCCGGGGCCGGGTCGGCCGACCGTAAAGAGGTGGCCAAGGTCGGGTGAGCCGCCCCACATCGGGTCCGGTTTGCCGCGGATTGCGTGCACCCGCGGGCTTGACGCGTACCGGGCGGGGTCCGTACTAATAAGGGTGACCTAAGCTAGGGCAGCCTCCCCTTAGCTCCCTTACCGCCAAGCTCCGGCCGCCCCGCGCCGGCACCGACAAGGACCCCTATGCTCCCCACGTTCGTGATCGGACTCCGCGAAGGTCTCGAAGCGGCCCTCATCGTGGGCATCATCGCCTCCTTCCTCGGCCAGCAGGGCAGGCGCGACGCGCTGAAGAAGGTGTGGATCGGCGTCGGCATCGCGGTGGCGATCTGCGTGGCGGTCGCCGTGGCGCTCCAGATCTTCTCCAGCGACCTGCCGACCCGCCAGCAGGAGCGGTTGGAGACGGTGGTCGGCGCGATCGCCGTCGTCATGGTCAGCTACATGGTGCTGTGGATGCGCCGCCACTCCCGCGACCTGCGCAAGGACCTGGAGGGCGCGGCCGGCCGCGCGCTGTCCGAGGGTTCGGCGTCGGCGCTGGTGATGATGGCCTTCCTCGCGGTGCTGCGCGAGGGGTTCGAGACGTCGGTGTTCCTGCTCGCGACCTTCAACGAGAGCAACAACCCCTGGTACGGCGGCGCCGGCGCCACGCTCGGCATCCTGGTCGCCGTGGTGGTCGGCTACGGCATCTACCGCGGCGGGGTGCGGATCAACCTCTCCCGCTTCTTCCGGATCACCGGCATCGTGCTGATCCTGGTCGCCGCCGGCCTGGTCTCCACCGCGATCATGACCGCGTACGAAGGCGGTTGGATCGACCGGAACAACCAGGCGTTCGACCTGTCCTGGCTGGTCCGCCCGGGCACCCCGACCTCCTCCGTGGTCACCGGCGTCCTCGGCATCCAGCCGTTCCCGAGCTGGGCCATGGTGATCGGCTGGCTGGTCTACACGGTCCCGATGCTCGCGGTCGTGCTGTGGCCGGCCCGCCGCAAGAAGGCCGCCGCCAAGCAGCCCTCGGCCGAGCCCGTGCAAGCCGGCTGAACCCGCGCGCGCCGGCCGGTTCGTACCGGCCGGCCGCCCCTCCCCCGCGTGCCGGCCGCCCCCGGAACCGGCGTACCTCGCGCCGCCCCGTGCACACCGCACCACCACCGTCTTCCGCCGTGCCCCGCGCGGCCTCACCAAGGAGCCCTCGTGAACCCCGCTGCCACCCACCGCCGAGTCCTGGCCTGCGCCGCGACCGTGATAGCCGCGGGCATGCTGCTCACCGCCTGCGGCGGCGACAAGGGAGACAAGGGCTCCTCCGGCACGGACGCGAAAGCGGCCGGCGCGAAGACCTCCAAGGTCACCATCACCATCACCGACAAGGGCTGCGCGCCCAGCCCCGCCAAGGCGCCGGCCGGCACCGTGAAGTTCACCGTCGCCAACAAGAACTCGGCGAAGGTCACCGAGGCGGAGCTGCAGGACCACGGCAAGATGCTCGGGGAGAAGGAGAACCTGACCCCGGGCCTGTCCGGCGACTTCACCCTCAACCTCGACAAGGGCACGTACTCCGTCTACTGCCCCGGCGCGAGCACCAACCGCTCCGCGTTCACCGTCACCGGCGCCGTCAAGAAGACCTGGAAGGACGACCCGCAACTGGTCGCCGCCACCCAGCAGTACGGCACCTGGATCGACGGCGAGGTCAAGCAGCTCGTCACCACCACCGCCGCGTTCACCGCCGCGGTCAAGGCCGGCAAGCTCGACGAGGCGAAGACCCTCTACGGCAAGGCCCGCGTGCACTACGAGCGGATCGAGCCCACCGCGGAGATCTGGGGCGACCTGGACGGCCGGATCGACGGCCGCGCCGACGACGCCGCCACCCCGGCGGACTTCACCGGCTTCCACCGCATCGAGCAGGCGATCTGGCAGCAGAAGTCGCTGGCCGGCATGGGCAAGCTCGCCGACCAGCTCAACGCCGACGTCAAGAGCCTCAACGACCAGGTGCCGACGGTCGAGTACCAGCCCGCGGTGATCGCCAACGGCGCCACCGACCTGGTCAACGAGATCCAGTCCTCGAAGATCACCGGTGAGGAGGAGCGGTACTCGCACATCGACCTGCTCGACTTCGACGGCAACCTGGCCGGCGCCAACGAGGCGGTCGACGTGCTGATGCCGACGCTGAAGAGGAAGGACCCGGCGCTGGCCGCCGAGGTCACCCAGCGCTACCAGGCCACCGCGGCCGCCCTGAAGAAGTACGCCGCCACGCCCGGCTACGAGGACAGCGGCTACGTGGACTACCGGAAGGTCACCGCCGCCCAGCGGCGTACCCTGTCCCAGACCGTGGACGCCTACGCGGAGTCCGTCTCCAAGATCGCCGGAAAGATTGCCTGACCAGTGACCGACAGCACCCCGGACATCACTCCCGAACCCGAAGAGCGGCGGCCCGAGGCGGCGGCCGCCGTGAGCAGGCGCCGGCTGCTGGGCGCGGTCGGCGCCGGGGCGGCGGTGGCCGGGGCCGCCGTCGGCGTGGGCGGCACCGTGCTGGCCCGGGGCGGCTCGTCCGGCTCGGGCGGCAACGGCTCCGGCGGCGCGGCCAAGAGCCAGATCGTCGCCTTCCGGGCCGGCCACCAGGCGGGGATCGCCACCCCGTCGCAGGACCGGCTGTGCTTCGCCACGTTCGACGTGACGCCGGGCGTGACCCGCGCCGACCTGGCGGAGTTGCTGAAGACGTGGACGGCCGCCGCGGAGGCCATGACGCTCGGCAAGCCGGTGCCCGGCGACGTCGGCGACCTCAACGCCCCGCCGGACGACACCGGCGAGGCGGTCGGCCTCGCGCCCGGCAACCTCACCATCACCATCGGGTACGGCCCCTCGCTCTTCGACGGCCGCTTCGGGCTGGCCGCGCGCCGCCCCTCCGCGCTCAAGACGCTGCCGCACCTGCCGAAGGACAACCTCGACCCGGAGAACTCCGGCGGCGACCTGTGCGTGCAGGCGTGCGCGGACGACCCGCAGGTGGCCTTCCACGCGATACGCAACCTGCGCCGGCTGGCCTTCGGCACGCTGGCGCCGCGCTGGATGGAACTCGGCTTCGGCCGCACCTCCTCCACCACGCCGCAGCAGGCCACCCCGCGCAACCTGCTGGGCTTCAAGGACGGCACCCGCAACATCGACGCGACCGACGCGGCGCTGATGGGTCAGCACGTGTGGATCGGCGACGAGGAGCCGCAGCGCTGGGCCCGCGGCGGGTCGTACCTGGTCAGCCGGAAGATCCAGATGCGGATGGAGCAGTGGGACCGGGACCGGCTCGGCGACCAGCAGGACGTGTTCGGGCGGTTCAAGTCCAGCGGGGCGCCGCTGACCGGGAAGGCCGAGTACGACACCCCCGACTTCCACGCCAAGTCCGGCGGGCAGTACGTCATCCCGGCCGACGCGCACATCCGGCTGGCGGCCCACGAGAACAACAACGGGCTGCGCATCCTGCGGCGCGGCTACTCGTACACCGACGGGATCGACCCGGAGACGGGCGACCTGCTGGGCGGGCTGTTCTTCGTGGCGTTCATGAAGAGCCCGGACCAGTTCAGCACCCTCCAGCGCATTCTCGGCCAGCACGACGCGCTCAACGAGTACATCCAGCACATCGGCAGCGGCGTCTTCGTCACCCCGCCCGGCCTCGCGGCCGGCCAGGACTGGTCCACCCAGCTGTTCGGCTGACCGCCGGGCCGGCCGGCCCGACGCCGGTCGAATGCGGCCAACGGCCCTCCAGGGGTGGCCCGTTGGCCAACCGCCGTGCCGCCGACGGCTGATCAGCGGCTGGGCAGCGGGCGGTGGGCCAGCACCCGGCCGCGCAGGGCGACTTCGAGTTCGAAGCGGGCGTCGGCGTCGGCGAGCGCGGGGCCGAAGAGGTGCTGGACCTGGTGCAGCCGGCGGCGGGCGGTCTGCGGGTGGATGCCCAGCCGCGCGGCGACGTCGGGCGCGCTGCCGCGGTTGGTCTGGAGCCAGGCGAGCAGCGTCTCGGCGAGCCGTTCGCCGCGTTTGGGAGTGAGCGCCGCCAGCGGGCGCAGCCGCCGTTCGGCGATCAGTTGGACCAGCGCCGGGTCGCCCAGCAGCATCAACTCGGGCAGGCAGCGGTCGCAGTCGACCAGCCCGCCGCGCTGCCCTTCGGGCAGGCACGCCAGGATCGCCCGGGCCCAGCGCAGCGAGTCCGCGGCCAGCGCGACCGGCACGGTCGGCCCGATCACCGCGGTCCGTTCGTGCAGCACCCGCTGGACCTGCCCGTCGCGCAGGTAGAGCGCGGGCTCGGGCACCAGGAGGAACGGCTGCGCGCCGTCGGTGTCGGCGAGCACCAGGTCGGGCAGCCGGGCACGGGCGGCGGGTGGGCCGGGCGCGGGCGGCGGCCCGAGCGCCACGCAGGCCACCGCGGCCGGGAGCGGCCAGTCCGCGGTGCCGGCCGCCTCCCGTACGGCGTCGGGCGCCGCGGGGCCGACCAGCAGGTCCAGCAGCCGGTGGCGGCGCCGGACGAGGGTGCCCGCCTCGTCGGCCTTCGCCTCGGTGTAGCCGCGCACGGCGGCGGAGGCGAGTTCGTCGAGGCAGGCGAAGATCGCCTCGGCGAGGACGACCATCAGGTCCGCGCCGAGCCCGGAGCGGCGGGCCACCCGGGCGTAGCGGCGCCAGGCGACCCGGCCGCCGAGCCGGTAGGCGGCCTGGAGCGCGTCGAGGCTGCGGCCCTCGGCCAACTCGCCCCGGCCCAGGGCGCGGTGCACCCGCAGCCGGTCCTCGCTGAAAGCACCCTCGGCCCGGCCGGCGGCCAGCAGGTCGGCGAATTCCGCGAGGGCGCTCTCCACGCCCTGCTGGATTCCGGCACCGAAATTCCCGGCGAGCGGCCGGGCGAATTCGGGCACCTGGCGCCGTATCTCGCTGATGATCTCGGCGGCGAGCGAGGAACGCTCCTTTCGCACCTCCCCGGCGAATCGCGGCGGAAAGCGCGTCCACGGTCCGTCCACCGGTGACCTCCGTCGGGCCGGGCTGCGATGCGGTGCGTCCCGGCCCGACACGGCCGGTCCGGCCGGTGCTGGTGGCCCACAGGGGATTATGCGGCGATGTTACCGGCGAGTCAACAGGTGGGGCAGGGGCGGCTGTTCTTCTGCCGCCGATGACAGTTCCGCATTGCGGGCGCACGGTTTCCTGGCATCTCCGCACGCGCTTTTCCGGGCGTCCGGCCGAGGCCGTTGACCGGCCCGACGGCGCTTCCTAGCATCACCGATCGCCGCACTGCCGGAATTCGCATTCCCGAACAAGGGACGGTAACGCCACATGAAACGCACCCTTCTGCGCGGCTGCGCGACGGCCGCCGCCGCGCTCGGCCTGACCCTGGCCGGCACCCAGGGCACCTTCGCCGCCGCCTCCACCACCTCCGCCTCCTCTGCCGCCGCCTCCTCCGCTTCCCCTTCCGCCGGCACGGACGCCGCCGCACCGGCCGCGTCGGGCCGGCTCCCGGTGAACTACCACTTCAGCACCGGCTTCGTCGGCGGGTTCTTCAGCCCGACGAAGGCCCCGGCCGGCGCGAACAACTGGTCGTGCACGCCGAGCGCCGCGCACCCGTACCCCGTGGTGCTGGTGCACGGCACCCTCGAGAACATGAACGACAACTGGGGCGGCGCCGCGCCGCTGCTGGCGAACAACGGCTACTGCGTCTTCGCCTTCGACTACGGCGGCTCCTCGGCGTCCGCCGCGATCCAGGGCACCGGTCCGGCCGAGGACGGCGCGGCGCAGCTCTCCGCGTTCGTCGACCAGGTGCTGGCGGCGACAGGCGCGGCCAAAGTCGATCTGGTCGGGCACTCCCAGGGCGGCATGATGCCGCGCTACTACCTGAAGAACCTGGGCGGCGCCGCCAAGACCGACAAGCTGATCGCGCTGTCCCCCAGCAACAACGGCACCACCCTGGACGGCCTCACCGAGTTCGGCCGCCAGCTCGGCCTGCTGGAGCCGGCCAACCAGTTCGTGGTCGGCCCGGCCTGCGCGGCCTGCGTCGAGCAGGAGGTCGGCTCGGACTTCCTCACCTCGCTCAACAGCGGCGGCGAGACCGTGCCCGGCGTGACGTACACCGTGATCACCACCACCGGTGACGAGGTGGTCACGCCGTACACCAACGCGCTGCTGCCCGCCGCGCCCAACGTCACGAACATCACCGTGCAGGACCAGTGCGGGCTGGACGCCAGCGATCACCTGGAGATCGCGTACGACCCGATCGCGCTGACCGACGTGCTCAACGCGCTCGACCCGGCGCACCCGCGGCCGGTGCCGTGCGAGGTGGTCCTGCCGGTCACCGGGCCGCTGACGTAGCGGACGCGGGTGCGCCGGGCCGGACATCGGGTGGGCGGGACTCCGGCGGGGTGGGCGGGCCGTAGCCAGGGATCGCGGGTCCCTGGTTGAGCCGGGCCTTCATCCGGTGCGCGGACGCGCGCAGGCTGGAGACCGAAGGCGGAGATCGCAGGCCGTACGGACGGTACGGCCGCCGCCCCACCCGCAAGGAGCAGCCCGCCATGACCCAGCAGACCGAGACCCGCGACCGCGTCGCCCTGATCACCGGCGCCAACCGCGGGCTGGGCCGCAGCACCGCGCTGCGGCTCGCCGCGGAAGGCGTCGACTCGATCATCACCTACCGCTCGCACGCCGACGAGGCGCAGGCCGTCGTCGACGAGATCACCGCGCTCGGCCGCACCGCGCACGCCCTGCCGCTGGACACCGGCCGGCTGGAGGACTTCCCCGGTTTCGTGGCGGAGGTGCGGCGGACGCTGAAGGAGGGGTGGCGGCGCGAGGACTTCGACTACCTCGTCAACAACGCCGGGCAGTCCGCCGCCGCGCCCTTCGCGCAGGCCACCGTCGAGGACTTCGACGCGCTGTTCGCGGTACACGTGCGCGGCGTGTACTTCCTCACCCAGGCGCTCGCGCCGCTGATCGCCGACGGCGGCCGGATCATCAACACCTCCTCCGGGCTGACCCGCTTCAGCCGCCCGGGCATGTCGGCGTATGCCACGATGAAGGGCGCGGTGGAGGTCTTCACCCGCTACCTGGCGCTGGAGCTGGGCGAGCGCGGCATCACCGCGAACACCGTGGCCCCCGGGCCCATCGCCACCGACTTCGGCGGCGGCTACCTGCGGGACAACGCGCAGGTGCGCACGCAGCTCGGCGCGGAGACCGCCCTCGGCCGGGTCGGCGAGCCCGACGACATCGGCGGCGTGGTCGCGTCGCTGCTGTCGGAGCACACGGGCTGGATCAACGGCCAGCGCGTCGAGGCGTCCGGCGGCACCCTGCTCTAGCGGAGGACCGTGCCGGCCGGGAGCGGCGGCCGGGCGGGGAACGGCGGCCGGGCAGGCGAGGGAGACTGGGATCATGGACCGAGAACAACTGGCGGACTTCCTGCGCACCCGGCGGGAGGCGCTGCAACCCGAGGACGTGGGGCTGCCGCGCGGGCAGCGGCGCAGGACCAGGGGGCTGCGGCGCGAGGAGGTCGCGGCGCTGTGCGGGATGTCCGCGGACTACTACGGCCGGATCGAGCAGGCCCGCGGCCCGCAGCCGTCCGAGCAGATGCTCGCCGCGATCGCCCGCGGCCTGCACCTGTCGCTGGACGAGCGCGACCACCTCTTCCGGATGGCCGGCCACGGCACCCCGCGCCGCAGCCTGCGCGCGGACCACGTCAGCCCGGGCATGATGCGGATCGTGGACCGGCTGGCCGACACCCCGGCGCAGGTGATGTCGGTGCTCGGGGAGACGCTGCTCCAGACGCAGCCGTCGATGGCGCTGGTCGGCGACCAGACCGGGTACTCCGGCCTGGACCGCTTCATGGTCTACCGCTGGTTCACCGACCCGGTGGCCCGGCTGACCTACCCCGAGCCGGACCACCCGCAGCACAGCCGCTTCTTCACCGCCGGGCTGCGCGAGGGGTACACCGCGCTCGGCCCGGACTCGCCGGCCGGCGAACTCGTGGACGCGCTGCTGGCGTCGAGCGAGGAGTTCGCCGGGATCTGGGGCGACCACGAGGTGGGGCTGCGCAGGGTCGAGATCAAGCGCATGCTCCACCCGGACGTGGGCCTGCTCGAACTGCACTGCCAGAACCTGCTCGACGAGGACCAGTCGCAGCGGCTGCTGGTGTACACGGCCACGCCGGGCTCCGAGTCGTACGACAAGCTCCAGTTGCTGTCGTCCCTCGGCGCGCGGCGGCCCGGCACCTGAACGCCCCCGCTGTCCCGGCCCGCACCCGGTCCGCGCGGGGAGCGTGTTCCAGGCGTCGAGGCGTAGGAGGCGTTGAGGCGGCGAGGCGTCAACCGGTGCCGCCGCCGCAGACCTTCGGCAGCCAGACCATGGTCCGCCGTTTCCGCACCCCATCCAGGATCGTCAACTGGTGCTCCAGCGAAGTGGGTTCGGCCAGGTAGCGCAGCGCGGCGAGTTCGAAGGCGTCCCGCATCACCGCGGGCATCGCGTCGGAGGCGTCGTAGCAGCGTACGGTGCCGGGCGAGTCGAGGGTCCTGGCCGCGGCGAGGCTGACCGGGTCGGCGCCGTAGGCGGAGGTCCGCACCGCGCGGTCGGCGGAGAACGCGGACTGCGACAGGCTCCACTTCTGCTGGACCTCGGGCCGCGCCAGGTAGCTGATCAACTTCCTTGCCTGCGGGGTGTCGTGCAGCATCGCGGCGAGGTCGCCGGAGACCTCCCAGGCGTCCTGGGCGCTGTCCGCCCCGGGGATGAGGTCCGCGGAGTGCACGAAGTCCGCGTCGGAGCGCTTGGGGTCCGCGCCGTTCGCCCAGCCGGCGTCGGCTCGTATGAACGACGACTGGTGCTCCAGGGTGCACGCGGCGCCCCCGCCGGCCGCGGTGCGGGACACCACGTCGTAGGCGCGCGTCACCGCGGGCCGGACGTACGCGGCCTGGCCGGCGCCGACCATGTCGCCCCAGGTCCGCCAGGCCCGTGCGACGCGTGCGTCCGTCCACCGCAGGCGCCCGCCGGCCCACTGCTGGTAGACGGCGGGACCGGCCTGCTGGAGCAGGATGTCCTCGATCCAGTCGGTGGCGGGCCAGCCGGAGGTGGCGCCGGAGACCATGCCCAGGCACCAGGAGCCGGGGGCGGCCGCGGCCGCGGTGCGCTGTCCGGCCGTCATGCCCTTCGGGTACCACACCGCGCTCTTCAGGTCGGTCTTGATCGGCAGCCAGTAGTAGTGCGCGCCCTCGCCACGAGGGCCGTCGACCTTGCGCGCCCAGGGCGCGTTGAAGTCCTTGCCGTCGATCAGGCCGTCCAGCGGGGCGAGTTGGCCCTTGGACGCGTAGTCGGCGAGTTCGCCGGGGCCGGGCAGCACCGCGATGTCGGGCGGCGCGCCGGCCTCGGCGTCGGCGTCGAGCACCTGGCTCTCGGCCGAACTGCCCTGGTAGAGCACGTGGATGTGCTCCTCGGCTTCGAACGGCTGGATCACCTGCTGCCGGAAGAGCGTCTCGTCGCCCCCGCTCCAGTTCGCCAGCAGCGTCACCGAGCCGTTCCCGCCGACCGCCCGCACCACCACGACACCCACCACGGCGACCACCACGAGGCACAGGCCGATGACGCCGTATCCCCGTACGTCCGGCCGCCTCATCGGGACGCCTTGACGCGGTACTCGTTGATCCGCGGCACCAGTGCCCACACGACCAGAACCATCAGTGCCACTCCCCCGGCCACTATCCAGCCGGCCGCCGCGGCGCGGAAGCCGGTGTCCGCCATCCGCCGGGCGACTTCCGCCCCGGCGGTGCTGATCTGCCCGCCCGCGTGCGGCCGCTCCAGCAGCCTGCGGGCATGGAACAGGCCGGTGTGGGTCTGCCAGGTGAAGGCCGCGAGGACCACCGCACCGCACACCAGCAGGCCGCCGGCCGCGACGAGTTGGCGGTTCCAGCGGCGCCGGAACCGGCCCCGGTGGAAGCGGTGTGCCTCCACCAGCGCGGCGGTCAGCGCGACGACCAGCACCGCCGACAGGCACCAGCCCAGCACCAGCGGCCACCCGAACGACGCCTGCCGGCGCGCCACCGCCAGTTGCGCCTGCTGGAGCGCGTTGAGTCGGCTCATCAGCGACGAACCGGTCACCGCGTCACCGGGCGCGCCCAGCACGTCGGCCGCGTCGTGCATGTAGCCGTCGTGCAGCGGCGAGTCCCTCGGGACCTGTCCGGCGAGCCCGATCCAGTACGAGTACGCCGAGATCAGGCCGGTGACCGTCTTGAGGGTCAGCCGGCCGCTCGGCCCGGTGACGTCCTCGGCGGCGGCCGAGGTGAGGATCTGGTTGGCGACCGCGACCTGGGTGGAGAAGCTGCTGGTGCCGGCCGCGTCGGAGGCCGCGTCCTGTTCCGCGTCGGTCCTGGCCTGGAGCAGCGCGTCCTTCGCGGTGTCCACGTCGAGCACGCCGGACGCGGTGGACGACGCCAGCGGCACCGCGTCGCTGTGCACCCCGGCGTAGGAGCCGAGCAGGGCCAGCGTGGTGACCGTGATCAGGGCCGTCAACAGGCAGAGCCGGTGCCACAGTTCGCGCGAGGTGGTGCTCATGGCGCCTCGACCCCCGGCGTGAGGTGGTGCCGGCAGTGCGGGCAGAACTTGGCGTTCGACGGGATCGGGGCCCGGCACTTCGGGCAGCCGACCAGCCCGGCCACGGGCCGCACCTGGAGGTCCCCGGCGGGCAGGCCGTCGGAGGTGGGGCCGTGCGTGGTGTGGGTGCTCGCGGTGATCAGGTGCTCGAACGCGTCCCGGGTCACGCCCTCGCGCAGCACCACGTACCCGTTGGCCGGGTCGCGGATCTCCACGATCCGCTGGAGTTCGGCCAGTTGGCGATGCGCGTTCAGCTCGTGGGCGAGCACGACCGCGATCCCGAGCAGCCGGACCGCGTCGTCGCGCTGCCCGACGCGGAACGCCTCGGCGGCCCGCCCGGCGGTGTCGCCCAGCCGCCGGTGCTTCTCGAAGTGCTCGTCCTCCTCGTTGCCGGTCAGCGCCGGCACCGGGTCGTCGGTCCACCGCACCCGGCACGGCTGGGCCGGTGGCAGCCGCAACTCGGCCGGCCCTGGCGGGTGTCCGCCCGCCGGCCGGAACCGGCTGCCGGGCGCCACCACCTCCACGACCGCCGCCTGAAGGTCCTCGTCCAGCTCCCGCCCCTCCGGATCGACCGTCAGGCACAGCTGGTACCTGCGCACCTCGTTGCCCCAGGCGCGGGTGGTGAAGGCGACCGCGGCACCGGTCGCGGTCTCGGTCGCCGTCTGCGGCAGGATCAGCTCGTTGGGGAACATCTGGCGCAGGTAGCGCAGCCGGCTGCCGGGTGAGGGCGTCACCCGGATCTCCAGCTCCGGCAGCGGCTTGGCCAGCAGCCTCTCGACCAACGCCGCGTAGGCGGAGGGTAGTTCGGACTCGTCGTGCACCGCGTCCGCGCTGCCGTGCAGCCGGGTGGTGACGTCCACCAGCACCTGGGCGTCCCAGTCCTTCCCGATGCCCCAGGCGTCGCACAGGAAGCGGCCCTGCCAGGTGTCGAGCACGGCGGCGAGCGGGTTGCGGTCGTCGTGCTCGTTCCGGCCGTCGGTGAGCATCAGCACGTGCGGGATCGGCGCGGACTGCTCGGCGAGCAACGTGCCCGCGAGGTCAAGCCAGTTGCCCACGCAGGTGCCGCCGCCGGCCTGCATGGCGTACACCGCGAGCGCCGCTTCGGCCCGGGTGACCGCGGAGGCCGGGCGCATCGGGCCGGAGGGCGGGTAGACGGTCACCGCGTGGTGGGTGCCCTTGACGATCGCGAACGGGGTGCCGTCCGGCAGCGCCTTCAGCGCGGTGACGGCGGCCTGCCGGGCCGCGTGGATCTTCTTCTCCGGCACGTTCATCGAGACCGAGCAGTCCACGACGAGGACTTCGGCGAGCGGCGGCCCGTCGGCGGCGGCGTCCGCGGCCGCGGCCTCGTCGATGCCGTCGACGTGCACGGTCAGGATGGCGTGCAGGTCCTGCGCGCCGGCTCCGGCCGGGAGGTACATGCGCTGGCTGATCGCGAGCCCGACGGCCGGGCCGGCCGTGTCCTGGCGGTGCCCGGCGCCCTGGTCCTGGTGCTGGTCCTGGTCCTGGCGCTGGCCCTGGTCCGGCGGCGGGCACGAACCCGCTTCTGCGCCAGGCCCGTTGGGCGGGACCGGTGGCCCGGAGCCGGGCCCGTCACCGTACGCGCCCGCGTCCCCGCTCGTGCTCCCGTGAGTATCCACTGCTGCCTGCTGCTCCTCACCGCTCGCTCGGTCGGTCGCCTCGGTACGTCGGTCGCTCGGAAGGTCGGTCGCTCGGTAGCTGGGTAGGTCGGTCGGAGGGCCCGTGGTCGGCACGGGTCCGCCGCGGGTGCCGTCAGAACCTGCTCTCCGGACGGACCGCGTAGGCCCGGTCGAGAAGCTCGCCGCGCTCGGCCGCGTCGTGCCCCTGGTCCGCCAGGTCGTGCAGCGACTCGTGCAGCAGCGTGCCCAGCCGGCGTCCGTCGGCCGCGCCCTCGAAGAGCTCGCCGGGTGGCAGCGCGGGGAACGGCCGGTCGAGCCAGGCGCCGTCGGGACCGGTCGGCGGCCGGTGGGTGCCGAGCACCGGCAGGCGGGCCAGCCGGTCGCGCAGCCGCGTCAACGCGCCTCCTGCCTGGGCGGGTTGGCTGCCGGACCCGATGCCACGGCTGTACGCCGCCTCCTCGGGCCCGCCCGGCGACGTCGCGGCCGCCAGCCGTCGCGCGTACTCCTGCTCCCGCACCTCCGCGACCAGCCGCTTCTTGGCCGCGCCGGAGGGCTGTTCGGCGATCCGGTCGGCGGCGTCGCGCAGGTCGGCCGCGGTGGGGTCGGCGCCCGGCAGCCGCCCGGTGAGCACCCGGATCATCGCGATCCGCGCGGTGTCGTAATGCCGTGAGGTGGAGGGGACTTCGCCCAGCACCCGGACCGCCGCCGTACGGTGCCCGGCGCGCAGGTGGCCGCGGGCCAGGCCGAACGCGGCGCTGCCCTGGGTGCGGTCGCGTTCCCAGACCGCCTCGTAGTAGCGGCTGACGTCCTGCTCGGGGTCGCGCAGGCGCTCGGCGCAGTAGCCGAGCGCGAGCTTGGGCGCCCACTCGCCGGGCACGATGTCGTAGACGGCCTCGAAGTAGCCCTGCGCCGTGCGCACCTGGTCGTTCATCAGGTCGCGCAGGCCGCGGTGCCAGGCGAGCCGCCAGTCGTAGGACGCGGCGTCCGGGCCCATCAGCCGCTCCGCCTCGGCCAGCCACGCCGCGGCCTGGCCGGCCGCCTCCTCGCCGCCGCGCCACAGGTAGCCGCGGCACAGCCACAGCGCGACCTCGACCGTACGCAGCGGCGGATCGTGCAGCACCCGCTCCGCGACGCGCTCGGGCACCGCCGCGCCCAGCCGGCCGAGGAAGACCACGGCGCCGTCGTCCGGGTCGGGGATCGGCACCGGCAGCGCGCGGGCCACCTCCTTCGGGCCGGGCGCGCCGAACTCCAGCTCCGGTGCGGCCCCGACGGCCTGCCCGGCCCGCCCGCCCCGCTCGGTCCGCCCGCCCCGCCCCGTCCAGTAGCCGGTGCCCGGCGCCTCACCGAGCACCGCGCCGAAGAGCACCGCGGTCGGCTCGAACCGGGTGGAGCGCTCGGGGTGCCGCTCGTGCCGGCTCAGCGCGCGGTGCTCCCGCAGCACCTCCCACAACTGCCGGGACATCTGCGCCGCCGAGGTGAAGCGGGCGGCCGGGTCGTCGTGCGTGGCGCGGGCGATCAGCCGGTCGAAGGAGCGCTCGGCGAGCCCGGCGGCCGGCACCGCCTTGTCGTACAGCTCGTTCAGGGTGCGGCCGACCGTGAACAGGTCGCTGTCGACATGGAACCCGCGCTGACTCAACTCCCGTGACGGCGGGGCGTAGTTGCGGGTGTACGACAGCCGGGTGGCGCGGTCGTCCTTGCGGCGCACCGCACCCAGGTCGATCAACTTGATCTGCCGGCCGTAGTGGATGACGTTCGCGGGCTTCATGTCGCAGTAGAGCAGCCCCTGGTCGTGCAGGTACTCCAGGGCGCCGAGGATCTTGCAGCCGTACGTCACCACGTGGTCGAGGGCGAACGGCTCGCCGAACAGCTCCTCCAGCTCGTCCGGGTTCGACCTGAGCAGCAGGTTCAGCGGGCGCCCGGCGACGTACTCCATCACGATGTAGTCGGTGGGCTCCTCCTCGCCCGGCGCGAGGTGCTTGCGCGAGGAGATGACGCCGACCACGTCCCGGTGGTGCAGCGAGGCGAGCGAGCGCATCTCCTCGACCGCGCGCAGGCGGGCGATCGCGTCGCTGTTGTTGATCTGGGCCTTGAGCACCACCCGCAGGTCCTTCAGCTCGGTGTCCTCGGCGAGGTACACCCAGCTCGTGCCGCCCGGCGAGAGATAGCCGAGCACGCGGTACGTCTGCCGGCTCGCCTCGCCGATCTCGTCGCCGACGCGCAGTTGCGGGCGGAAGGAGTACGGCGTGCCGCACTCGGGGCAGTAGCCGTGGTCGGGTGGCGGCCCGCCGTCGTACGACAGCCCGATGGTGCCGGGGCACTCCGGGATGCCGCAGGGCCGGCCGCCGACGGGCGGCGGGCTGGGGGCGCGGGCGATGCTGGCGAGCGGCGGCGCGGGGATGTCGGGGAGCGGGACGAGGCCGTCGCTGTCCAGGGTGTCGAAGTTGGGGACGGCGGGGGCCGGTGCGAGGCCGGGCCGGGACGCGGCGTCCTCGGCGGAACGGCCGCGCTCTCCCTGGCGGTCACGGTCACCCTGGCGGTCGCGGTCGGCGGTGCGGCGCGTGGCGCGCTGCCGGCGGGCGCGCTCGCGGCGGCTGTCGGTACGGCCGGACTCGCCGTCGGGTAAGTCCGCCGAGCTGTCCGCGCCGGCACGGGGCCCGGGCGTGCGGGGCCGGTCCGCTCCGGGACCGGCTTCGGCTCCGGTACGGGCGGGTGTGGCCGCGGAAGAGGGCGTCGGCGGGGACGGGGGCGCGGGTGCGGGCGACGGCGTGGGGGCGGACGCGGGCGCGGTCCTCGGTGGGGATACGGAGGTGACGCCGCGAGGGCCCGCCGCGGGCGGCATCCGGGAGCAGGTGTCGCAGAAGCCGGTGGACCTGAGGGTGCCGTCGCATCCGGGGCGCGGGCAGCGCACGGGCGGGTCGGTCACGGTCGGGGCTCGCCTCCCTCCTGATCCGGTTCACGTAAAGGGACTTGGCCGAGTTCGGAAGCGTGGCGGGGTCCGGGGGCGCGGTACGGCCCGGCACCGTGGTTGGGCCCGGCACCGTGATGCGGCGCGGCCTCGCGGCCGGGTCCGGCATCCTGGCTCGGCCGGGCAGCGTGGTTCGGCTCCACCTCGTGGTTCGGCTCCGCACGGCGGTTCGGCGACGTACCAGGGTGCGCCTCCGCCCCCTGCCCCGCACCGTCCCCGCTCCCCGGCTGCCCGTCCGTCCCCGGGCCCGACGGCCCCCGCCGCTGCGGATGCCTGCTGTTCCATCGCTCGATGAAGCCGGCGTACTCGCGCATCGCGACCTCCGCGGCGGCCAGGTCGCAGGGCCGGGCGTGCAGCAGTTCGTACGCGGCCTGGTAACGGTCCTCCGCGGCCAAGTCCTCGCTGTCCAAAGCCTGTTGGTGGAGCACCTGGTACGAGTCGAGGCGTCCGATCAGCTCCGCGCGGCGCTCGATCAGCGGGTCGAGGCGCTCGACGGCCTCCCTGATGCGCCGCTCGGCCCGGACCGCCACCCGCTCGAACCGGGCGAGGTCCGGGTGCCCGCCGCGTCCGGCCGCCACGCCGACCGTGCCCGCCATGGTGGTCCGTACCGCGTGCGCCTTGACCAGCGCGTCCAGCGCCCGGTCGCAGTCGGCGCGCACCTCGGCCATCCGCTCGTGCAGCGCGTCGGCGAGCGGGCCGGTGATCTCGGTCAGCATCCCCACCAGCCGCGCCTGCCGCTGCTGGCTCGGCTCGATCACCAACTGGCTCTCCGCGCGGGCGACATGGGCCCCGTCGCGACGGAAGACCAGCAGCATGCGGTCGCCGTGCACGCGCAGCCGGGCGAGCAGGTCGAGCAGCCCGTCGGGGTCGGCCGCCTCGTCGACCCCGACCAGGACGAGGGTGAGGGTGGCCGAGGCGGCGAGGATGCGCCGGACGGCCGCGTCGAGGCCCGTACCGTCGATGTCCTCCCGGCCCTCCGGGAGCACGCCGAGCCGGTCGGCGACCCGCTCGGCGATCCACAGGGTGCTGCGGTCGGACGCGCTGAGCGCCAGGTCGAGGCCACCGGGCGGCGGGTCGGTGTCCGCGTCGCCGGCGGCCGGGCCGGGCAGTTCGCGGTCGGCGAGCCGCAGTGCACGGCAGAGGGTGGTCACCCGCACCCGGTGGTCGGCGCGGACCTGGCTGATCTTGACCTGGCTGCCGTCGCCGGTACGCCGTCGGGTGCGGGCCGGACCGGGCCGGACCGGCGCGCCCGGCGCGCCCGGTGCACCCGGCGCACCCGGCGGGCGCGGCACGGACCTCGGGCGGTCGCCGTGGAACCACTCCGCCAGCCGCTGCGCGAAGTGCGGGTCGAACATGCCCCGTTCGCGGCCGGGCACGTCCAGCCGCTCGTCGACGGCGGCCCAGCCGCGGGTCCAGCCGCGGGCGCGCGGCAGGTGGCGTACGACGGTCTCGGCCGGGCTCAGATACGGGCCCGCGCGGTCGCCGTTCACGTTTCCGGGCAGCGCCACGCCGACGATGTCGCCGGTGGCGGCGTCGGTGACCCCGGCGCCGCCGAAGCCCGCGGCGCCCGGACCGGCCGGCGCCAGCCGGACCCGCCCGTCGGTGCCGCTCGCCACGGCTTCCGTGGCCGCGGCCATCCACCGCCCGGTGCCGTCGGCGGCCGGGAAGCCGTACATCCGCACCCTGCGGTGCGGCACGGACAGCCGGCGCAGTGAACCGGCCGCGCCCGCCGGCCCGGACCCGTCCAGCCGCAGCAGCGCCACCCCGCCCGCCTCGGCCGCGCACACCTGGTCCGCGACCGCGTACAGCGAGACCCCGCCGGCACCGACCAACTCGGCGGTGACGCGCTCTCCTTCGGCGACCGCCCCCGCGTGCGTCAGTACCCATTCCGGGTCGACCAGCACTCCGGCCCCCGCGATCGTCCCATCGCCCCGCCGGATACGTACCGCCCACGACGGCGCCGCCCAGGAGCTCCGGCCGCCGATTCCCCCTTCGGCTTCCATATCAGGCACTCTACGCCTGACGCCCCATCATGTCCGCCCGGTTGGACGGACGATCACCCGTGACCGCGTGGAGCCAGGCGCGCGGAGCGGGGAATGGGCGTCGTCCTGCGTCGCGGTTCCGCCGAACCGATCCCCCACGCCGACCCCGAACCGATCTCCGCACCGGTCCACGCACCGAATCACCACACCGATCTCCGCACCGATCTCCACCGGGCGCCGATGCGATGCCACCCGGCCGTCGACCCCGATGACCCGGCCCGGCAGCCCGACCGCCGCGGCCGGATCGGCGAGGGTGGCGTCCGGCCCGCCGAAGCGCACCTCCACGTCCCACTCGCGACCACCGTCGACGCATACGATCCGCACCGCGCGCCACCTCCCCACCCACCGCCCCACATGACGGGGCGACCAGTCATCTGCGGGCAGCCGGGACCGGTCCTCGGCCACGGGCGCAAACGGATTGACCCAGGGCGCAACTCCCTTTGCCCGAGCAGACGCACGGCGGAGCCTTGACGCACCCCGGCCTGTCCCGGGTCCGGGTCCTGGTGGGCCGAGGCGGCGCGACGGCCGCCCCGCGCCGTTACGGCTACGGCACGGCTACGAATGGGGCTACGGCTGTGCCTGACCGCCGCAGAGGCGCAGCGCGCTCTCCGCACACAGCTCCGCCGCCTTGTCGTTGGTCAGCAGCCCGGCCGCGACCTGGTCCACGGCGGTGTGCTGGAGCCCGAGGATGGCGGCGGCGAGCCAGTCCGCGGGCAGCGCCAGGTCGAAGTCGCCCGCGTACTGGCCGCGTTGGATGAGCCGGGCGAGCCGCGGGGGCACGAAGTCGTGGGGGTCGTCGGCGGGCCGCGGGATCTGGGCCGTGGCGGAGTGCAGCAGGAGGGGGTAGCGGTCGAGGAACCGCCAGCCGGCGTCGAGGTACCGGGTCAGCGCGTCGGCGGGCGGGGCGGTCTCGAGAGCGGCCTCGTCGAGCAGCGCGGCGAACTCGGCGGACGCGACCTCGACGAGGGCCGCGACCAGGACCTCCCGCGAGGAGAAGTGCGCGTAGACGGTCTGGCGGGTGACGCCGGCCGCGGCGGCGATGTCCTCCATGCTCGCGTCGGGCCGCTCGCCGAGCACCACCCGGGTCGCGTTGAGGATCGCGTCGATGCTGCGCCGGGCGTCGGCCCGGCGGCGCCGTGACGGCGGCGGCGGTGCGGGGATGTCGTGCGGCGCGGGGGTGTCGTACGGGTCGTGCGGGTCGGCCATGCCGCGACGATATGCGCCCGACCGCAACCTTGACAAGCCGACAGAGTTAGCCAACTCTTACGGCATGTCAAAGAAAAGCTGGAGTGGAGCACCCGGAAGCGGAGACGACCATCCGGCGATCGAGGCACGCGGCCTGGTCAAGGTCTACGGCGAGAGCCGGGCGTTGGACGGGATCGACCTCACGATCCGGCGCGGCCAGGTGTTCGGGTTCCTCGGCCCCAACGGAGCCGGCAAGACCACCACGATCCGCATCCTCGCCACGCTGACCCGCCCCTCGGCCGGCACCGCCCGCGTCCTCGGCCACGACGTGGTGACCGAGGCCGACGCGATCCGCGCCCGGGTGGCGGTGACCGGCCAGTTCGCCTCCCTCGACGAGGACCTGACCGGATACGAGAACCTGCTGGTCCTGGGCCGGTTGCACGGCCTGACCCGGGCCGCCGCCAGGCGGCGTGCCGACGACCTGCTCGCCGCGTTCGACCTGACCGGGGCGGCCGGGCGGCCGGTCGGCGGCTACTCGGGCGGCATGCGCCGCCGGCTCGACATCGGCGCCAGCCTGGTCGTCACCCCCGACCTGCTCTTCCTCGACGAGCCGACCACCGGTCTCGACCCGCGCAGCCGCAACCAGGTGTGGGAGCTGGTCCGCCACGTCGCCGCGGCCGGCACCACGGTGCTGCTCACCACCCAGTACCTCGAAGAGGCCGACCAGCTCGCCGAGCGGATCGCGGTCATCGACAACGGCCGGATCGTGGCCGAAGGCACCAGCGCCCAACTCAAGTCCCGGGTCGGCTCGGGCACGTTGCACCTGCGGCTCCTCGACGGTGAGCAGCGTCCGAAGGCCCGCGACATCCTGGCCGGCAGCCTGGAGGGCACGATCCGGCTCGCCGCCGACCCGCTCGCCCTGTCCGTATCGCTCGCCACCCGGCCGGACCCGCAAGGCGCACAGGGCACGCAGGACGCGGACGGGGCGCGGGGCGTGAACGGGGCGCCGGGCGCGCAAAGCACGGACGGGGCACGGGACATGGGCCTGCTGGTCGGGCGCGCCATGACCCGGCTCGCCGATGCCGGCGTGGGCGTTGCCGACCTCTCCCTCGGCCGGCCCAGCCTCGACGAGGCGTTCCTCGCGCTGACCGGCCACCCGGCCGGCCCGGCCACCGCCGACGACCGCAAGGACCCGACCGCATGAGCACTTCCGCCGCCTCGGCCTCCCCCGCTGCCACCTCCGCCTCTTCCGCCCGCCCCACCCCCGCACCGGCCGACCCGATCGACGCCCTGCTCGCCGCCGGACGCTCCTCCCGCCGCGCCTCCGCGCTCACCGCCTCGGCCACCTTCGGCCGGCGCGCCATGCTCAAGGTCAAGCACGACCCCAAGCAGCTCGTGGACTCGGCCGCCATCCCGATCCTGTTCACCGTGCTGTTCACCTACCTGTTCGGCGGCGCGATCAGCGGCTCGACCGGCGACTACCTCACCATCCTGCTGCCCGGGGTGCTCAGCATGAGCATCGCCATCGTCACCATGTACGGCGGCGGCCGCCTCGCCCAGGACGTGCGCAGCGGCGCCTTCGACCGCTTCCGCGGCCTGCCGATCTGGCGCGGCGCCTTCGTGCTCGGGGGCCTGCTCAGCGACGCCGCCCGCTACCTGTTCGCCTCCGCCATCGTGGTGGGCCTCGGCCTGGCCATGGGCTACCGCGCCGACGGCGGCGTGCCCGGCGTGCTCGCCGCCATCGCCCTCGTCGTCGCCTTCGGACTGTCGCTGTCCCTGCTGTGGGCCGCGGTCGCCCTGCTCGTCCGCGACCCGGCGGTCGTCATCAGCATCGCCAACGCCGTCCTCATGCCGCTCTCGTTCGCCAGCAACATCTTCGTCCAGCCCGGCACCATGCCCGGCTGGCTCCAGGCCGTCGTCCGCGTCAACCCGCTCAGCCACGTCGCCACCGCGGCCCGCGACCTGATGAACGACACCGGCCACACCGCCGGCGCGGTCACCTGGTCCCTGACCGCCACCGCCCTCCTCGCCCTCGTCTGCGCCCCGATCGCCCTGCGCCTGTACAGCAAGCAGAGGTGAGCGACCGCCTGGGACCCGCCCGGACCCGAGGCAGCGGCGCCCAGGCGTGGACGCTCGCGTAGAGGCCGCCCCGGGCGCGCAGTTGGGTGTGGGTGCCGGATTCGGCGAGGCGTCCTTCGTCGAGGACCAGCACGCGGTCGGCGAGGGCGGCGAGGCTCATGTCGTGGCTGACGATGACGGTGGTGCGGCCGGCGGACGGGCCACGCAGCGCGGGGAGGAGGTCGTGGGCCGCGCGCGGGTCGAGTCCGGTGGTCGGCTCTTCGAGGACGAGGACGGGCGTGTCGCGCACGAGGGCGCGGGCGATCGCGATGCGCTGGAGCCGGCCGCCGGACCGCCTGGTGAAGCGCGGCGAGAGCCGGGTGAAGGAGACGTCGTCGTGCATCAGCAGCGCGGGCAGCGTGGACTTGCCGGCGCCGCTCGGCCCGGTGACCGCCACCACCTCACCGGGGGCGGCGGTGAAGGAGACGTTCCGCGACACGGTCCCGCCGGCGCCGGGATAGCCGAAGTGGACTCCGCGCAGGTCGAGTCGGCCGGCGCGGGAGAGGGCAGCGGTGGGATACGGCGCGACCGCCCCGCGTCGGCGCACAGGGTGGCGGTGGGGCCGGCGACATCGGGTGCGGGGACCGCCGGGTCCTTCACGGACGGCTGCGCGTCGAGGATGTCGATCAGCCGCTCCGCTCCTGCGGCGGCGCCGTGGCGGTCAGTCCGGACCCCGTCGTACGGGGCCTCGCCAGCGACGCCTCGAACCGCGCCGCCCGGCCCGTCCCGTGGACTCGTCCGATCGGGGGAGGCGGGACCCCCGCGCTCACCTGGGGCTCATCGGCCGTTCGAGGGTCCCGCGGAGGCCTCCGCGAGAAGGCTCGGCAGAGCGGTTTCCGCAGGTGGGTCCGGGTGGCGGGGAAGGCCGGCAGGGTGGGGCGGGTGGGACTCGAACCCACGACCGACGGATTATGAGTCCGCTGCTCTAACCGGCTGAGCTACCGCCCCGTGCGGCGTGCCGTGCGCGCCGTCTGCCGCAGCATAGCCGCTCATACGATCTGTCGCCCTCGCGGGTGTACGGACGCGTCGTCAGGTGGACGCGACGCGACCGGAGGTGAGGGCGGGACAGCGGCCCGGGGACGAAAAAGGACCCCGAAGGGTCCTGATTCCGCGCTCCCCCGACTGGACTCGAACCAGTAACCTGCCGGTTAACAGCCGGCTGCTCTGCCAATTGAGCTACAGGGGATCAGCTCCCCCGACTGGACTCGAACCAGTAACCTGCCGGTTAACAGCCGGCTGCTCTGCCAATTGAGCTACAGGGGATCGCGCTACATGCACCGAATGCACCCCCCAGGGTCCTCCCGGAAGGCGCGCTCTCGGTGCGACACATACATTAGCGCAAGCAGGGGGGTGCTCCGCCAACTGCTTGCACGGGGTTGCCCCCGGCGACGCAGGGTAGGCGCGCCACAGGTCCGGCAGAACCGGAGTTAGGAAGGGTGGAGCCATGCGCTACCGGCTGACGTTCATCACCGGAGCCCTGGTCGGTTTCGTGCTCGGCGCGCGTGCCGGGCGGGAGCGGTACGAGCAGATCCGGGAGGCCGCCCGGAAGCTCGCGCAGAACCCGGCGGTGCGGAACACCGCGGAGTCCGCGATGCAGCAGGGCCGTACCGCCGCGGGCAAGGCGAAGGAGACGGTGACGGCGAAGGTCGGCGACCGGATGCCCGACGCCCTGGCCGGAAAGATGCGCGCGGGCCGCAACGGCAACGCGCCCGACAGCGACTGGGGCACCTCGAACACCTGACCCGCCGCTCCCCCGTCCCGTCGCGCGGGCGCCCGGCCGTACCCGGCCCGGGCCCCGCGCGCCCGCATGTCCGTACACGCCTCCGGGTGAACGCCGCTCCGCACCCGATCGGGTCCGCGACCGTACCCGGACGTGTGCGGACCCGTCCGCTCTGCCGCCCCCGCGGGCATTCGTCCCCCTTCGTGATCCCCGGGAGGGGCGCGCGCCGGGCCCGCCGTACGGCATCATCGGCGGCATGGGGAAAGTCGCCGGTATAGACAGCTCGACCACAGGCACCACCATCGTCGTGTGCGACACGGACACCGGGGCCGTGGTGCGGCAGGGCCACGCCCCGCATCCCCTCGACGACGGCGAGAAGCCCACCGAGATCGACCCGCAGGCGTGGCTGCTGTCGCTGGGCGAGGCGGCGACCGGCGGGGTGCTGGAGGGCGTGCAGGCGATCGGCATCGCCGGGCAGCAGCACGGCATGCTGGCGCTGGACGCCGGCGGCGTGATGGTGCGTCCGGCGCTGCTGCGCGGCGACAAGCGGGCCCAGGTGCAGGCCGCGGACCTGGTGGACGAGCTGGGCGGCCCGGCCGGCTGGGCCGAGGCGGTCGGCGCGGTGCCGCAGGCGTCGCACCCGGTGGCGAAGCTGCGCTGGCTGGCCCAGCACGAACCGGCCGCCGCCAAGCGCGTCTCCGAGGTGATGCTCCCGCACGACTGGCTGGTCTGGCAGTTGCTGGGCCGCCCCGAGCGCCGCACCACCGACCGCGGCGACGTGTCCGGCACCGGCTACTGGTCCGCGGCCACCGGCGAGTACCGCCCCGACCTGGTGGAGCGCGCCCTCGGCCACAGCGTCCGGCTGCCGGAGGTGCTCGCCCCCGCCGAGCCCGCCGGGCAGACTCCCGAGGGCCTGCTGATCTCGGCCGGCACCGGCGACGCCATGGCCGCCGCGCTCGGCCTGGGCCTGGGCCCCGGCGACGCGGTGGTCTCGCTCGGCGCGGCCGGCACCGTCTTCGCGGTGCACCACGAGGCGCTGAAGGACCCGACCGGCACCATCACCTCGTACGCCGACGCGACCGGCCGCCACCTGCCGCTGCTCCAGGTCCGCAACGCGGTCCGCACCCTGCGCGGCACCGCGGAACTGCTCGGCACCGACCTGCCCGGCCTGTCCGAGCTGGCGCTGACCTCCACGCCGGGCGCGTACGGGCTGGTGCTGCTGCCGTACCTGGAGGGCGAGCGCACCCCCGACCTGCCGCACACCGCGGGCACGCTCAGCGGGCTGCGGCGCGACTCGATGAAGCCGGAGCACCTGGCGCGGGCCGCGTTCGAGGGGATGCTGTGCGCGCTGACCGACGCGCTGGACGTGCTGCGCGGCAAGGGCGTCGAGGTGCGCCGGGTGTTCCTGCTGGGCGCGGCCGCCGAACTGCCCGCCGTACAACGGATCGCCCCGCCGCTGTTCGGCGCCGAGGTGGTGGTGCCGCAGGCCGGGGAGTACGCCGCGCTGGGGGCCGCCCGGCAGGCCGCGTGGTCGCTCGGCGCGGTGCTCGGGTCGCAGGCCCAGAGCGAGGCGCCGGAGTGGGAGTCGGCGGGCGCCAGGCGGTTCGAGCCGGGTGACGACGCGGCCGTGGGCACCGCGGTCCGCCAGCAGTACACGTCGGTACGCGAGCACACGCACCCGGGCGCCTTCGACGCGCTGCGCTGACGCGGGGGCGAGGGCCGGGGGCCGGGGCGGAGGACGGGACCCGCGAAGGGACACGCGGGCGGGCCACCGGGGCCGGCCCCCGCACCGTACTGCCCGGACCGGATCGGCAAAATCCGGGTTATCCCGGTGCGCCGCCGCCATCCCGGAGGATAGGTTGATCCGTCGCTCAACCCTCCGGGCGGCCGCCGCGTCCTTACGGTCAGCGTCCCAGCCCGTGCCCTGCCCGAGGCAACCCGAGGAACCCGATTGTGCTGATCCGACTCCTACGGTCCCACCTGCGACCGTACAAACGCCCCATCGCGGTGCTGGTGCTGCTCCAGCTGCTCTCCACGATCGGTGCCCTGTACCTGCCGACCCTCAACGCCGACATCATCGACAACGGCGTGGTCAAGGGCGACACCGGCTACATCGTCGGGCTGGGCGGGGTCATGCTCGGTGTGACCGTCGTGCAGATGGCGTGCGCGATCGGCGCGGTCTTCTTCGGCGCGCGCACCGCGATGGCCGTCGGCCGCGACATCCGCAGTTCCGTCTTCACGCAGGTGCAGAGCTTCTCCGCCCGCGAGGTCGGCCAGTTCGGGGCGCCGTCGCTGATCACCCGGACCACCAACGACGTCCAGCAGGTCCAGATGCTGGTGCTGATGAGCTTCACGCTCATGGTGGCCGCGCCGATCATGTGCGTCGGCGGCATCATCATGGCGCTCGGCCAGGACGTCCCGCTGTCGGCGCTGCTGCTCGTGGTGGTGCCGGTGCTCGGTGTCTCGGTGAGCCTGATCGTCCGCAGGATGCGCCCGCTCTTCCGCACCATGCAGAAGCGCGTCGACTCGGTGAACCGGGTGCTGCGCGAGCAGATCACCGGTATCCGCGTGATCCGCGCGTTCGTCAAGGACGACTACGAGCAGCGCCGGTTCGGCGCCGCCAACGACGAGCTGACCGCGGTGTCGCTGTCCACCGGGCGGCTGATGGCGCTGATGTTCCCGACCGTGATGGCGATCGTGAACATCTCCAGCGTGGCCGTGCTGTGGTTCGGCGCGCACCGGATCGACAGCGGCGGGATGCAGATCGGCGCGCTCACCGCGTTCCTCAGCTACCTGATGCAGATCCTGATGTCGGTGATGATGGCCACCTTCATGTTCATGATGGTGCCGCGCGCCGAGGTCTGCGCCGAGCGGATCGAGGAGGTGCTCGGCACCGACTCAAGCGTGGTCCCGCCGACCGCGCCGATCACCGCCCTGCGCCGGCACGGCCACCTCGAACTGCGCGGCGCCACCTTCGCCTACCCGGGCGCCGAGGTGGCCGTGCTGCGCGAGGTCGACCTGGAGGCCCGGCCTGGCCAGACCACCGCGGTGATCGGCTCCACCGGCAGCGGCAAGTCCACCCTGCTCGGCCTGATCCCGCGGCTGTACGACGCGACCGCCGGCCGGGTGCTGGTCGACGGCGAGGACGTCGCCCAGGTCGATCCCGCGCTGCTCGCCGAGACCGTCGGCCTGGTACCGCAGAAGCCGTACCTGTTCTCCGGCACCGTCGCCAGCAACCTGCGCTACGGCAAGCCGGACGCCACCGACGAGGAGCTGTGGCACGCGCTGAAGGTCGCGCAGGCCGAGGACTTCGTCCGCAAGCTCGACGGCGAGCTGGAGGCGCCGATCGCCCAGGGCGGCAGCAACGTCTCCGGCGGCCAGCGGCAGCGGCTGGCGATCGCCCGCTGCCTGGTGCGCCGCCCCGAGATCTACCTCTTCGACGACTCCTTCTCCGCGCTCGACTACGCCACCGACGCGGCGCTGCGCCGCGCGCTCGCGGAGGAGACCGCCGAGGCCACCGTCGTGATCGTCGCCCAGCGGGTCTCCACGATCCGCGACGCGGACCGCATCATCGTCCTCGACGAGGGCCGGGTGGTCGGCACGGGCACCCACACCGAACTGATGCAGGACAACGAGACCTACCGGGAGATCGTGTTGTCCCAGCTCACCGAGCAGGAGGCGGCGGCGTGAGCGGCGAGAGCGCGGGCGGGGACCCGCTGAAGAAGGCGCCCACGCGGCGCGGTCCGGCGCCGATGGCGGGGCCGGGCCGGTTCATGGGCGGCGGCCCGATCGAGCGGTCCATGGACTTCAAGGGCTCGCTGAAGCGGCTGATCCGGCTGATGCGGCCGGACCGGATATGGATGTACCTGGTGCTGGCCCTCGGCACCGCCAGCGTCGCGCTGACCGTGACCGGCCCGCGCATC
Organism: Streptomyces sp. NBC_00448; assembly: GCF_036014115.1. Lineage (NCBI taxonomy): Bacteria > Bacillati > Actinomycetota > Actinomycetes > Kitasatosporales > Streptomycetaceae > Streptomyces > Streptomyces sp. NBC_00448. Next base: position 3,086,142 of record NZ_CP107913.1, read on the forward strand.
CTCGGCCACGCCACCGACCTGATCTTCGCCGGCGTGATCGGCCGGCAGACGCACGGCGCCAGCAAGCAGCAGGTGCTCGACACGCTGCGCGCGCACGGCAACGGCAAGGTCGCGGACCTGATGTCGGGCATCGACTTCACCCCCGGCAAGGGCATGGACTTCGGTGCGATCGGCGGCGTGCTGCTGATCGCGCTGTGCGTGTACCTCGGCGCGGCCGTGCTCAGCGTGCTGCAGATGCGCACCGCGACGAAGGTGATCAACCGCGCGGTGTACCGGCTGCGCCGCGACGTCGAGGAGAAGCTGTCCCGGCTGCCGCTGTCGTACTTCGACCAGCAGCCGCGCGGCGAGGTGCTCAGCCGCGTCACCAACGACATCGACAACATCGGCCAGACCATGCAGCAGACCATGGGCCAGCTGGTGAACTCGCTGCTGACCATCATCGGCGTGCTGGCGATGATGTTCTGGATCTCCTGGCTGCTGGCCCTGGTCGCGCTGGTCACCGTGCCGGTGACGCTGCTGGTGGCCACCCAGGTCGGCAAGCGGGCACAGCCGCAGTTCGTGCAGCAGTGGAAGACCACCGGCACGCTGAACGCGCACATCGAGGAGATGTACACCGGGCACTCGCTGGTGAAGGTCTTCGGCCGCGCGCAGGAGTCCGCGGAGGTCTTCGAGAAGGAGAACGAGGCGCTGTTCCGGTCCGGTTTCCGGGCGCAGTTCATCTCGGGCACCATCCAGCCGCTGATGATGTTCATCGGCAACCTCAACTACGTGCTGGTGGCGGTGATCGGCGGGCTGCGGGTCGCGTCCGGCACGCTGTCGGTCGGCGACGTGCAGGCGTTCATCCAGTACTCGCGGCAGTTCAGCCAGCCGCTCACGCAGGTCGCGAGCATGTCGAACCTGATCCAGTCCGGGGTGGCCTCGGCCGAGCGGGTCTTCGAACTCCTCGACGCCGAGGAGCAGTCCGACGAGCCGCAGCACCCGGCCCGCCCGCAGGAGCTGCGCGGCCGGGTGGCGCTGGAGAAGGTCGACTTCCGCTACCTGCCGGACAAGCCGCTGATCGACGACCTGTCGCTGAAGGTGGAGCCCGGGAACACCGTGGCGATCGTCGGGCCGACCGGCGCGGGCAAGACCACCCTGGTGAACCTGCTGATGCGGTTCTACGAGGTCTCCGGTGGCCGGATCACCCTGGACGGCACGGACATCGCCGCGATGTCCCGGGAGGAGCTGCGCTCCTCGATAGGCATGGTGCTCCAGGACACCTGGCTGTTCGGCGGGTCCATCGCGGAGAACATCGGCTACGGCCACGAGGGCGCCACCCGCGAGCAGATCGAGGAGGCGGCGCGGGCCGCGCACGCCGACCGCTTCATCCGCACCCTCCCCGAGGGCTACGACACGGTCATCGACGACGAGGGCACCGGGGTCAGCGCGGGCGAGAAGCAACTCATCACGATCGCCCGGGCGTTCCTCTCCGACCCGGTGATCCTGGTGCTGGACGAGGCGACCAGTTCCGTCGACACCCGCACCGAAGTGCTGATCCAGCGCGCGATGGCCAAGCTCAGCCACGGGCGGACCAGTTTCGTCATCGCGCACCGGCTGTCCACGATCCGCGACGCCGACGTCATCCTCGTCATGGAGTCGGGGTCGATCGTCGAACAGGGCACCCACGAGGAACTGCTCGCCAAGGAGGGGGCGTACGCGCGCCTGTACTCGGCGCAGTTCGCGCAGGCTGTGGCCGAGGTCGACTGAACACGGGCTCGCCCCCTGGCGGTTGGCTCCGCGAGGGGGCGGGCGGGCGGAGGATGCGCCTGCCGTCAGCGGTTCACGGTCTGGATCTCCCGCACGGTGACCTCCTGCGGGGTCCCGAAGGTGCCGCTCGGCAGTTGCTTCGGAGTGGCCTGCCCGGTTCCGGTCCAGCTGATCCGCCACGTCACGGTCGCCGTGAGCTGGTACGAACCGCCGTCGGTGGACCGCAGATACGTCACTCCGCACGGCGGGTCGCCCTTCGCGCCGTCGGTGTACTTCACGCCCAGCGTGTTGCCGGCGCCGGCCTTGCAGGTACCCGACGCCGGGAAGAGCCGCGCGTCCGACGTCCCCGGGTCGATCTGCAGGCTCACCGGGGTCGCGGTCGTCGTCGCCTCGACGTTGTAGTCCGGCAGGTACGCCCGCACCGACACCGGGTGGAAGTCCGCGCCGTCCATCCACACCCACGTGGGCAGGTTCACCGTCTGCGTCCCCGCGGGGTTCGTCCGCGCGGTGCCCTGCGGGATCAGGATCTGCTCGTACGCCAACTCGGCGAGGATCGCGGGGGTGACCGCGTTCTTGTGCTCCGGCGGCGGCGCCTGGCCGATCGGCACCCAGAAGGGCTCGTCGTTGCAGGAGTCCGCCCCGGGCATGCCCCCGTTCTGCGGCGGCGAGTAGCCCTGCCAGAAGTACCCCTTGCCCTGCTGGTCCAGGTTGAAGTTCTTGTACGGCTTCCCGTTGACGTACCGGTCCTTCTGCCCGCTCTTCCACTCCTCGCTGGGCGAGTCCTCCGACCACACCTTCTCCGACTCGGACTTCATGTCCTTCGGCGAGTACGTCGGCTGATACCAGCACGCGGGCGGCGACCAGTTCCCGGTCGGCGTCAACGGCCCCACACCGCCCCCGCCACCGGAAGTGCCGTTCTTGGAGGTGTCGTACTGAACCCCGGCGGTTGCGTTGATGGAGGGGCCCGACGGGTCCTTCGTGTTGCTCTGACCTGCCGCGTCCGTCGTTCCACCGAATCCTGCATAGGCGATGCCCGGCATCAGAGCAAGGACCAGCCCGCCGCCCAAGGCTATTCCCCGGCTCACCCACGGGCTTACGGTTGGCATTGCTTGGCCCCTCTATATGACGTCACGTTGTCGGTCTGCCACACACCCTGCGCGTTCTTCTTGAGGTCCGTGTTGTACAACACGTAGTCGTCCGAACTCCCCGCGGTGTGTTCGACCTTGCCGCTCTTCCGGTCCTTCGGGAAGGCTTTGCTCTCGTCGGAGCAGTAGATCACCGCCGCGTTGCCCGGGCTGAGCAGCGTCGCCTTACGGTCGAAGAACCGGACCGTCCCCGTCCAGGACTTCCCCTTTCCCAGGAAGCCGTGAATGTAGGGGAGCGCCTTCTGGTAGCCCATGCCCACCCCGTAGAAGGTCAACGCCTTCGTGTCCGCTTTCCCCTGGAAGACCGCGTCGTCCATGGACTCGACCCACTGGGCGTTGTCCGCCAGGATCGCGTCCTTCGTCGCGTCGCCCGTGTGCTGGTCCTCGAACACGTCATGCGCGTCGGACGGGAACGTGATCGTGGGGCGCCCGGCGGCGGCAGCCGACGTCGAGGGCGAGGCGGACGCCGTCGCCGACGTGGACGGCGAACCGCTCACCGTCTGCTGGATCTTGTCCTGCTTCTTCGAGCCGCCACAGCCGGAAAGCAGCAATGCGGTGGACGTCGTCACGCAGACGGCGACGAGCGCGATCGGTGCGCGCATGGTCAACAGGCTCCCGTTCATTCGACGGACGCCGTCGAACCGGACCCAGCGCACTCCCGCACATGCGCCCCGCCCGCGGCCCCCTAGCACTTGGCCCCCACAGTACCCAACCCCGTACCCACCGCACGAGAAGCCTGACGGCAGAACTCCACGCTCCCCCACCGCGCCGGCGCGTCGGGGGAAGTGATCGCTGACCGCTCCCGCCTCGACCTGCTCAGTCGAGGTAGCCGCGGAGTTGTTCCGCGAAGGTGTGGTCGCGGAGCTTGCTGAGGGTCTTGGACTCGATCTGGCGGATGCGCTCGCGGGTGACGCCGAAGATGGCGCCGATCTCCTCGAGGGTGCGGGGGCGGCCGTCGGTGAGGCCGTAGCGGAGTTGGACGACCTTGCGTTCGCGCTCGCCGAGGGTGGACAGGACCGCTTCGAGGTGTTCGCGCAGCAGGAGGAAGGCGGCGGACTCGACCGGGGAGGCGGCGTCGCTGTCCTCGATGAGGTCGCCGAAGGCGACGTCGTCCTCCTCACCGACGGGCGCGTGCAGGGAGACCGGTTCCTGGGCCAGCCGCAGCACCTCGCCGATCCGCTCCTGGGTCAGCTCCAGTTGCTCGGCGACCTCCTCGAGGGTCGGCTCGCAGCCGCGTTCCTGGAGCAGCCGGCGCTGCACCCGTACCACCCGGTTGATCAGCTCCACGACGTGCACGGGCACCCGGATCGTACGGGCCTGGTCTGCCAGCGCGCGGGACATCGCCTGGCGAATCCACCAGGTCGCGTACGTGGAGAACTTGTAGCCGCGGGCGTAGTCGAACTTCTCGACCGCGCGGATCAGGCCGAGGTTGCCCTCCTGGACCAGGTCGAGCATGGTCAGGCCGCGCCCGATGTAACGTTTTGCCACCGACACCACCAGGCGCAGGTTCGCCTCGATCAGCCGGCGCTTGGCCATCCGGCCCAGGACCACCAACCGGTCCAGGTCGAAGGCGAGTTGGGAGTCCAGATCGGGGAACGCGGCCAGCCGTTCCTCCGCGAACAGGCCCGCCTCCACCCGCCGGGCCAGATCGACCTCGTCCGCGGCGGTGAGCAGCGGGATACGGCCGATCTCGCGCAGGTACTGGCGGAAGAGGTCGGCGGACGGCCCCGCGGAGGTGTCCACGCGGTGGATGCGCGGCTCGTCCGACGGGGACTCGATCGCCCGCAGTTCCTCCACCGGTGGCTCCAGCACCCGCGGCTCGTCCGCGGCGCCCGCGGCGCCCGCAGGGGGTTCCCGCACCACCACCTCGGCCACGGCAGGGGGTATCGGCACGTCGGGCGTGATCTGGATCTGGGCGTGTGTCCGCACGGAAGCGACCTCCGCGGTGAGCGCGTCGTCGGGCTCAAAAGAGGGCTCGGCACCGGGACCCCAGTGTGACCCACGACGCCGCCCTCCACGAGGGTCGTGCGGGCCCTTTTTCACGCCATGTCACCGCGTATGACTTGCCCGTCACCGGGGTACCCGGGCGGGCCGCAGCGGCCCCGAGCGACCCGCCGCGAGCGCTGCCCGACCCGCTCGACCGACCCGCCGCGAGCGCTGCACGGGCCACCGTCAAGCGCCGCCCGGGCTGCCCGGCCTGCCGCCTAGAGCGCCGCCGCTCCGTTGACGCGCAGCCGCTGGGCGTACTGCTGGAGGGCCCACAGTTCGTTCGCGGCCGCGGTGGCCTCGGGAGCGTCGGACGGGACGCCCTGCGCGGCCAGGCGGGCCCCGGTGGCGTGGACCTGCGCCACCCGGCGGTCCACCGCGAGCAGCCGGACCCGGACCAGCACCTCGCCGGCGTACATCTCGGGGACCTTGTGCATGACCGGTTCGACGGCCAGTTCGGTGACCATGCCGCGCACGGTGTCGTCGGGCGCGGCATCGCGCACCCGTAGCAGATATTCCCCGTCGGCGTACTCCGCGCCGCCCGCCTCGGCGATGGCGCGGCGCACCGCGGCGTACGGGGGCCCGGTGAACTCGTCCTCGCCGTAGGCGTCGAAGGCCGGGGAGACCAGGGCGGGGAACTGGAGCGCGAGCTTGAGCAGTTCGCGCTCCACGCGGTGGGCGGGGCTGCGCAGGTCGAGCCGGGGGCCGGACGGCGGCCGGCGGTCGCCGCCCTCCTGGGGGCCGGACGGGCCGCCGCGGTACGGGCCGCGGGCCGGACCGCCGCGCCCGGAGTCCGCGCCGGGCCCGGGGCCGGAGTTGCCGCTCGCGGCGCGGGCGCGGGCCATCGCCCGCACCCGGCGGATCATGCTCTGCTCCTCCGCCTGTGTGGAGATCCCCGCCATCCCGACCAGCCGGATCGCGTAACGGTCGCGCAGCGCCTGGTTCTTGATCGCGGCGACCACCGGCACGGCGGCGTCCACGGCGGCGACCCGGCCCTCGTCGGTGTCGAGGTTGTAGCGGGCCACGATCGAGCGCAGTGCGAACGCGAAGAGCGGGGTACGGCCGTCGATCAGCCGCTGGATCGCCGGATCGCCCTCGGCGAGCCGGAGTTCGCACGGGTCCATGCCGCCCGGGGTGATCGCGATCGACGTCTCGGCGGCGAACTTCTGGTCGTCCTCGAAGGCGCGCAGCGCCGCCTTCTGCCCGGCGTCGTCGCCGTCGAAGGTGAAGACCACCTCCGAGGTGGAGTTGTCCATCAGCAGCCGGCGCAGGATCTTGATGTGCTCCCCGGCGAACGCGGTGCCGCAGGTGGCGATCGCGGTGGTCACGCCGGCGAGGTGGCAGGCCATCACGTCGGTGTAGCCCTCGACCACGACCGCGCGGCCGGTCCTGGCGATCTCCTTCTTGGCGAGATCGATCCCGTACAGCACCTGGGACTTGTGGTACAGCGGCGTCTCGGGCGTGTTGAGGTACTTGGGGCCCTGGTCGTCCTCGCGCAGCTTGCGCGCGCCGAAGCCGATCACCTCGCCGGTGATGTCCCGGATCGGCCAGATCAGCCGGCCGCGGAACCGGTCGATCGCGCCGCCCCTGCGGCTCTCGGAGGCCAGCCCCGAGGTGATCAACTCCTTGTCGCTGAAGCCCTTTCCGCGCAGGTAGCGCACCAGGTGGTCCCAGCCGGCCGGTGCGTATCCCACCCCGAAGTGCTCGGCCGCGCTCTGGTCGAAGCCGCGCCCGGCGAGGAACTTCCGCCCGATCTCCGCCTCGGCCGAGCCCAGTTGCTCCACGTAGAACGCGGCGGCCGTGCGGTGCGCCTCCACCAGCCGGATGCGCTCGCCCTGCTGCCGCCCGGGGACACTGCTGCCCTCCTCGTAGCGCAGCGTGATCCCGGCCCGCGCGGCGAGCCGCTCCACGGCCTCGGTGAAGGACAGGTGGTCGACCTTCATCACGAACGCGAGGGTGTCCCCGCCTTCGCCGCAACCGAAACAGTGGTAAAGGCCCTTGGACGGGCTGATCTGGAAGGAAGGGGACTTCTCGTCGTGAAAGGGGCAAAGCCCCTTGAGATTGCCGCCGCCGGCGTTCTTGAGCTGGAGGTAGTCGGAGACGACGGCGTCGATCGGGACGGCGTCGCGTACCGCCCTTACGTCGTCGTCCCTGATCCTTCCTGCCACGGAGGCAGTCTACGGCCCGGGGGCGACAGGTTCGGCGGGACGGCGACCCGGGGGCCGTGAGGGCGGCGCGGCCCGAGGGAAGCGGCCGGGGGAAGAGGGGGAAGGCGTCGGGTCGGACGCATTGACCCGGGGGCGGGGCGGCACTAGCTTCCTCCGTATTCGTTAGGAAGCTTTCCTAATCCGCGAGGAGACGCCGCCGTATGCCCTCGGTCAGAGTGGGGACCGCCCGTCGGGCGGGGTTGCGCAGGATCACGACGGCCGCCGCGAGCGGTCTGACCGCGGCGGGGCTGCTGGCCGCGCTGTCGCTGACCGGTTCCACCGCCGACGCCGCGGCCGCCCCGCACGACCTGGTCCGGGTGAACCAGGTCGGCTACGCGGCGACGGGCGCCAAGGAGGCGTTCCTGCTCGCCGGGTCCCCGGTGAAGGGCGCGCGCTGGCGGCTGGTGGGCACCGGCGGCCGTACGGTCGCGGCGGGCCGGACCGGCCCGAGCCTGGGCAAGTGGAACGCCGCCTACCAGGCGGTGTACGCCATCGGCTTCGACGCGGTCCGCACACCGGGCCGTTACCACCTGGTGGTCGGCGGCGGCGCCACCGGCAGCTCGCCCGTCTTCACCATCGGCGCCCCGAAGTCCGTCTTCGGCAAGCCCGCCACCGACACCGCCGCGTTCTTCCAGGCCCAGCGCGACGGCGCCGGCACCGTCCCCGGGCAGCTCGACCGCAAGCCCGCGCACCTCAACGACACGCACGCCTCCGTCTACGCCTGGCCGACCTTCACCGACCCCGACGAGAGCGACACGATCAAGGCCGCCCCGAAGAGGATCGGCGGACCGGTGGACGTCTCCGGCGGCTGGTTCGACGCGGGCGACTACCTGAAGTTCACCGAGACCACCTCCTACGCGGTCGCCGCGCTGGAGATCGCCGGCCGGGACAGCGGCGCCGGACCCGCCACCCCGCTGGGCGCCGAGGCCCGGTACGGCCTGGACTGGCTGGACAAGATGTGGGACGGCAGCACGAAGACCCTCTACATCCAGGTCGGCCTCGGCTCGGGCACGGAGAGCGGCAGCGTCGTCGGCGACCACGACGTGTGGCGGCTGCCGGAGCTGGACGACACCGACAGCGCGCACCCGTTCCTGAAGAACCGCCCGGTCTTCGCGGCCGGCGCGCCCGGCTCGAAGATCAGCCCCAACCAGGCCGGCCGGCTCGCCGCCGACTTCGCGCTCGCCGCGCAGAGTTACGCGCACACCGACCGCGCCAAGGCCCGCGGCTACCTCGCGACGGCCGCGCAGATCTACGGCCTGGCCGACACCCACCCGGGCGCCCTCGTCACCACCGTGCCGGCCGGTTACTACCCCGAGACCAGCTGGCAGGACGACCTCGCCTTCGGTGGCGCCGAACTCGCCCTGGCCGCACAGCAATTGCACGACCCGCGGGCCGGCGGCTGGCTGGCGCAGGGCACGAAGTGGGCCAAGGGGCACCAGAGCGAGGCCGACACGGACACGCTCAACATGTACGACACGAGCGCGCTCGCCGATCTCGACCTGGCCCGCGCGACCAAGGCGGCCGGGCACACCACCGGCCTCGCCGCCACCGCACGGCAGCTCACCGGCTACGTCAGGGCCCAACTCGCCACCGGCCAGGCCCGCGCACAGGCCGACCCCTTCCACGCGGGCGCGGTCTACGACGACTTCGACGCCGACTCGCACACGCTGGGGCTGGCCGCCACCGCGCGCCTGTACGCCGCCGCCACCGGCGACCACACCTTCGACCGGTTCGCCGTCCGGCAACTCGACTGGGTGCTGGGCGCGAACGCCTGGGGCACGTCCTTCGTCGTCGGCGAGGGCACCACCTTCCCGCAGTGCACCGCCGGCCAACTCGGCAACCTGGCGGGCAGCTTGGACGGCAAGCGGCCGCTGGAGGTCGGCGCGATCGTCAACGGGCCCAACGGCTCGGACCAGTTCGAGGGCGGCCTCGGCGACTACCTCGACGGGATGCGGGCCTGCCCGCCCAGCGGCGAGCCCTTCGCCCCCTTCACCGGGCACGGCAGCACCTACGCGGACGACGTGCGCTCCTGGCAGAGCTCCGAACCCGCGCTGGACATGGACGCCTCCGGGCTCCTCGCGTTCACCCTCTCCGCCCGGGGACGTTGAGGACGCCAGGCGGGTCAGGCAGGTCGGGCAGGTCAGGCAGGTCGGGCCCGTCAGGCACGCGGGGGGCGCCCCGGAAGGGGCGTCACCCCAGTTCCTTGGTCACGAAGACGTAGTGGGGCCCGCTCGGCTCCAACTGGAACTCCGCACCCGTGGCGGTGAACCCGAAGTGCTCGTAGAAACCCTTCGCGGAGGTCCGGCCGTTGCACCAGACGACCTGCGCGCCGCGGGCGGCGGCCTCCCGCAGACCGGCGCGCAGGGCCGCGGCACCGTAACCGGCTCCCCGCGCCTCGACGGAGCTGCCCATGCCGCGGAAGCGGTACGCGAGGGCGGCCTCGCCCGGCAGGGGGTCGGGGAAGAACGTGACGCACGCCTGTATCGCGCCCGCGTCGTCGTAGGCGGCTATGTGGAAGGTGTCGGCGCGCGCGTCCTCCGGATAGACGGCGGCCTCGCGCGGCATGCCGGTGCGCAGCACCGCCCAGCGCAACGCGAAGATCTCCTCGACGGGTACGACGGCGGTGCGCATACGGTACTTCCTCCGCGTTCGTTCCTGGTCGGTCCAGGAACCTCCTGGTCAGTCCAGGAACGAGGCTAGCGGCACGGAGGGGTCGGACAGCGCCTCGGGGTCGACCGGGCGGCCGTCGCGGATCAGGTTCTGGATGGGTTCGGTGACATCCCACACATTCACGTTCATCCCGGCGAGCACCCGTCCCTCGCTCAGCCAGAACGCGATGAACTGCCGCTTGCCGACGTCACCGCGGCACACCACCTGGTCGTACGACCCGGGGGCGGCGTTCCCGGAGAACTCCATGCCGAGGTCGTACTGGTCGGAGAAGAAGTACGGGACGCGGTCGTAGCTGACCTGCTGCCCGAGCATGGCGCGGGCCGCGGCGGGGCCGCCGTTGAGGGCGTTCGCCCAGTGCTCGACCCGCAGCCGGCCCCCGAGCAGCGGGTTCTCCGCGTTGGCGACGTCGCCGGCCGCGAAGATGTCGGGGTCGGAGGTGCGCAGGGAGGCGTCCACGGCGATGCCGCCGCCCTGGGCGCGGTCGGCGAGGGTGAGCCCGGCCGCCTCGGCGAGCGCGGTGCGGGGGGCGGCGCCGATCGCGGCGAGCACGTCGTGCGCGGGGTGCTCGGTGCCGTCGTCGGTGACGGCCGCCAGCACCATGCCGTCCTGGCCGGTGATCTCGGTGAGCCGGCTGCCGAAGTGGAAGCGCACCCCGTGCTCGGTGTGCAGGTCGGTGAAGACCGAGCCGATCTCGGGGCCGAGCACGCCGTGCAGCGCGGTCGGTTCGGGTTCCACCACGGTGACCTCGGCGCCGTAGCCGCGGGCGGCGGCGGCCACCTCCAGGCCGATCCAGCCGGCGCCGGCGATCACCAGGTGGCCGTTCTCCCGGCCGAGGCTGGTCAGCACGTGCTTCAGCCGCTCCGCGTGGGCGAGGCGGCGCAGGTGGTGCACGCCGGCCAGGCCGGTACCCGGGATGTCCAGCCGGCGCGGCTCCGCACCCGTCGCGAGCAGGAGTTTGTCGTACTGCAGGACGGTGCCGTCGCCCAAGGTGACGGTGTGCGCGGCGCGGTCGAGGTTCACCACCGGCTGGCCGAGGTGGAGTTCGACGTCGTGCTCCGCGTACCAGGCGGCCGGCTCCACGAAGACGGAGTCCCGTTCCGCGCTGCCGTTCAGGAATCCCTTGGACAGGGGTGGGCGTTCGTAGGGGTGGTCGCGCTCGTCGCCGATCAGTATCACCCGGCCGGTGAAACCCTCGGCGCGCAACGTCTCCGCGGCCTTCGCTCCGGCGAGGCCGGCTCCGACGATCACGAAGGTCTGGTGCGCGTCGACCACAGTGTGCCTCCCCGGCGGGTTGTCCGTTGCCCTGCTGAGCGTCCCGCACGGCGGCCCGGACGGGAAGGGCGCCGCGCCGGTCCGTCCCACCCGTTGATCATTGCACGGTGCCCCTGACCCCCCGGGGTGGATGGTCCTGTCGGCCCCGGGACCACCTCCCGGTGGGGGCTGGTCGCGCCGTTCCCCGCGCCCCTGGGTATGTACGGCTCCTCCGCGAAACGAACCTCGCTCCTCCCATCCCCCCGGCTTCCCTTTGCTCTGGCACGTTCACTGTCGGGCTGGGCACCCGCCGGTCCTGCCCCTCCAGCACGGTTCCCGGACCTTCCCCCGGTGGAGGGCTTGTCGCGCAGTTCCCCGCGCCCCTTGTTGTGGCTGATCACCACGGAAAAGTGCCGGTTCCCCCTTGCCGTGACCGCTCGCCGCAGACGAGGCGTACCCCCACAGGGGCGCGGGGAACTGCGCGACCAGCAGGCCACCGGCGGGGGGTCCGGCAACCGGCCGGCAGGGGCAGGTGGGGCGGAAGGCCGGCGCGGCAATGGAGGTGGCCGAGAGGGCGGTACCCCGGGGGTGAGGGGGAAGCGAGGTTCGTTTCGCGGAGGAGCCGAGCACGACAAGGGACGCGGAGAACTGCGCGAGAACCCCCCACCGGGAGGTGGTCCCGGGGCGGCCAGGACCGGACGCCGCGGAGGGTCCCGTTACCGTCGGAGACGATTCGTCGCGGCGGCATCCGTGAGCGACGCGATCTGATCGACGACCGCGCGCCGGCGCCCCGCATCGTCACCCGCGCTCTCGAAGATCGCCCGGAACTGCGGGTCGAGCCCGTCGGGAGCGCCGGCGAGCAACGTCTCCGCGAGCTCGCCGATCACCACGCGCTGCTCGGCGCGCCGCCGCGCCTGGGCCGCGCGCTGCATGACGTAGCGGTCGGCGACGGCCTTGAGGACGGCGCATTCGAGGCGCTGCTCGCGCGGTACGACGAGTTCCGCACCGTAGCGGGTGAGGGGCGCGGTCCCGTACCGCCGCCTGGTCGCGGATTCCGCGGCGAGACAGAACCGCCCGATGAGCTGGGACGCCGCGTCCTTGAGGCGGGCCTGGCCGAGAGCGGAGGCGTCGTGGTGGTGCGGCCACCAGGGCTGCGCGAGGAGGCGGTCGAGGGCTTCCGCGAGTTCCGCGGGCGAGGTGTCGCGCGGGGCGTAGCGGTCGCGCGCGCAGTCGAAGACCTCGGTCCGTTCGGGGCCGGCCGACAGCGCGCGGGGGTCGATGTGCCCGGCCTGGAGGCCGTCCTCGACGTCGTGCACGGAGTACGCGACGTCGTCGGCCCAGTCCATGACCTGCGCCTCGAAGCAGGTACGGCCCTCGGGCGCGCCTTGGCGCAGCCACCCGAAGACCGGCAGGTCGTCCGGGTAGACCCCGAACTTGCGGGAGCCGGGGTCGGTGGGGTGACCGCCGCGCGGCCACGGGTACTTGGTGGCGGCGTCGAGCGCGGCGCGGGTGAGGTTGAGGCCCACGCTGACGAGTGCGGACTCCCCGGACGCCGGGTCGGTCGCCCGGGTGAACCGCTTCGGCTCGATCCGGGTCAGCAGCCGCAGGCTCTGCGCGTTGCCCTCGAAGCCGCCGCAGTCCGCGGCGAACTCGGCGAGCACCATCTCGCCGTTGTGCCCGAAGGGCGGGTGGCCGAGGTCGTGCGCCAGGCAGGCGGTCTCCACCAGGTCGGGGTCGCAGCCGAGTGCGGCACCCAGTTCGCGGCCGACCTGCGCGCACTCCAGGGAGTGGGTCAGCCGGGTGCGCGGGCTGGTGTCGGTGTCCGCGGTGCCGCCCGCCTCCGGGTCGACGACCTGGGTCTTCCCGGCCAGCCGGCGCAGCGCAGCCGAGTGCAGCACCCTCGCCCGGTCCCGCTGGAAGGCGGTGCGCCCGGGCCGCTTGTCCGGCTCGGGTACGTAGCGCTCCAGGTCGGCCTCGGTGTAGCCGCGCGGCTGGTTTCCGTCCATACCGACGACGGTAACCGGCCGGAGCGGCGGGCGGCTGGTGCGAGCCGCCCCCGCATACGGACGGATGATCGTACGGGCGGGAAGGCGTCGGAAACCGGCGGGAGACAGCGGTGGCCAGGGCGGGTGCGCGGGGTCAGGCGCGTCCGTGGACGGCCGCGCCCTGATCCGGTCCCTGCCGGACGTCAGGCCCTCAGCCCGCGCACGCCTCGTCGTAGCGGCGCAGCACCAGTTCGGCCAGCGCCGGGTGGGCGCCGAGCGGTGCGGAGACGATCCAGGGGGCCGCGGCCGCGCTCTGCGCGGCGAACCGCCCGGGCGCGGTGAAGCAGGACGCGACCGCGATCTCGCGCAGACCGCGCCCGGCGAGTTCGGCCACGGCCTGCGGCACGGTGGGGCGCGCGGCGGAGGCGTAGGCGGGGACGACCGGCACGCCGCCGAGCCGGGCGGCGAGCAGCGCGGCCGTACGTTCCGTGTCGCGGACCGGCTCCGGGTCGCGGGAGCCCGCGGCGGCCAGCACCACCGCCTGGCCGCCGGCGGTCCACCCGGCCTGCGCGAGCCGGTCGTGCAGGGCGCGGGCGAGCAGCGGGTGCGGCCCGAGCGGCGCGGCGACCGCTCCCCGCAGGTGCGCGGCCGCGGCAAGCGCGTACGGCAGGTCGTGCTTGACGTGGTGACCGCGGGCGAGCAGCAGCGGTACGACGACGACCTCTCCGACCAGTCCCGCCAGCACCTCGCCCACCAGGGGGCGGTTCAGCTCGACGTACCCGACCTCCACCTCGGTCCCGGGGCGCAGGATACGGATCTGGGCGGCCAGGTCGGCGAGCACGCGTGCGGCACGCGGGTCGCGGCTCCCGTGGCCGACGGCGACCAGGGCGGGTGGGCGGCGGGTGAGGGCGGTGGACGGAGAGGTGGTGGGCGAGGGGGCAGCGGGCGAGATCGTACGGGCGGCGGGCGGGGCCGGGCCCCGACGGGTGACGGTCCGCTCGTCTCCGTGCGGGCTGCGGTGCGAACCGGCGGGGGCGTCCATACCTCCATGATCACCCCGGTTTGCCCCAGGTGGCCGCTCCGACCGCGGATGCCGGCACCGGAACCCGAACCGGAACCGGCCCGCGATTGTCGGTGCCCCCTTCTACTGTGATCCACCTCGCAAGCGAACGTGCTGGAGGGGACCGGGGAATGGGCTGGATCGAGGCGGCAGGCGGCTATGCCGTGACGCTGGACGGCGCGCGGGTGGTGTGCCGTAACGCCGCGGGGCGGGCGTTGAAGCAGGTGCCGGGCAAGTTGCGCACGGACCCCGAGGTGGTGCGGCTCCAGCAGCTCGCGGAGTGGCTGGAGCGCCACGAGCGGGAGTGCCTGGCGCAGGCCGACGCCTGGCTGGTGCGCTCGCTGCCGGTGCCGGCCGCCCTGATCGCCCGGGTCTGGCCCGACGCGGCCTGGCAGGCGGCGCTGCGGGACCTGGTGGTCGCGCCGCTCGCCGAGGACGGCGGCCCGGACCTGGCCCGGGCCGGCTTCCTGCGGGACGCCGGCCCCGAGCGCGGCCTCGGCGTGGTCGACCTCGACGGCGACTCGGTGCGGTTGACCGTACCCGCCGTGCTGATACCGCACCCGGTGCTGCTCACCGATCCCGCCGACCTGGACGAACTCCGCGAGTTCGCCGCCGAGTTGGAGGTACGGCAGAGCGTCGGCCAGCTCTTCCGCGAGGTGTGGCGGCGCGGACCGGGGACCGACGGCGCGGCGACGGCCCTGGACACGTACGCGGGCGGCCGGTTCGCCCAGTTGCGGCATGCCACCGCACGTGCCACGCAGCTCGGTTACCGGGTGCGCGGCGGCCACGCGGTCTGCCAGGTCATGGCGGCCGGGCGGCCGGTGGAGGCGGCGCTGTGGCTCGGCTCGGACTACCCCGAAGCGGAGGCCGTCACCGGAGAGTTGGAGTGGCGCGGCAGCGGGGGCGGCCGGCTGCGGCTGTCCGAGGTGGACCCGGTGGCGTGGTCGGAGGGGCACCGGATGGCGTCGGCGCTGTACGCGGGGCGGGTCGTGCCCGAGGAGACCGAAGAGGGCGTGGAGGGGAAGCGATGAACGACGGGGATCTGCTGGCCGCGGGGGCGGTGCTGCCGCTCGATCGGCAGGCGGGCAAGGAGGTTGGCACGGCGTCGGGTACGGCGCCGGCCGCACGCTCCAACACGGCTGCGGGGAAGGCCGGTTCGGCCACCGGCGGCGACCGACCGGGCGACGCGACGGACGTGCTGGTCGCCCGTGCTTACGCGCACCCCGTCCTGGACGGCCGTACGGTCGTGCGGCTCGTGCCGGAGGCGCTGGGCACGGCGGAGGACCTGTCGCTCGAATACCTGGGCTTCGCACCGGGGTTCGCGGCCGAGGCCCCTGAACCCGCGGACACGGCGGACACTTCGGTCCCGGTCGGCCGGGTGCTGCGGCAGTCCCTCGGCTTCCCGGCATGGGCCCTGGTGAACGACCCGGCCAACTCCAGCCACGCGCTCGCCGTGGTGAAGGAGATGGAGCGGCTGACCCGGCTCGCCGCCACCAAGCCCGGCCACGCGAAGGACGGCTTCTCCGAGATCGGCGAGCGGCTGGACCGCTCGGTGCCGCACTTCCTGCCCACGTACTACGAGGAGGTGGCGCGGATCTTCCTCGCCGCCGAGTCGACGACGTACGCGTCCATGTACTTCGGCAAGGCGCGCGACGCCGAGCGGCGGCACGCCCTGGCGATCGACGAGGAGCGGCTGCGCGAGGTCTTCCTGGAGTTCGCCGCGGCCGGGGCGCTCAGCGGGAAGACGCTGCGCGAGCAGGCCAGGGGACTGTCCGAACGCCTCTCACCCGAGGCCGCGTTCACCCAGTTCCGGCTGCTGTGCATGGAGCGGGCCGGCGCCGGGCTGCCGCCGCACGCCGGGCTGATGGAGGACCTGCGCCGGCTGGCCAGGGCCGCCGGACGGGACGCCCCCGCGGAGGAGGCCGCGCTCGTCGGCGAACTGCTCGGCACCAGCGCGATCGGCCGCGCCGCGCTGTCGTTCTGGAAGTCCGCCCGCGGCGCGCTGCTGACCGCCGCCCGAGACAGCCGCACCGCCCGGGTCCGGCTGCTGCGCCTGTTCCCCGCCGAGGCCGGCAACGCCTCCGAGGGCAGGGCCGCGATCGACACGCTGTGGCTCGAACTGCTGGAGGAATCCGGGGCGTTCACGCTGCTCGCCGAGGGCGACGCCGTCGGTGCCGGTGCTGACGCCGGTGCCGAATCCGTTGCCGGTGCCGCCGCCCCTGAACCCGCCGGCGACGCGCGCGAGGACGTACCCGGCGTCGCGTGGTGGTTCGGGCAGTGGGCGCGGTTCCGGCAGCGCGGCTACCGCCGGTCGGACGAACGGATGGTGGCGGAGCTGGAGTTGGTGGAACGGTTCGCGCCGCGGCTGGTCCGCGACGGCGAGCCGGTGCGGCTGACCGCCGAGCGCGGCCACCGCGACATCGCCCCCGACCTGCTGGACGCGTGTCTGGCCGCGGGCGTGCCGGTCGCCGACCCGCACAAGGGCGTCTCCATCGACCTGGCCCGCTGGCTGGCCGACGACAACCCCGGCCGCCGCGACCTGGCCGCGGTCGCCGCCGACCCGAGGTACGCACCGCTGCTGCGTACTTCCGTCGAACGGGTCGCCACCCGGAGCGACGGGCCGGAAGGCCTGCTGACGCTGGCCGAACACCCGGTGCTGGGCGCGGCTGTCGGCGGATGGCTCACCGACCGCGCCGACGACCTGGACCGGCCGCTCGGACTGCCCGGTCTCGACCGCCAGCTGACGCGCCTCGCCCCGTTCGGCGACCCCGGTGTGCTGGCCACCGCGCCCGGCGCCGTGGACCGGCTCACCGCGTTCGACGTGGCGCCCGTCCTGGCCCGCGCCCTGCGCGCGGGCGTCCTGGACGAGTTGGGCTGGCCCGCCCTCGACTCCTACGTCGCGGGGCGGATGCGCGGGGTCAAGGACGACCAGTGGTTCCAACTCGACGACGCCTGGCCCGCGTTGATCGTCATGTCCGGCACCCATGTGGCCGCAGTCGGGCCCGACGCGGTGCTGGACGAGCGCACCCTGACCCTGCCCGCGCCGAACCCGTACTCCTGGCTGCGGCCCACCGTGCGCCTGGTCGACGGCCAGTGGCTGATCGCGTCCGGCTACGGCGACGAGCGGCGCGCGGCCTGGTCCGGGCGGCCCGCCGACACCTTCCGCCCGGCCGGCCACCTGGACGCGCCGCACCGCGGCGCCGGCCCGGCGTCGCTCGCACTGGCCGGCGGTGGCCGCTGCTACGGCTCCCGGCCGGTGCTGCCCGGCGACACCTCCTTCGCCGAGCGCCGCCCGATCGCGTGCGACGGGATCTCGCACTGGGTGCTGCACGAGGGCCGCTGGCACGAGTACGACCCGGCGGCGGCCGTCCGCGGCCGCGCCTCCCTGCCGGCCTTCTTCGACAGCGCCCTCGCCGGCGACGGCGCCGGCACGCGGGTGGACGAGCCCGCGTCCCGCCTGCTTCCGCTCGCACCCGGCCTGGAGGCGACGCCGTTCGGCAGCAAGGACGGCCTGCTCGGCTGGTGGGTGCGCCACGACGAGGCGGCCGACACGTACACCGCGTGCTCGGTGGACGGCAGCCGCAGCCCGGTGACCTCCGGGGACGCCACTCCCCTGCCGCCGCTGCGGCTGCCGGGCGGCACCGCACTGCACCCGACCGTCCAGGGCAGCTGGTCCGAGACGGTCCACCTGTACGACGCGGACGGCATCGAACTGGGCGACGTGGAGACCGGCGGTCGTGGCAACCGCTACGCGGAGGGCACCGACCTGGTGCCGCCGCTGTCGTACTGGCACGCGCTGCGCCCCCGCGACGAGGCGGGCTCCGCGGTGCTGCGCGCGGTCACCGACGAGCAGGCCGCCGCGCTGCTCGCCGCGGTGCCGAACGCGAAGGCCGACGTGCCCGCCGCCGTACGCAAGGTGCTGCCGGGCATCACCGACCCGCTGCTGATCAAGGGTGTCGCCTCGATCGTCGGCACCGCCGCCGCGGCGGCCCGGCGGATCGCGATGCTCCACGAGCGCCGCAACCGCCGCCGTGCCGAGAAGCCGGCGGCCGAGGCCGCGCACGCCCATGACGCGGTCCTCCACGAGGCGCTGCGCGGGCTGATCGACACCGTCCGGGTCGGCGGCTACCCCTTCGGGAGCTCCGACCGGCACACCTTCGACACGTTGAGCACGCTCCGCACCCTCCACGCGATCGAAGCGGGCACCCAGCCGGCCCGCCCGGCTCTCCCGGGCCCCAAGGACGTCCGCTTCGGCAGCGCCGGCCGCTACCACGTCCGCCGCACCGTCGACTGGCTCACGCTCGCCGGTCCCGGTGTCATCGCGGCGGCGGCGCGCGCCGCGGCCCCGGGCACGCCGGCCGAACAGCGCACCGCCCTGGTGGAGTTCCTGCACACCGTGCTCGGACTCGACGCGGGTGCGGGTGCGGGTGTTGGTGCGGAGACGGGCGTGGGCGCGTCGGGCGGGGGCCTGCTCGCCGATCCGCGCGGCCGGCTGCGGCTGCTGAGCGTCAGCGGGAAGAAGGCCACGGAGCGGGTCGGGGAGGTGTGGCGCAGCGGCGAGCGGTCGCTGCTGGTCCTCTCCTTCCTGCAGGACGAGGGCGACGAGCGGCAGAGCTGGAAGGCCGTCGAGTTCGCGCCCGACGGGAAGTTCGGGCCGTGGGAGGGGTTCTCGCTCACCGAGGACCGGGTGTTGGGGTCCACCGCGGACCTCGCGCGCGCCGGCGCGGCCGGACCGGCCGGGCCGAACAGCCAGGACGGTCAGGCGGGTTCGGACGGTGCGGCCGAACCCGCCGCGGTGGCCACGGTGGCCGCAGCGGCCGCCCTGATCGCGCGGGTCGCCGAACGCGGCCCGGTGCCGTACCGCCCCGAGGCGGCCGAGCGGTTCTCCGAACGGACCGGCGTGGACGTGTCGTTGGCCGCCCTGCTGCTGCTCGGCCTGCCCGGGCTCGGCGGCTACGGGAAGTCGGGGCTGCCGCCCGCGGAGGTGCTGGACCTGGCCGGGCTGCGGCCGACCCGCGCGCTCACCGCGCGTGACGCGCTGCGCCGGCTGCCGACCGAGTACCGGACCCGCTTCCTCGCGGCGCTCGTGCCCGCCGACCCGGCCGCGGTGGACCGGCTGTGGCTCGACGGCTTCGACCCGGACGCGCTCGCCGACGCGTGGCTGTCCGTCCACGGCGACCGGCGCCCGGTGCCGATCGAGCTGGTCGAACGCGCCGAGCGGGAGGGCGACTTCGGCGCGTGGACCGAGATGGTGGTCAACTCCGAGGCCGCCACCGCCCTACACGGCCGCACCCGCCAGCGGCTCGACGAGAACCGCGTGCTGGCGCCCGACCGTCCCGAGGCGATGCTGTACGGGTCCACCCTGCGGCAGTACAGCGGCGCGCTGCGCTGGCTGGCGTACCGGCTGCCGTACGGCGACCCGTTGCGCCCGCCGCTGCGCGACACCCTGGCCGCGCTGCGCGCGCGGCTCGCCGACGAGGAACTGCTGCTGGACCTGAACGTCTCCTGGAGCGGCACCGGCAAGCCGGTCGCGGTGGCGTTGCGCGAGGCGTACGGCCTGCCGACGACCGGCGGCGAAGGACCGGACGGCCTGGTCCGGGTCGGACCGGCGATCGTCCTCGCGCCGCCGCTGCGCGGCAGGACCCACGAAGAGGTGTGGCTGCGGCCCGCGGCCGTGCTGCCCGGTGCCTCCGCCGAGGGCGGCCCCGACCACCCCGCGCTCGTGCTGCTGTCCGGCTTCGCCGGTATCGGCGGCCCGTACGTGCAGGCGCTGCGGGATGTGCTCGGCGAGGGGCTGGCGGCCGCGGTGGCCGCCGACGGGCCGGCGGGCGCCGCGCAGTATCCGGCGCACAGCGTGCCGGAGTTGACCGCGCGGGCCGCGCAGCGGCTCGGGCTGTCGCAGGACGCGGCCGCGCTGTACCTGATGCTGCTGGCGCTGCCCGACCCGACGGACCGCAACGTCACGGCCTGGACCGGATGGAAACCGGCCCGGGCGAAGCAGGCCAGGGCCGAACTGGCCGCGACCGAACTGGTGGTGGAGGCGAAACGGCCGCGGTCCGGCCGCTCCCTCTTCCTGCCCGGCGGCTGGCTCGACCTCGCGGCGCCGGCACTGCCGCTGGAGTCGTGGAAGCAGGAACTGCTCTCCGCAGGGCAGTTGGACCTCGCCGCGCAGCCGATACCGGATCTGCCGGTGCCCGAGCTGTTCCGGCGGGCATGGCAGCGGGTGCTGGACGGTGACCCGCCGGCCTTCGAGAAGTTCGCCCAGCGGCGGACCGGGCGGGGACGGCGATGAGCGAGCGCGGGACGAAGGGCGCCGGGACCGGTGGGTTCGACGGTGCGGGTGAAGGTGACAGCGAAGGTGACGGTGGCGTGGTGAGCGCTCAACCTGCCCGGCGGCAGATCGAGTTGGCCGAGGACCGGTACGCCGCGGAGCTGGCGTTCCTGGCCGGCTGGGACCGCGGACCGCGCCCGCCCGGCTGGCGGCTGACCCCGAGGGCGGTGGTCGTCTTCGTCTGCGGCTCGGGCGGCGAACCGCTGCGCGCCGCCGCTGGCAACGGAGTTGAGGGCGCCCAGGCGGGCGACGGGCCCCACGAGCTCGTGGTGGCACGGAAGTTCGTCGGCGACCGGGCGCTGGTGGAGCGGTGCGTGGTGACGCTCGCCGGGGAGCGGGGCCTGCTGCTGGTCGGCGAGCCCGGCACCGCCAAGTCGATGCTGTCGGAGCTGCTGGCCGCCGCTGTGTGCGGCACCAGCGGGCTGACCGTCCAGGGCACCGCGGGCACCACCGAGGACCAGGTCCGCTACGGCTGGAACTACGCGTCGCTGCTCGCCAACGGCCCCAGCCGCGCGGCCCTCGTGCCCTCCCCCGTGCTCACCGCGATGACGCGCGGCGCGGTGGCCCGGATCGAGGAGATCACCCGCTGCCTGCCGGAGGTGCAGGACGCGCTCGTGTCGATCCTGTCCGAACGGCGCATGGCCGTACCCGAGTTGGCCGACAGCGGCGACGGCACGGACGGCACGGTCCACGCGGTGCCCGGCTTCACGGTGATCGCCACCGCCAACCTCCGCGACCGCGGCGTCTCGGAGATGTCCGCGGCCCTCAAGCGCCGGTTCAACTTCGAGACCGTCGGCCCGATCGACGACCTCGACACCGAGACCGCGCTCGTCCGCGCCCAGGCCACGGCCGCGCTGGCCCGCGGCGGCGCCGGGTTCGCCGTCGACCAGGCGGTGCTGGAGGCACTGGTCACCGCCTTCCGCGACCTGCGCGGCGGCCAGAGCGCCGAGGGCTGGGAGGTGGAACGGCCGTCCACGGTGATGAGCACCGCGGAAGCGGTCCACGTCGCCACCTCGTTGGGCCTGGCCGCGGCCTATCTCCCCGACGGCCGGGACCCGTTGCGCACCCTGCCCGGGCACCTGCTCGGCACCGTACGCAAGGACGACCCGGCCGACCACGCCCGGCTGCTCGGCTACTGGGACGGTCCGGTACGGCGCCGCGCGGAGCAGGGCGCGCCGCTGTGGCGGACGCTGTGGGAGCTGCGCGATGCGCTCGGCTGAGGGGGCGGAGGGGGCCGCGAACGGGGCTGCGGCGGGGGTGGAACCCGAACCGGCCGGCAGAGCCGAACCGGCCGACCAGGTAGACGTGTTCGGCGGGTCCGGAGGGTCCGGCGGGTCCGGAGGGTCCGGAGGGTCCGGCCGCTTCGAACTCGACCGTGTCGAGGCGAAGTTGGGAGCGCTGGCGGGCTGCCGGGAGCCGTACCTGATCGGGGTACGCCACCACTCGCCCGCGCTGGCCGCCGCCGTACCGGAGCTGCTGGCCGCGGCGGCGCCCGACGTGCTGTTCGTGGAACTCCCCGCGGACTTCGGGACCTGGCTGCCGCACCTGGCCGACCCCGACGTGCTACCGCCGGTGGCGCTGGCCGGGCACGGGCCGCGCGGGCTGGTGTTCCTGCCGTTCGCGGAGTTCTCGCCGGAACTCGCCGCGCTGCGCTGGGCGCGGGCGGCCGGGGTGCCGGTGGTGGCGTTCGACCTGCCGGTCGGGGCGCCCGAAACAGACCGCCCGCGCCGCGGAGGGGGCGGCGCGGGCACCCTTCACCCACCCGCGCGACGCGGCCTCGCGGACGCGTTGCGGGAGCGTGCCGGAGGCCGCGCCGAGGACGACCTCTGGGACCGCCTGGTCGAGTCCGCGGCCCCGGGCGGCGCGCCCGAGTCGCTGCGCCGCGCCGCCCTCATGGTCGGCTGGGCGCTCCGCCGCGACGCCGCCACGGAGGACCGGCTCGACCCCCACGACCTGCGCCGCGAGGCCCACATGCGGCGCGTGATGGCCGAGCGCGGCGCCGTACGGCCGGTGGCTTTGGTGGGCGCGTTCCATGGCCCGGCCCTGCTGCCGGGCGCGGCACCGCACGCGCCGGACGCCGAGGCCGGCGCCGAACCGGGTGTGGCGACCAAACCGCCTGCGGCGACCGGCGATGTCACCACCTCGCTCGTCCCCTATACCTTCGCTCTGCTGGACGAACGGTCCGGCTACCCCGCCGGGGTCCGGGACCCGGAGTGGCAGCAGGGTGTCGTGGAGGCGGCCGGGGACACGGAGCGGCTGGACGCGTTGCTGGTGGCGACGGCGGTACGCGTCTGCGTCGCCGTACGCGCCGCGGGCCACCCGTGCGGGCCGCCGGATGCCCGCGAAGTGGTACGGCACGCACGCGACCTGGCGACCTTGCGGGGTCGTCCGGCCGCGGGGCGTGCGGAGTTGCTGGAGGCGGCGCAGACGGTCCTGGCGCAGGGCCAACTGCTCGGCCGGGGAAGGGTGGTGGCGCAGGCACTGGAGTCCGTGCTGGTCGGCACCCGGCACGGGCGGCTCGCGCCCGGCACCCCGCGTTCCGGGCTCGGCCCGGCCGTCGAGGCGCTCCTCGCCGAACTGCGGCTGCCCGCACCGGATGCGCCGGACCGGCGCGAGGTGCGGCTCGACCCGCACCGCTCACCGCTCGACCGCCGGCGCGAGTTGGCGCTGCGCCGGCTGGCGGTGTGCCGGGTGCCGTACGGCAAGGTCGTACCCGGCGGGGGCACGCCACTCGGAACGCCGGGTGCGTCCGGGCCGACCGGATCGCCGGGCGCCGCCGCGCCCGACGGCGACACCGGCGCGAGCGCGGGCATCGGCATCGGTGTCCGCTGGGCGGTCGGCTGGACCCCGGCGACCGCCGCCATGCTGGACGCCGTGGCCGCCCATGGCACCGACCTGGCGCAGGCCGCCGCCGGTCTGCTGCGGCAGCGGGCGCTGGCCGAGCGGCGGCGCGGCGGACCGACGGCGGCCGAAGTGCTGGCCGGTTTCGAGGAGTCGGCGCTGTGCGGGCTGCCGGACGCCGCGGCGGACCGGCTCGCCGAGACCGCCGACGTGCTGCCGGCCGCCGGGACGCTGCCCGAACTCCTTTCCGCGATGCGGCTGCTCGACAGGATCTCGGCCGGGCTGCTGCCCGGCCTGCCCGCGGACTGGGAGGCCGCGCGGGTCGCCGCCGCGCTCGCCGGACTCACCGCGGCGGGCGTTCGCGCGCTGGACGGGCTGGCGGGTTCCGACGACCCCGCCGACGCCCGCGCGCTGGCCGAACTCGCGACCCGCGGCGGCCCGCCGGGGCTACGGGTCCGCGACGCCCTGACCCGGCTGGCCGCCGACGGCACCCCTCTGATCAAGGGCGCCGCGGCCGCGACCCGGGTGCTGCTCGACGACCTCCCGCCTGCGGCTTTCGGTACGGCGCTGGCCGGTCGTACGTACGGCGCGACCGGTCCCGAACTCCGCGCCGACCTGGGCGCGTTCCTCGCGGGTGCGCTCACCGCGGCCGGGCCACTCCTCGAATCGGGCCCGCTGCTGGCCCCGGTCACCGAACTCGTCGCGGCACTGCCCGGCCGCGCCTTCCTCACCCGGCTGCCCGCCCTGCGACACGGCTTCGACGCCCTCTCCCCCGCCGCCCGCGCCCGCCTGCTCGCCACGGTCCGCGCCCACCCGTCCGCGCCGGCCGCGTCCCGGGGGGCCACCGCGTCCGACCCGCACACGCTCGCCCGCCACACGTCGGCGGACCTCGCCGGTCGCGAAGTGCTCGCGGCTCGCGGGTTGTTGACGCTCCTCACGACGGAGAGCGCCGAGCCGATGACGAACCCGGCCGGGCCGAAGCCTGCCACGGCGGACGCGGCCGAGGCACCCGCCTCCCCGCGGCCCGAGCCGCAGGAACCCGAACCCGCACCCGCACCCACACCCGACGGCATCACCTCCGACGTCCGATGGCAGTTGCTGCTCGGGCAGGTCGAGGACGGCGGCGGACGCGGCGGCCGGGCCGGGCGGATCGCCACCGCGCTCGACGAGTTGTACGGCTCAGGGCGCGGCGAGGGCGCGGCGAGCATGCCCGGCGCGGCGGGCAGCGGAGGCGGCCAGGGTCCGCCGTATCCGGATGTGCGCGCGTGGGGCGAGGAGTTGGCGGAACTGTTCGGCGCGGACGTGCGGGAGGAGGTGCTGTCGGCGGCGGCCTCGGCGGGCCGGCTGGACGCCGCGCTCGCCATCGACCCGCGGTCGGCGCGCCCCTCGGTGGACCTGCTGCGTACCGTGCTCTCCTACGCGGGCGGCCTGCCCGAGGGCCAACTCGCCCGGCTGCGGCCGCTCGTGGACCGTATCGTCGGCGAGCTGACCCGCGAACTCGCGGTCCGGATGCGGCCGGCGCTGGTCGGCCTGACCCACCCGCGGCCCACCCACCGCCCGGGCGGCCCGCTGGACCTGGCCCGTACGCTGCGCGCCAACCTCGCGACGGCCGAACGCGATCCGGTCACCGGCGCGGTCACCGTACGACCCGAACGGCCGGTCTTCCGCACCCGGGCCCGCGCTTCGGCGGACTGGCGGATCGTCCTGGTCGTCGACGTGTCCGGGTCGATGGAGTCCTCCACGGTCTGGGCCGCGCTCACCGCGGCCGTGCTCGCCGGGGTGCCCGCGCTCGCCACGCACTTCGTGGCCTTCTCCACGGAAGTCCTGGACCTCACCGACCAGGTGTCCGACCCGCTGTCACTTCTGCTCGAAGTACGGGTCGGCGGCGGCACCTCCATCGCCCGCGGACTGCGCCACGCCCGTACCCTCGTCACGGTGCCCTCCCGCACTCTCGTCGTACTGATCAGCGACTTCGAGGAGGGCGACGCGCTCGGACCGCTCCTGGCGGAGGTACGGGCCCTGGTCGACTCCGGCTGCCGCGTCCTCGGTTGTGCCTCGCTCGACGACTCGGGGCGGCCCCGCTATTCCACTGGCGTGGCCGGGCAGCTCGTCAGCGCGGGTATGCCCGTCGCTGCCCTCGGGCCCCTCCAACTGGCGTCCTGGATCGGCGAACAGGTCCGCCGCCCCTGAATCTCCCCGGCTCGCCGGGCCCTTGGGCGGTGCCCCCTTCCACGGACCGGGGGCGCGCAGCCGGGGGCCCGCAGGCCCAGCCCGGACAGCCGAGTCGCCGGACCACCCGCCGGTGGACGGCTTGTCGCGCAGTTCCCCGCGCCCCTCATTGGTGAACCTCTTCCACTGCACTGAGCCCCAACAGCGCAGCACCTACCACCCAAGCAGCGGGGCGGGGCCACCACGGAAGAACCCGCACATCCCCAGGAGCGCGAGGAACTGCGCGACCAACCACGACGCCGCCGCACCCACCACCCCACCACCACCACCGCGACGCGGCAGGGCCACCACGCGAATGCCCGCACAAACCCGGGGGCGCGGAGAACGGCGCGGGCAACCCACCACCGGCGAGTGGTCCGGGAGCCGACGGAACGGGGGCGCCCGGGCAGAGGGCCGGCGCGAAACCGTGGGCACGGGCGCCGTCAGACCCGTTGTCGGACCCCTGGGGCAGGATGAGATCGGGGCGTACGACGGGGCGCTGGTGACGGTGCGGGTGAAGGGGTGCGGGGATGGAGACGGGGACAGGGGCAGAGGAAGGACTGCCGCCGGTCGCGGCGGGTGCCGCTGCGCAGGCGCTGACGGATCTGCCCGCGCGGCTGCGCAAACGGCTCGACGGCGCGGTGGCGAAGGCGGCCGGGTGGCCGGTGACCCGGGTGGAGGGGGCCGCGCGGGTCGCGGTGGACCCGGACACCACGGTCGTGCTCGCTCTCACCGAACACGGCACCGTGGCGAGCGCGGCCGCCGTGACCTGCGACTGCCTGCTCGCCCCGGCGTGCCTGCACCGGGCGGCGGTGCTCGCGGCAGCGCCCCTGGTGGAGGAAGAGGAGGAGCCGCAAGCGCCGCCCGCCCAGGGAGCCGGGCGGAGGGAAGAGGGCGGGGCGGAGCCGTCGACGCGGCCGGACCCGTTGGGCCCCGCGGCGGAGCAGGCCGCGCAGGCGTTGTGGGCGGCCGGGGTCGCCGTCCTCCGCGAGGGCGCCGTCGCCTCCACGCTGCCGCGTACGAGGCTGCTGCACGCCGCGCAGGCCGCCCGGCTCGCCGGACTGCACCGGCCCTCCTCGGCCGCGGTCCGCGTCGCCCGCCGCCTCACCGAGGCCCGTAGCGCCGAACCGTCCTTCCGGCTCGCCGAGTTGGTGGACGACCTGGCCGAACTGCTCGACCTGACCCGCGTGATACGCGCCGCCGACCCGGCCGACCCCGCGGCCCGCGCCGCCGCGTACCGGGCCGCGGGCGAGGCGCGCCGGACGTACCGCCCGAGCGGATCGCTGCGGCTGTACGGCCTGTTCACCGAACCGGTGGCGACCGCGTCGGGTTACGCGGGCGCGCGGACGTACGCCCTCGACCCGGGTGGCGGGCTGCGCACCCTCGCCGTCATCGCCCCTGGGCCGCCCGAGCGGGCCCGGTCGGCCGCGAGCGCCCCGCTGCCCGGCGGCGCCGCCCTCACCCTGCGCGAACTCGGCCGTGGCGCGGGCCTGATCGCCACCGGCGCGACCCTCACCGAGGACGGCCGGATCGGCGGCGGCGCGGGGCTGCGTACGGTCACGGCGTCCGGCGCGGACTGGTCCGCCGACCCGCTCGACGCGCTGTGGCGCCGGCCGCCCGCGGAACAGGTCGCGGCGGCACTCGCGCACCAGGGCACCGACGCCGACCGCAGACCCGCCGGCGCCGACCTGCTCTTCCTCGAAGGGACCGTGGTCGGCCGGGGCGGGCGCGCCGCGCTCGTGCCGGACGGCGGTCCGCCGGTGCTGCTCCACGCCCCCGACGAGCGACCGGAGTTGGCGTACGCCGGCAACCTGCGACGGCTCGCCGAACGCCCGGGCGGACGGCTCCGGCTGATCGGCCGGCTGGCCCCCGACCGGCCGTCGGGAGTGGCCGCGCTGGCGCTGACGACCGACGGCGGTGCGCGCTACGACCTGGGGCTCGACCGCCTTCCGCCCGGCGCCCCCGCTCCCGTTTCCGCGCCAGGTTCCGCGCCCGGCCGCGCGGACGGGTCGGCCGGCGCCGCGCACCTGCCCGCGATACCACCGCTCGCTCCCCCACCGGTGGAGTGGGAGCTGCTGAGCCGGGCAGTGGCCCGCACCGTGGCGGGCGGCCGTGCGCTGGCCGCCGCCGCGGTCGACCCCGAACTGCCGGGCCGGCTGGTGGCCGCGGGGCTGCCGACGGCCGCCGCGTGCGCGCGCTCCCTCGCGGCCGCGACCCGGGCCCGCCGTCCGGACCCGCTGGGCGCGATGCTGCCCGCCGACCCGGACGCCTTCGCCACCGCCTGGCTGGCCGCGGCGCTGTACACGGGGGCCGCGGCACGCGAGTTCACCGCAACCGCGTGGGCCGGGAACACGTCAATCAGCGCGTAGGGGGAGATCTTGCGTGACTGACGGGCGCGGCAGCGCGCCCCACGAGCGAGGGGGCACCGATGCGTGACCGGACCAGACGACTGCGCGCCCGGGCGGCCGGCATCATCCGGACCGCCCGGACCGCTCGGATCGGCCCGCTCCGCCCGCGTATGTCGCAGGCACCGACCGCGTCGCGTACGTCGCAGGCACCGGACGACCCGGGCACCTCGGCGGACCTGCGGACCACGCAGTCGCCGGCCCCGGCCGGCACCCGCCCGGCGCGCCGCTTCCGCCCGCGCCTCCCACACCTCCCGCGCACCCGCCACGCCCAACGCCGGCTGCTGCGCTGGGCGGTGGCGCTGTGCGTGCTCGCGCTGCTGCCGCCGACCTGGCTGCGGCTCACCCAGGACAGCCGGGTGCGCTCCGAGCAGGACGTGCCGAGCGAGCCCGTGGCCGTGGTCTTCGGCGCGGGGCTGGTCCACGGCACCCCGTCGGCGTACCTCGCGCACCGTCTCGACGCGGCGATCCGGCTGTACGCGGCCGGCAAGGTCCAGGTGATCCTCGCCACCGGCGACAACAGCCGTACGTCGTACAACGAACCGGGCGCGATGCGTACCTACCTGGTCGCGCACGGTGTGCCCAGCTCCCAAGTGGTGCTGGACTACGCCGGGTTCGACACCTGGGATTCCTGCGACCGGGCCAAGCGGATCTTCGGCGTGGACCGCGCGGTGCTGGTCAGCCAGAGCTTCCACATCGACCGGGCGCTCGCGCTGTGCAAGGCCGCGGGGATCGACGCGTACGGCGTCGGCGTCGACGAGAAGCACGACGCCACGTGGTACGCCAGCGGGACCCGGGAACTGCTGGCCGCGGACAAGGCCGCGCTCGACATCGCGATCAAGCCGAACCCGAAGTTCCTCGGGCGGCAGGAGCCCGGGGTGGCCCGCGCGCTGGCCGCCCCGCCGGGACCGTACATATCCGCCCTACCCGCCGACCGGTGAGCCCTGCGCGGTGGTAGGGAGCCCACCGATAAAATGACCGTTACGGCCCCTGGTGGCCGCCACCGACCCGAGGGAGCACGCCATGCCGTCCGCCCGGCAGCACACCTACCGGACCGAACTCGTCTGGACCGGCAACCTCGGCACGGGCACGGACTCGTACCGGTCCTACCGGCGCACCCACGAGGTCACCGCGCCCGGCACACCCGTGATCGCCGGGTCCGCCGATCCGCACTTCCGTGGCGACGCCGACCGCTGGAACCCCGAGCAGATGCTGCTCGCGGCGCTCTCCCAGTGCCACCTGCTCGCGTATCTCCATGTCTGCGCGGTCAACGGCGTCGTGGTCACCGCCTACACCGACCGCGCGGACGGCACCATGGCCGAAACGTCCGACGGCGGCGGGCACTTCACCGAGGCCGTACTCCGCCCCGAGGTCGAGGTCGCCGATCCCGCCATGACGGAGAAGGCCCTCGCACTCCACGAGCGCGCACACGAACTCTGCTTCATCGCAAGCTCGGTGAACTTCCCGGTCCGACACGAGGCGACAGTGACCGTCAGCGGAAAGTAGCCGCCGCCCCCTCCCCACCACACCCGTCACCGCTCCCACCCCGCCGGCACGTGGATTGGTCGCGCGGTTCCCCGCGGCCCTTGCGGGGCATCGTCCTTCCGCGGAAGAGACCGAGCCGAGGGCAAGGGCGCGGGGAACTGCGGGTCAGCTCAACTGATGGTGCATGCGGTGCCGTTGAGGGTGGCGGCGGTGGGTTTCGGGTCGGTGCCGGACCAGTCGGCGTTGAAGCCGAAGGTGGCGTTGCCGCCGGCCGCGATGGTCCCGTTGTAGGAGAGGTTCGTGGCGCTCACGGTGCTGCCGCTCTGGGTGACCGTGGCGTTCCACGCTTGGGTGACGGTTCTGCTGCCGCCGGGGTACGTCAGCGCGACCGTCCAGCCGTTGACCGCCGACGCGCTGGTCACGGTGACGTTCGCGGTCAGACCCGTGCTCCACTCGTTGGTGGTGTGGGCGACCGTGCAGGCCCCGCCGCCCGGGGGCGTGGTCGGCGGCGTCGTGGGGGGCGTCGTCGGCGGGGTGGTCGTGCCGCTGCCGCCCAGCGCGGTCTGGATCGCGTAATAGGCCGGCTTGGGCTGGTAGTTCTCGTCGTACGGGGTGGCCGCGCCCTGCCCGGGGAAGGTGCTCGGCACCCATGAGGTGGCGTCGTTGAATCCCCACACCGTGATGCCCTGGCAGCGCGAGACGCCGAGGCAGTCGTCCACCACCTTGGTGTAGTCGCCCGCCTGCTGCTGGAGATCGGCCGCGCTGGCCGGGGTGTTCATCCGCACATCGAGTTCGGTGACCGCCACGTCCACGCCGAGGTCGGCGAAGCGCTGCAGGTTCGCCTCGAAGTCCGAGGGGACCTGGCCGAGGATGAAGTGCGCCTGGAAGCCGACGCCGTCGATCGGCACGCCTTGCTGCTTCAGCGACTTGACCAGGTCGTACATCGCGTTGCTCTTGGCGTTCTCGCCCTCGATGTTGTAGTCGTTGATGTAGAGCTTGGCGGCCGGATCGGCGGCGTGCGCGGCCGTGAGGGCGTCGGCGATGTAGGACTGGCCGATCTGGTTGTACCAGATGTCCGAGCGGTAGCTGCCGTCCTCGTTGAACGGCTCGTTGACCACGTCCCAGTGGACGACCTTGCCCTTGTAGTGCGTGACCTCGTCGGTGACGTGCTTGATCATCAGGTCGTGCACCTGCGCGTTGGTGAAGCTGCCGGACGTCAGCCAGTTCGGCAACTGGCTGTGCCAGACCAGGTTGTGGCCGCGCACCTCCATGTCGTGCTGCTGCGCGAAGCTCACGATCTGGTCGCCGGGCCCCCAGTTGTACGTGCCCTGGGTCGGCTCGACGGTGTCCCACTTCATCTCGTTGCCGGGAGTCACCTCGTCGAACTGCGTGCTCGCGATGGACGCCGACGTGCCGGACAGTTCGTTGGCCATCAGGGCGGTGCCCATGTAGATGCCCTTGGCCTCGGCGAGCGTGCGCAGCGGGGTGTCCGCGGCATGGGCGGACGGCATCGCGGTGGCGACCAGCGCGGCCGTCACGGCGATCATGGCGACGCCGGACCCGCCCACGGCGGATCTCAGGGTGCGCTTCGAGAACATCGGGGGGTACCTCTCTCCAAGTGGGGTTGGACAGGGTTGCTGCGTCCCCGGGAGCCGCCGCGGCCACGCCGTACGACTCCCCACGGTTCGAAAGTTTCGGGGACTGTTCCGATCTGTGCGCAGACCTTACGACCGCCCCCGTCGAGCGTCAACACTCGCGACGGTCATCGCAGGTGGGAGTAGCGGGAGCGCTCCCATACGCGGGCTGACGGACCGCCCGTCACCGCGCGGCGTACGCCCGCACCCGGCCCAACGGCGGCCGGGGTGCGGGCCCGCCCCCGAGCCCCGCCCCCGAGCCGCGCCGCGCCGGCGTCGGCTCCCCCGCCGACTCCCCGCCTACTCCCCGGCCTGCTCCCCCGCCGGACCCCGCCCCTCACCATCGGCGCGCGGCGGCGCACTGCTCGCCCGCTCGACCAGCCGCGTCGCCAGGTCCACCCGCAGGGTGCTCGGCTGCTTGCCCCGGCTCAGGTCCAGCACCAGCCGGGCGGCGGCCTCGGCCATCTCCGTCAGCGGCTGGCGGACCGTGGTCAGCGGCGGGCTGATCCAGCGGGCCAGCGGCAGGTCGTCGAAACCGACCACGCTCAGGTCCTGCGGAATGCGCAGGCCCAGCTCGCGCGCGGCCTCGTAGAGCCCGAGGGCCTGGAGGTCGTTGCCGGTGAAGACGGCGGTGGGGCGGTCGGGGCGGCGCAGCAGCTCAAGCCCCACGGTGTAGCCGGCCTCGTGGTGGAAGTCGCCGGACCGCACCAGGTCCGGGTCGTAGTCGACGCCGGCGGTCTCCAGGGCGGCGCGGTAGCCGTCGATCCTGGCCCGGTTGCACATCATGCCGCTGGGGCCGCCGATCACGCCGATCCGGCGGTGGCCCAGCTCCAGCAGGTGGCGGGTGGCGGCGAGGCCGCCCTGCCAGTTGGTGGCGCCGATCGCGGGCACGTCCTCGCCCGGGTCGCCGGCCGGGTCCAGCACCACGAACGGGATGTCGCGGCTGGTGAGCTGGGCGCGCTGCGCCGGGTCCAGGCCGGACAGCACCAGGATCACCCCGGTCGGGCGACGGGCCAGCACACCGTCCACCCAGGTCTGGCCGGGGCTGAGCCGCCCGGCGGACTCCGACAGCACCACGTTGAGGCTCTCCTGGCGGGCCACGTTCTCCACCCCGCGGATCACCTCCATCGCCCAGGAGCTCTCCAGCTCGTGGAAGACCAGGTCGATCAGCGGGGCCGGCTGCACGCTGCCGCGCCGCCGCTGGTAGCCGTGCCGGCGCAGCAGCTCCTCGACCCGGCTGCGGGTGGCCGGCGCGACGTCACCCCGCCCGTTGAGAACCTTCGAAACAGTCGGAGCCGACACGCCCGCGGCCCGCGCGATCTCGGCAAGCGTCGCGGTGCCGTCACCGGGGGTCTCCGGCTGGTCGTCACGGGGCGGTTGCACGCTGGTGGCACTCATATCAGCGATCGTAGCCCGCCCGGGGGCGGAGGGCAGCGCCCCGCCCACCCCGCACTTCAGCCCATCAGGGACCGTAAGCTTCGAATCCACCCGCGAAACATTCGCCGATCGAGTCCGCTCATCCGCGACCGGGGCTCCCCCTCTCGCCGCTTCTCGACGATCAAGTCACCTCCCCCCCAAGGGCGTTGGCCACGGAACGCAGCCATGCCGGCACGTTCCGGGGGTAGCCGAGCCGGTGACGAGAGGAGGTGTGTCATGGAGACGCAGCAGGTCGAGGTGGTGCGCACCACACCGTGGTGGGCACGGATCGTGATCGGCGTGGTCGTGCTGGGACTGCTGTTCTTCCTGCTCGGGAGGGCGAATCTGCTGCCCGGAATCCCGAACCCGTTCGAGGAGAAGACCACCGACCGCAGCGGTCCGGTGCTGCTCAAGTCGATCCAGGACATGAACCGCTTCGAGGGCGCCAGCGGCAACTTCCAGGTCGTGGTGGACCTCGACAAGGACGCCAAGTTCCTGCCCGACGCCGTCCGCGGCAAGCGCACCCTGTACGTGGGGGCCGGCAGCGTGGACGCCTACGTCGACCTCGGAAAGGTCGGCACCGGCGCGGTGCAGGTCTCCGACAACCGCAGGACCGCGGCGATCCGGCTGCCGCACGCCGGTCTGGAGCGCGCCTCGCTCGACCCCAAGCACTCCTACGTGGTGTCGCAGCAGCGCGGCCTCTTCGACCGGATCGGCGACTTCTTCAGCGGCAACCCCGGCAACATGCAGCAGCTCAACGAGCTGGCCGCGTCGAAGATCCAGACCGCCGCCAAGCAGAGCGAGTTGGCGCAGCGCGCCGAGACCAACACCCGAAGCATGCTGACGCGGATGCTGACGTCGCTGGGGTTCACCAAGGTGAGCGTGGTCTTCGGTACGGCGCCGGCGACGCCCAGCCCTTCCGCCTCGCCGTCCCACTCGCCGACGAGCTGAGGCGTCGGGCACGTCCACCGGGTCCGGAGGTCCTGAACCGGCAGGTCGCGAACCGGCAAGTGGCGAACCGGCGGGCCCGTCCGGCTCGCCTCATCCCGAGCCGGCGCCGAACCCCCGGGCGCCCTCCTCGCCCAGCAGGGCGGGCAGCAAGTGCCGCTCCTCGTAGGCGAAGTGCGCCTCCGCGCCGGCGGCGAGGGCGTCGAGCCGGGCCCGTACGGCCGCGGGTCCGGCACCCTCCCGCACCATCGCGCGCAACTCGGCGAGCTCCTGGGCCACTTCGCGGTGCTCGGCCCGCAACCGGGCCAGCACCGGAGCGAGATGGGGGAAGGCGGTGTCGAAGGCGGGCAGCACCCCCTCTTCGGTGCCGTGGTGCGCGCCCAGCGCGTCGCAGAACGCCAGGCAGTGCACGGCGAGTTCGGCGGTGGCCGGCTCGCCGTACCGCAGAGCGGCGAGTTGGCCGCGCAACTCGGTGTGCACGGTGAGGAGCTGGTAGGCGATGGCGCGGTTGCGGTCGGCGTCGGGCGCCGTGAGGTCCAGGGGGTGCAGCGCCACCACGGGGATGGTCCGCGCGGTCCGGGTCTCGTACTCCCCGTAGGCGGGCACCGCGGCGACCTGCCGGGCCCAGGCGCGGTCACGTTCCACCCCGGCCAGCGGACGCGCGCGGACCGCCAGGGCGCGCACGCCGTCGGCGCCGTCGCCGATCTCGACCTGTGCCTGGGGGTGGGCGAGCAGGTTGTGGTACCAGCCGGGGTGCCGGTCGGCGCCCGCGTTCGAGGCGAACACGTGGAGGGCGTCGCCGTCCCTGGCGTAGCCGATCGGGTGGGTGCGGCGCAGGCCGCTGCGCGCGCCCAGGGTGGTGAGCAGCAGCAGGTCGGCGCCGGCGAACATGCCGCCGACCCGGCCGCCGTTCGCCCGGAACTCCGTGATGACCTGCTCGGTCCAGTCGGCCATGGGGATGCCTCTCTCCGATACGCTCGGACCACGGGAATACTTCGCTTTGCAAGCAAAGCATCTTTGAGAACAAAGCTATGAGAGGCGGGCTGCCATGTCAATCACGGGTGACGGCCGCGCGGATGCGGGCAGGGCGGGCGCGGGCACGACGGGCGCGAGCGGCGCAGCGCCGCGCGCGGACAGTGCAGCGCAGGCGGGCGCGGGGGACGCGGGCGCGCCAGACACCGACAGGGCAGGCACCGGCACGGGAAGCGCCGGCACGGCAGACGAGGGCCCGGCAGACGATGGCCCGGTCGGTCCGGACGGGCCGGGCAGTGACACCGCGGACGCGGGCGCCGACGGCCTCTCCGTCGACGACGGCATCCGCACCCTCCTGCGCCTGATGCCCCGCATGGTCGGCCGGGCCAAGCGGATCAAGCTCCCGGAGGAGCTGAGCGGTTACTCCCTCGCGCCCCGCCACCTCTCGCTCTTCTCCTACCTGCTCTTCGACGGCCCGTTGTCGGTGAACGACCTCGCCACCCGGTTGGAGGTCGCCCCCGCGACGGTGAGCCTCATGGTCAGCGACCTCGCCAAGCAGGGCGTCCTGCGGCGCGACGCCGACCCCGGCGACCGCCGCCGCGCCATCGTGTCGATCGACCCCGCCCACCACCCCGCCATCAGCAACTGGCTGGCCCGCGGCGCCACCGCCTGGCGACAGGCGCTCGCCCCGCTCACCCCCGCCGAACGCCGCATGTTCGTCACCACGTTGCAGACCTACGAGTCCGCGCTCGCCGACGACTGACCACGCGTCAGGCGGCCTTGAAGCCCTGCCGCGGAGCCGTACACTCGGGTCGGCAGCGCAGACCAGTCCCGGGGGGGACCGCATGGGTGAGCAGGCCGCGCAGGACGAGACGCCCGCGCAGAAGAAGGAACGGGCGGGGCAGTTACGTGCCTGCGCCGCACGAGCCCGCAAGATCGCGGCGGCGCTCGGGCCGTACCTGGACGCGACCGTGAAACAGGCGACTGCGAGCCCCCCGATCTGGACCGGTCCGTACGCCACCACGACGACGCAGATGCTCACCGGCCATCAGAGCACGCTCGGCACGATGGCCCACGACCTGCTCGCGGACGTGGCCCGCTGGGAGGCCGAGGCGCACCGCCTGGAGGACGAGGCCACCAAGGCCGGGGCCAAGCAGACCGCCGGCGGCCACTGATGGGCGCCGCCCGGCCGAACGGCCTTGTCTGATGGGCGACTTCCACGGTTTCGACACCGCGAAGATCCGCACCCTGGCCGCCGGCATGAAGAAGGCCGGCCCCGGCGCCCGCACCCTGCACGGCGAACTCGCCGGCGTGCTCCGCGAGGCGCAGATGCTCCTCAAGGGCGCCCAGCCGGCCAGCAAGAGCCCCGTCCTCGAAGCGCTCATCCCGCAGGCGCTCCCGATGTTCTACATGGGCCTGCCTGCCTCGCTCCACGCCCAACTCGACGCCACCGCTCCCTCGATGACGCGCCGATGCGCCCAACTCGACAGCGTGCACCACCTGGCCGAGCAGGGCTACAGCGTCGATCCCGGCCTGGACTTCGACGACGAGCCGGCGCCCGACCAGAAGCACATCGACGACGCGCTGAAGTACTTCGACGACCACATCGACGACTCCGGCGGCTTTGACCAGGCCATGAGGATGAGTCGCACCCGGTGGTTCACGGCCGGAGCCGCAGGGCTCGTCGCCATCGGCGCCCTCGCCGCCGTATTGGTGCACCAGGCCGACAGCCGCAGCGCGAAGGACGCGCAGCCGCCCTCACTCGGGCCGCACCCGGCAGACGTACAGCGGATCGTGGTCGTGCCGGACGGCAACCCGTTCGGCCACACCGGCGGCATACAGCTCCCCGGCGGCCGCAGCGTTGCGTTCAGCGTGGTCACCAGCGACCTCATCGAACCCGTGCCCGGGCCGCACGAGGCCGAACTGGCCCTGGAGCCGGACGACGTCCACGCCGACTGGCACCTGGTCAAAGCCGGGGACGTCATCACCGAATACGGCATCCGCGTCAAGGTGCTCAAGATCTGGCGCATGCCCAACCCCGACCACGACGCCATGGACCTCCAAGCCGACCGGCTGCCCACCCCGCCACCGACCCCCATCATCCCCATCCCCAGCACCCCCGCGACCGCGTCCCGCCCGCCGGACAAGGAGAGCAAGTGACGCTCCGCACGAGGCGGTTCACGGCCGGAGCCGTGGGGCTCGTCGCCATCGGCGCCCTCGCCGCCGTGCTGGTGCACCAGTTGCGCGGTCACAACCCGCAGGACGCGAAACCGCCACCGCTCGGGCGGCATCCGGCAGACGTGCAGCGGCTCGTGGCCGTGCCGGAGAACATCGGAATCCTCAGCACGGGCGGCATCTCCCTCCCCCACGGCCGCGGCGTGGATTTCGGTATCTCCACCAACGGGTCCGTCAAACCGCTGCCCGGCCCCCACGAAGCCGAACTCGGCCTGTATCGGGACGAGTTCCACGCCGACTGGCACCTGGTCAAAGCCGGGGACGTGATCACCGGGTACGGAGTCCGCGTCAAGGTGCTCAAGATCTGGCGCATGCCCAACCCCGACCACGACGCCATGGACATCCAGGCCGACCCACTGCCGGCACCGCCGCCGGCCCCCGTCACCCCCATCATCCCCATCCCCAGCACCCCCGCGACCGCGTCCCGCCCGCCGGACTGAGAGTCCCGCGGGCCCGGGAGCGCGGGTGCGGCTACTCCCCCGGTTCCACTCCGCCGTCGCCGCGGGTGGCCGCGAGGGCTCGGGCGCCCGCGGCGACGAGTTCGGCGACGATCCGGTCGAGGGCGGCGAGGTCGTCCGCGGGCAGGGCGGCCAGCGCGGGTGGGGCGTTGCCGAGGATCGCGTTGGCGCGGGCGGCGGCGGCCCGTCCCTTCTCGGTCGCGGACACGATCTTGGCGCGGCGGTCGGTGGGGTGCTGGTGCCGCTCGACCAGGCCGCGCTCCTCCAAGTCGTCGACCACCAGGGTGAGATAGGGGCGGTCGGAGGCGAGTTCGGTGGCGAGGTCGCTCATCCGGTACGACCGCGCGGCGATCCGGCGCAGCGCCTTGACCCGGAAGAAGCTCATGCCGAGCGCCTCGGCCGTCTCCTTGCGGCGCTCGTTCTGCTCCAGAACGAGGGCCCGCAGGTTGTTCCAGACCCGCTCGGCCGCGTCCGCGGCCTCGGCCGACATCTCGGCCGTGGCAATGCCCGCGGCCTCACCCGAGCCCGCCCCCGGACCCGCGCTCGTACCCGCGCCCGAACCCCCACCCGCGTCGTCCACATTCACCGTCGTCATGACGTACTCACCGCCACCTTGTCCTTCTCCGACTCGGGCGCCATCAGCTCCGACGCCGTACGCTCCGCCGTGCCGCGCGCCCAGCGGCCGGTGGTGAGGATACCCAGCAGCAGCACGGCGGCCCCGCATCCGGTGATGATCCACCATGCTCCCGCGTGCAGGCCCGCGGCGAGTGCCGCGCCCAGGACCGCGACGCCGAGCGCCTGGCCGACCTGGCGGCTGGTGGACGCGACCGCGGCGGCCACCCCGGACTGGGCGCGGGGCATGCCGGACACCGCGGTGTTGGTGATCGGCGCGTTGATCAGGCCGAAGCCGATGCCGAACAGGACGTACGCGGTGAACAGTTTGACGTTGTTCGTCTCGGCGTCGAACCCGGCGAAGAGCACGCCGCTGGCGGTCATCGTGATCCCGGCGAGCACCAGCGGGAGCCGCGGCCCGCGGGCACCGACCAGCCGTCCGGACAGCGGTGCGAAGACCAGGCACATCACGGCCATCGGCACCATGTAGAGGCCGGCGTCGAGCGCGGACAGGCCCCGGGTGTTCTGCAGGTAGAGGGTGTTGAGGAAGAGGAACCCGCCGAGCGCCGCGAAGCCGCAGACCGCGATGACGGTGGCGCCGCTGAACGGGACGCTGCGGAAGAAGCGCACGTCGATCAGCGGGTCGATCCGGCGCCGTTCGTACCGGGCCAGCGCGGCGACCGCGGCCGCGGCGACCACGAAGCAGCCGACGATCAGCGGGGAGCCCCAGCCCGCGCCGGTGCCCTCGATGATCCCGTAGGTGAGGCTGCCGAGCAGCGCGATCACCAGCACCTGGCCGACCGGGTCGATCCGGCGGGGGCGCGGCGCGCGCGACTCCGGCACGAACCGTGCGGTCAGCGCCAGCGCGGCCACGCCGACCGGCAGGTTGATCCAGAAGATCGAGCGCCAGCCGACCGACTCCACCAGCGCACCGCCGATGATCGGCCCGGCCGCCATGCTGATGCCTACCACGCCGCCCCACACGCCGATCGCCTTGGCACGCTCCTTGGCGTCGTCGAAGGTGTTGGTGATGATCGACATCGCCACGGGGTTGAGCATCGAACCGCCGACCGCCTGGAGCATGCGGAAGGCGATCAGCCAGCCCAGGCCGGGGGCGAGACTGCACAGCGCCGACCCGAGGGTGAACACCACCAGCCCGATCTGGAAGACCCGTTTGCGCCCGATCCGGTCGGCGGTGGAGCCGGACAGCAGCAGCAGCGACGCGATCACCACCAGGTACGCGTCGATCGTCCACTGCAGGCCGGAGAGCGAGGCGTGGAAGTCGCGCTGCATCGACGGCAGCGCGACGTTCAGAATCGTGTTGTCCAGGCTGACGATCAGCAGGCTCATGCAGCAGATCGCCAGGATCAGCATCCGGCGCCGATAGGTCGTCTCGGGCATACCGTCGCGTCCCCACCCTCTCATCCCTTGTACAAACAGAATCATTACTACTGTACAACCAAATTCATTACTGTCGTACAACCGTTTTCCCCGACCACCTCCGCCGGTACGGGACAATGGCCGTATGACCGCTGACGCCACCCTGGCCCCGCCCGCGACGGGCACCTCGGCCCCGCCCGTGCCCGGCGCGCTCCGGATCGGCCCGCACACCGTGTGGCCGCCGGTCGTGCTCGCGCCCATGGCGGGGATCACCAACGCGCCCTTCCGCACGCTGTG
The DNA here is from genome assembly GCF_036014115.1 of Streptomyces sp. NBC_00448. NCBI lineage: Bacteria > Bacillati > Actinomycetota > Actinomycetes > Kitasatosporales > Streptomycetaceae > Streptomyces > Streptomyces sp. NBC_00448. Next base: position 3,125,414 of record NZ_CP107913.1, read on the forward strand.
CCGGGAGTTCTCCGGCGGCCAGGGGCTGTTCGTCAGCGAGATGATCACCACCCGGGCGCTGGTCGAGCGCAACGACAAGACCATGCAGCTCATCCACTTCGACGCCACCGAGACGCCGCGCTCCATCCAGCTCTACGGCGTGGACCCGGTGACCGTCGGCAAGGCGGTGCGGATGATCGTGGACGAGGACCTCGCCGACCACGTCGACCTCAACTTCGGCTGCCCTGTGCCGAAGGTCACCCGCAAGGGCGGCGGCTCGGCCCTGCCCTTCAAGCGGAACCTGCTGCGGGCGATCCTGCGCGAGGCGGTCGGCAGCGCGGGCGACCTGCCGGTGACCATCAAGATGCGCAAGGGCATCGACGACGACCACCTCACCTATCTCGACGCCGGCCGGATCGCCGTCGAGGAGGGCGTCACGGCGGTCGCGCTGCACGGCCGTACCGCCGCGCAGCACTACGGCGGCACCGCCGACTGGGACGCCATCGCCCGGCTCAAGGAACACGTCCCCGAGATCCCCGTACTCGGCAACGGCGACATCTGGTGCGCGGACGACGCGGTGCGGATGATGCGGGAGACCGGGTGCGACGGCGTGGTGGTCGGGCGCGGGTGCCTGGGGCGCCCCTGGCTGTTCGGCGACCTCGTGGCCGCGCTCGGCTCGGGTGGAGCCGGCTCCGGCGGCTCGGCCGGTTCCAACGGTGACGGCTCCGGCGGCGGCGCTCCCGCCACGCCCGACTTCGGCAAGGTGGCCGCGGTGATGCTGCGGCACGCCGAACTCCTCGGGCAGTGGCTCGGCGACGAGACCCGCGGTGTGGTCGACTTCCGCAAGCACGTGCCCTGGTACACCAAGGGGTTCTCGGTCGGCTCCGACGTCCGGCGCGCCCTCGCGATGGCCTCGTCCCTGGCGGAGCTGGCCGACCTGCTCGGGTCGCTGGACCGGACGCAGCCGTGGCCGGCCCACGCGGACGGCCCGCGCGGACGCACCGCGCCCGGCAAGAGGGTCGTCCTGCCGGACGGGTGGCTGAACGACCCCTACGAGTGCGCCGCCCTGACGGAGGACGCGGAGTCGGCCACGTCCGGAGGGTGACCCACGTCCGGAGGCTGACCGACCTCCGGAGGCTGACGCGGGCCGCCGGGCCGACGCCGGCCCTTCACCGTCGCGTGCGGGTCACCACTCTCACGCGCGGGCCGGCGGCGGTGTCGGCGCCGCCGTCCTGATCCCGGCCGTGAGCCGGTCGATCAGCGCGTCCCACTCCTCACGGGTGGACGGCTTCCCTCGCACCCCCGGGCGGGTCTGCCAGGGCAGCGGCCCGTCCGGCCTGCGGTACTCGACCCCGAACGCGTCCAGCCGGGCGAGATGCGCCTGGAGCCGGACCCGGAACTCGCCGAAGTCCCGCTCTCCGGTGGTCCACAGCGCCTCCGCGACGGCACACAGCCGGGGGAAGACGTAGTAGTCGACGGTCCGCGGCGAGTCCATGTGCTCGGTCCACACGTTGGCCTGTCCGCCGACGACACGGGTCGCTTCCTCCGCGGTGAGCGCGGCCGGGACCGGGTCGAAGGAGTAGGCGTCCTCCAGCGTGAGCGGGATGGAGAACGGGATCGGTTCGTCCTCCTGTTCGGACTGGCGGTAGTCGAGGTAGACCAGGTGGTCAGGGCAGGACAGCACGTCGAAGCCCCGGCGCGCGCCCGTCACGGCTCCGGCGGTGCCCCGCCAGGAGGCGATCATGGCGCTGTCGGGCAGCGGGCCTTCCAGCGCTTCGTCCCAGACCAGCACCCGGCGGCCGAGGGTCTCCAGATGGTCGGCGAGCTGGGTGGTGAACCACGACTGGAGCCCCTTCTCGTCGGTCAGACCGCGCTCCGCGATGAGTTGCTGGGTGCGCGCGTCCTGCTGCCACTGCTCCTTCGGGCACTCGTCGCCGCCGATGCCGACGTGGCGCGACGGGAACAGCTCGGTGATCTCGTCGAGCACGTGGCGGTAGAACGCGACGGTGGACTCCTCGGCGTTGAGCAGGTGGGGGTTGACGCCCCAGCGGGTGCGCACCCCCAGCCGGGCGTCGGTCACCCCCAGTTCGGGGTACGCGGCGATCGCGGCCTGGGAGTGCCCGGGCACATCGATCTCCGGGACGATGCTGATGTGCCGGTCCGCCGCGAAGGCGACGATCTCGCGGATGTCGTCCTGGGTGTAGTAGCCGCCGTGCGGCCGGTTGTCGTCCGGAGCGTCCTCCGCGGCGCCCAGCGGGGAGGACGCGCGCCAGCTGCCCACCTCGGTCAGCCGCGGGTAGCGGCGGATCTCGACCCGCCAGCCCTGGTCGTCGGTGAGGTGCAGATGCAGCACGTTCAGCCGGTGCAGGGCGAGCAGGTCGATCAGGCGCAGCAGCGCGTGCTTGGGCATGAAGTGCCGGGCGACGTCGAGCAGGAGACCGCGCCAGGCGAACCGCGGCCGGTCCTCGACGGTGACCGCGGGGACACTCCACCGGGGCGCGTGACCGGTGGCGGCGGCGCGGTACACGTCGGGCGGCAGGAGTTGCAGCAGGGTCTGGCCGCCGTAGAAGACGCCCGCGCGGCTGCCGCCTGCCACCCGGATGCCCTCGGGCTCGACGGTGAGCCGGTATTCCTCCGGGCCCAGGGCGTCGTCCAGTTCGAGGGCGATCCGCCGGGGCGCGTCGGTGTTCAGCGGAAGCGGGAGGCGGGTCGGGCGCCGCAGCGCGTCGAGCAGCCAGTGCGCGGTCGGCAGCAACTCGGGCGGTGCGGTGAGGCCGGTGGCTTCGTCCAGCGGGAAGGCTCCGGAACGGCGGTGCACGGAGGCCGGGCGGGGCAGCAGCATCGGGAGGTCAGCCTTTCACGGCTCCGGCGGAGACACCGGAGACAAGTTTGCGCTGGATGATCATGAAGAAGAGGACGACGGGGAGCGAGAAGACGACCGACCCGGCCATCTGACCGCTGAAGTCGGTGCCGGTCAGCGGGGTGGAGAACGAGGCGAGCCAGACCGGCAGGGTGTAGTGGCTCTGGTCCTTCATGAAGGTGAACGCGATGAGGTAGTCGTTCCAGGCGGCGATGAAGGCGAAGATTCCGGAGGCGATCACGCCGGGGACGACCAGCGGGAAGAGGATGCGGGAGAGCACCTGCCAGGTGCTCGCGCCGTCGATGCGCGCGGCTTCCTCGATCTCGACCGGGATGGCGACGAAGAAGCCGCGCATCACCCAGATGGAGAACGGCAGCACCAGCGCCAGGTACGCCAGGATCAGACCGGTGTACGTGCCCAGCAGCCCGGCCTTGTTGAAGACGATGAAGGTCGGGATGAGCAGCGCGGTGCCGGGCAGCATCTGGACGACCAGGATCGCGACCATGATGGTGCGCCGGCCGCGGAACCGGAACCGGGTCAGGGCCGCGGCGGCGAACATCCCCAGCACGACGGAGAGCGCCACCGTCCCGCCCACCACGACGAGGCTGTTCCTGAGGTCCCGGGCGAAAGCGGTCTGGTTGATCGCGGCGTCGAAGTTCGCCAGCGTGGGCGAGGTGGGAAGGAACCGCGGGGTCGGGGTCATGGCCTGGGACCGCGGTTTGAACGCCGTGTTGATCATCCAGTAGACGGGGAAGAACCACAGGACGCAGAACACCGCGGCGGTGAGGTTGGCGCCGACGCGCCCTCGCCGCCCTCGGCGCCGTCGAGGACGGCGCGCGGAAACGGAAGCGGAAGCCGAGGCAGAGGCGGAAGCAGAAGCCGAAGCGGAAGTGCTCGGGCGGCGGGTCACAGATCCTCCCCGGAACGCAGCAGGTTGCGGATGTAGAGGGCCGTGAGTCCGAGCAGGACGACGGTGGTGACCACGGACAGCGCCGCGCCCTGGCCGATGTGGAAGTTCACGAAGGCGGTCTTGTAGGAGTAGATCCCCAACGTGGTCGTGGCGTCGTCGGGTCCGCCGGAGGAGATCAGCCAGATCTGGTTGAAGACGTTGAAGTCCCAGATCACCGACATCAGCGTGACCAGGAGCAGGGTGGGCCGCAGCATCGGCAGGGTGATCGACCACCACACCCGCCACTCGCCGGCGCCGTCCAGCCGTGCGGCCTCGTCGAGTTCGGCCGGAAGCTGGGTGAGGGCCGCGTAGAGGGTGAGCGCGATGAAGGGCACCGCCTGCCAGACGACGAGCGCCCCGATGGACAGGTAGGCCAGCCAGGCGTTGTTGGACCAGTCGGTGCTGGTCATGTCGCCGAAGAGGTGGGTCTGGGTGAGCAGCCAGTTGACCACGCCGTACCCGGGCTGGAACAGCCACTTCCACACCAGCGAGGAGGCGACGGTGGGCATCGCCCAGGCGAAGATCAGCACCACCGTGGTGAGGGTGCGCATGCCGCTGCCGAGCTTGGTCAGCAGATGGGCCACGCCGGTGCCGATGACGACGCTGCCGAGCACCATGGCCGCGGTGAAGACGGCGGTACGGCCCAGCGAGCGCCAGAACTCGGCGCTGCCGAACAAGGTGCCGTACTGGCTGACGCCGACAATCCGGTAGGCGCCGGTGAACAGGGTGCGCTGGTTGTAGTCGGTGAACGAGGCCCACACGAGGAACGCGATCGGCAGCACGCTGACGGCGATCAGGACGAGCCCGGCGGGGGTGAGCAGCAGCCACGGGGCCAGGTGGTGGCGACGGCGCCGCGGTGCGGGGCCGGGCGGAGAACCGGTCGGAGGGGCGTGGCGGACACGCGTCATCAGGGAACTGGTCATGGGTCTTCTCTGGGTTCTGGCGGACAGCGCGGCCGCCGAACACCTGGTCGCGTGCCCACGCTGGTCTGGGGGGTCGACCGGAATCGCCGGTACGACGGGGGCCGGTGACGGCCGCGGGTCAGCGGATCACCCCTCCGCGCCGGCGGTCGGCGGCGCGGCCCTGGATCACGCGGGGCCGGTCACTGCCCGGAGTTGAGCACCTTGGACGCGGCGCCGTCGAAGGCCGTGGCCGCCGTGGACGGCGACTTGGAGCCGGAGGCGATCGAGCTGAAGAGGCTGTTGATGTCCTTGTCGCCCTCGATCTGTGCCCAGTCGGCGCTGGCCGGAGTGGCGTCGGAGCGCAGCGCGGCCTCGAAGAAGCCCTTGTTGAGCGCGGTGAGGTGCGCCTTGGCCGCCGTGATCCCCTGGGAGCTGTTGGGGATGAAGCCCTCCTTGCCGGCGATCCAGGTGGACTGCACGCTCGGGCTCGCCGCGATCTTCGTCCAGGCGAGGGCGAGTTCGGTGTTCTTGCTGTGCGCGGCGATGCCCCAGTCCGAGCCGCCGAGGAACACCGGCTGGTTCTGGCCCGACGTGCCGGGGAACGGGAAGGTGCCCAGGTCGGAGTCGGTCAGCTTCGGGTTGGCCTTCTCGATGGCGGCGATGAACCCGCTGGTGGCGATGATGGCCGAGGTCTTGCCGTCGGCGAGGACCTGCGTCTGATCGGGCGTCAGCGCGTCGACGGTGCGTGACGCGGGGCTGGAGTAGGTGTTCTGGAACGCCTTGAACGCCCGCAGTCCCCGCTGGGCCGCGGCTGAGGTCAGCCCCGGTTGCCAGTCGGAGCCCTTCTTCGTGGCGATGGCGCCGCCCGCGTCCCAGACGTACTGGATGCCCGCGTACCAGTTCTGGCCGGGGTAGTAGAAGGGCGAGAAGTCCTTGGCCGGGTGGGCGGTGCGCACCTTGTCCAGGTCCGCGGTCAGTTCGGCGTAGGTCGTGGGCGCCTTGGTCACCCCGGCCTGCGCCCACATGGTCTTGTTGTAGATGACCGCGCGCGCCCCGGCGAAGCCCGGGACACCGTAGAGATGCCCGTCCACGGTGGCCGGGTCGACCAGGCCGGCCAGCCAGGTCCGCTGCTGCGCCAGGTCCTCGCGGTAGGAGGTGAGGTCCTTCAGGCCGCCGTTCGCGGCGAACGCGGCGACCTGGGTGTTGCCGATGTCCAGCACGTCGGGGGGGTTGGCGGTCGACAGCGCCGTGGTGACCTTGGTGGTGATGTCGTCCCAGCTCTGCACCTGGATGCTGACCTTCGCCCCGGTCTGCTGGGTGAACCGGCTGTCGATCGCCTTGAGCGTGGCGTCGCTGTAGTCGCCGTCCATCACCCACACGGTGAGCTTGCCGGCCTTGCCGCCGGTGGCCGAGACCTGGCGCTGGTCGGTGCTGGAGCCGCCGTTCCCGGCGCTGCCGCAGGCGGCCAGGCCGCCGGCCAGCGCGAGCACGAGGGCGGCCGCGAGCGTGCCTTGTCTGTACGTCATGGTGCTTCCTTCGGGGCATGTCCGGTGACGGTCACCGGTTTTCCGGCAGAACTCATGGCTGTGCGGCGGGGCGCGGGACGAACAGCTCGCGTCCGCGGACGCCGGTACGAAGGCCCGGTCTCGCGCGCGCGACCGGGCGGTCAGAGGACGTTCAGTTCTCCGGCGAGCACGAGGCACGCCGCACCCTGGAGGATCAGGTCGTGGTCCTCGGTCAGGGCCCTGATCCGCAGCGAGGCGCCGATCGGCGGCAGGGTGCGCATCCTGACGGTGTCGGCGGCGGCCTCCAGCAGCGGGCCCTGGAGCAGTTCCGCCGCGCCGACGAGGACCAGTTCGTTGAGGTTGAGCGCGCAGGCGATCGGGGCGAGCACCATGCCGAGCGCCTCGCCGGCGCCGGTCAGGATCTCCGCCCGCTGCCCGGCGCCGGCCTCGGCCAGCCGCTCCCGCAGGCAGCCGGCGTCGATCAGGGGGTCGAGGCACCCGCGGCGGCCGCAGATGCACAAAGCCCCGGCCGGATCGACCGTGACGTGCCCGATCTCGCCCGCGGCGAACTGCTCCCCCTCCACGAGCTGGCCGTCCACCACCAGCCCCGCGCCGACCCCGTGTTCGGTCAGGATCACCATCAGGTTCAGCGAGCGCGCCTCTCGCAGATGGAGCACCGCCAGCGCGGCGGCGTTCGCGTCGTTGCCGACGTACGCCGGGACACCGAACCGCTCGGTGAGCCGTGCGGCCATCGGCAGGCCCTGCCAACCCAGGTGCGCCGCATGGCGGATGACTCCCCGGTCGTCCACGGTGCCGGGCGTGGCCACGCCCAGGCCGAGCACCCGGCTCGGGGCCGCGTCCACCAACCGGGCCGCCAGTTCGGCGACCAGGTCCCAGGCCGCCGCGCCGACGGCGTCCCCGATGTCGGTCCTGGCCCGGGCCACCACCCTCCCGCGCAGATCCGTGACCGCTCCGGAGAAGTGGCCGTCCGGCGAGAGGTCCAGCACGACGGCGCTCCTGCTGCCGTCCTGGATCTCCACCAGCGGGGACGGCTTGCCGCGCCGCGGGCCGCTCTCCACCGGCCGCTCCGCGTACGCCACCAGGCCGTCCGACTCCAACTCCGCGACCAGCGCCGAGATCGTCGGCGCCGTCAGTCCGGACTCGCGGGTCAGGTCCGCCCGGCTCATCGCGCCCTGGCGGTACAGGGTCGTCAGGACCAGCGAGCGATTGTGGGCTCGGCTGTCCTGGGTCTGCGCCTTCGTGCGCTCGGCCCGTCTGCGCGGAACGGGCGGCAGAGCGAACAGCCCCCTGGGCGGGCGCTGTCCCTTGGCCGTCCTCGCATCACTCACCGGGGCTCCAATTTCTTAGATGTCTTTACTTAAGACGCCTTAAGGCTGGCTCGGCGGCACACCCCTGTCAAGAGGTGCGGCGGCCCCGGGATCGCCAACGGCGTCCCTCCGCAGCCCTCTTGACAGGACCGGAGCGGCATCCCAACCTTCTAAGGCCACTTAAATTAAGCGTCTTAAGTTATGGACGCCCTCGCGCGTGGCGTTCACGACACCTGCCGCCCGCGGCGGCCCACCCCGCAGTCCCCTCGCCCTACGGAGGCACCATGCCACCCAGCAGATCTCGCTCCGCCACGGCGGGGCGCCGGAGGACAGCACTGACCGGAGCCCTGTCGGGGGTCCTCGTGGCCGGACTGGCGGTGACCGGGCTGGTGAGTCCGACGTCCGCGGCGGCGGCCACCGCGGGGCCGATCACCATCGGCGGAAAGTGCCTGGACGACGCGGACTTCGGCACCGGCAACGGCTCGGTCGTCCAGGTGTTCACCTGCAACGGCTCGTCGGCGCAGAACTGGACCTGGCAGGCCGACGGCGCCCTCACCGTGACCGTCGGCAGCACCACGAAGTGCCTGGACGTCACCGGGGCCTCGAATGCCGACGGCGCCCTCGTCCAGCTCTACGACTGCGTCGCCGGTGCCCCGCAGCAGGGCTTCCGGCACCTGCCCGACGGCACGCTCTACAGCGCCAGGTCAGCCAAGTGCCTTGCCGTGCAAGGAGGTTCGATCGAGGACCACGCGCGCGTCGGCCTGGAGCCCTGCGACCCCGCCCAGAGCACCGAGCAGTGGTCCGCGCCCTCCGCACCGGCCTCGGGGTACACCCTGTCCGGGGCCGCCCCCGTCCCGTACGACCGCTCCGACGACACCCCCGCGTCCGTCTTCACCGACCAGGACGGCAGCTTCTACTACACCCAGGCCCACTCCCTGTACGGGCCGACCGACTCACGGCAGTGGAAGTTCTACACCGGCGCCGACTTCGACAACTCGTCCGACGCGTCGATCGACACCGCGGTCAACCCCGCCAACAGCGCCGACCGCAACGACGACACCACCTGGCGCTGCAACAACAGCCCGACCGGCACGTCGGCCAGCTACGACACGGCCGACCTCGCCGGATACGCGGAGCGCAACTACTGCGACCTGAGCGGCGTATGGGTCGACCCCGACACCGGCTGGTGGTACGGCCTGGTCCACAACGAGTTCACGCCCAGCCCCTTCGACGACGGCATGCACTACGACGGGATCGACTACGCCGTCTCCAAGGACCACGGCGCCACCTGGGCGATCCAGGGCCACGCCATCACCTCGCCGTACAGCACCCAGCGGGGCGACACCGCCGCCTTCCCGCAACAGACCTACTACTACGGCGACGGCGACCAGCGCATGTTCGTCGACTACGCGTCCGGCTACTTCTACGTCTTCTACGCCTCCCGCACCCTCAACAAGTCCGGCGGCGGGTCCATCTGGGAGGAGCACGCCGCACGCGCCCCCATCTCGCAGAAGATGGCCGGCTCGTCCTGGCAGAAGTGGTACGACGGCGCCTGGCAGTCACCCGGCGTCGGGGGCGCCGAGAGCGACATCGTCCCCGCGGACGGCGGCGGCCCCGGATACATCGACGCCGGGGACGACTACCACCCCGCCACCGCCGGCAGCACCGCCGCCCAGGTCGGCGCCGGCACCCTGCCGGACAACTCCCAACTGGCCGTCATGAACGTCGCCTGGGACGCCTACCTCGGCAAGTACATCGCCACCCCGCAGAACAACGTCGCCCAGAACACCGGCGTCGACACCCCGCTGCACGTCTACGCCACCGACAGCCTGGCCAGCGAGAAGTGGGTCGACCTCGGCCTGGTCACCAGCGACACCAACGGCGCGTGGTACCGCTGGTTCCTGGACCCCGCCAACAAGACCAGCTCCACGGTGGTCGGCAGGACCTTCCGCTCGTACTGCGCCTTCGAGTGCTCGGGCGACAGCCAGGGCGAGTACGTCGACGTCACCCTGGCGCCGACCTCCGCCTCGCGGCTGCCGGCGGCGCCCGTCACCGGCGCCACGCAGATCACCGCGGGCAACGGCAGGTTCCTCAAGCAGAGCGGCACGTCGCTGACGACCACCTCCTCCTCCCGCGCCGCCGACCAGCACTGGACCTTCACCGCAACCGGCGACGGCTTCTACACCGTCGCCAACGCCGCGACCGGCCAGGTCCTCGGGGTGGGGACCGGCGACGCCGGACGCGCCTGGGGCGCCCCGGTCACCGTCGGCACGCCCGGCTCGGCCCCCGCCGTCGGGATGCAGTGGAGCGTCCAGAAGACGACGTCGGGCGGCTTCCGCCTGGTCAACCGGTACAGCGGGCTGGCGCTCAGCATGACCGCGGGCGCCGTGACCACCTCGCCGCAGCGCGGCTGGGACAACAGCACCGCGAAGGGCGGCGACCGGACCCCGTCCGCCGCCCAGTTGCTCTCCTTCACCCGCTGAGCGGCGCGCCCCGGCGAACTCCCGGCCCCTCCCGGTGCCTGCCGCCGCCCGCACATCGCGCGGCGGCAGGCACCCGCACCTCGCGCGGCACGCGCCCGCCTCCTCCCCTGCGTATTCCGCGTACGTCCAACAGATGAGACCCCGGACACCCGGAACGCGTGATTCCCGCCACGCCTGATACCCATTGCGCTCAAATGAGCGCACATCAGAGCGCCCTACTTCTCGAATGCTCGGCACTCAGTGCCACCCCGGTTGCGTACACCCACCCACCACACCCGTCACCCTGCGTACGCGAACCGCCCGCCGCACCTCGCGCTGCGAGGTCTTCCGTTCGACTCGTGAACGGAGGGCCCGGCCCCGACGGACGGCCGCGCACTTTGGATTAGACGGCAGACGAGCGGTTACACCCGTGTGTCGTGGTGATGGACATACGTAGGCACCTTCGAGATGGGTACGCTCCCCGCCGTCAGGGCATCCAGGACGCGAGGAGTCAACGGACCCGTGTCGACACGCGAGAAGAAGCGCAAGTACGTCTACGACTTCACAGAGGGCAACAAGGACCTCAAGGACCTGCTCGGCGGGAAGGGTGCGAACCTCGCCGAGATGACCAACCTCGGTCTGCCCGTCCCTCCGGGCTTCACCATCACCACCGAGGCGTGCAAGGTCTACCTGGAGTCCGGCGCGGAACCGGCCGCGCTCCGCGACGAGGTGAGTGCGCACCTCGACGCGCTGGAGCAGCGGATGGGCCGCACGCTCGGCCAGCAGGACAACCCGCTGCTGGTGTCGGTGCGTTCCGGGGCGAAGTTCTCCATGCCCGGGATGATGGACACCGTCCTGAACATCGGGCTGTCGGACGCGTCGGTGGCCGGCCTGGCCGCGCAGGCCGGCGGCGACGAGCGGTTCGCCTGGGACTCCTACCGGCGTCTGGTGCAGATGTTCGGCAAGACCGTGCTCGGGGTGGACGGCGACCTCTTCGAGGAAGCGCTGGAGGAGGCCAAGCGGGCCAAGGGCGCCGACAGCGACCTCGGGCTCGACGCCGCCGACCTGCGGCAACTCGTCGACGAGTTCAAGGCGATCGTCGCCAGGCAGGCCGGGCGGGACTTCCCGCAGGGGCCGCGCGAGCAGATGGACCTGGCGATCCGGGCGGTCTTCGACTCCTGGAACACCGAGCGGGCCAAGCTCTACCGCCGCCAGGAGCGCATCCCCGGCGACCTCGGCACGGCCGTCAACGTCTGCTCGATGGTCTTCGGCAACCTCGGCCCCGACTCCGGCACCGGCGTGGCCTTCACCCGCGACCCGGCCAGCGGACAGCAGGGCGTCTACGGCGACTACCTGCAGAACGCGCAGGGCGAGGACGTGGTGGCCGGCATCCGCAACACCGTGCCGCTCGCCGACCTGGAGTCGATCGACAGGGCGTCGTACGACGAGCTGATGAAGATCATGGAGACGCTGGAGACGCACTACAAGGACCTGTGCGACATCGAGTTCACCATCGAGCGCGGGCACCTGTGGATGCTGCAGACCCGGGTCGGCAAGCGGACCGCGGCCGCCGCCTTCCGGATCGCCACGCAACTGGTGGACCAGGGGCTGATCGACGAGGCCGAGGCACTGCAGCGGGTCAACGGGGCGCAGCTCGCCCAGTTGATGTTCCCCCGGTTCGAGGACTCCGCGACCGTCGGCGCCAAGTTCCAGCGGATCGGCTGGGGCATCGCCGCCTCGCCGGGCGCGGCCGTGGGCAAGGCGGTCTTCGACTCGTACACCGCGGTGAAGTGGTCGCGGTCCGGGGAGCGGGTCATCCTGATCCGGCGCGAGACCAACCCGGACGACCTCAACGGCATGATCGCCGCCGAGGGCATCCTCACCTCGCGCGGCGGCAAGACCTCGCACGCGGCGGTGGTGGCGCGCGGGATGGGCAAGACCTGCGTGTGCGGCGCGGAGGAGCTGGAGGTCGACACCAAGCGGCGGCGGCTGACCGCGCCCGGTGGCGTGGTGATAGAGGAGGGCGACCTCATCTCGATCGACGGGTCCTCGGGGAAGGTGTACGTCGGGGAGGTGCCGGTGGTGCCGTCGCCGGTGGTCGAGTACTTCGAGGGCCGGATGCACGCCGGCGCCGAGGAGGCCGACGAACTCGTGCAGGCGGTGCACCGGGTGATGGCGTACGCCGACCGGGTGCGGCGGCTGCGGGTGCGGGCGAACGCCGACAACGCCGAAGACGCCTCGCGGGCCCGGCGGTTCGGCGCGCAGGGCATCGGGCTGTGCCGCACCGAGCACATGTTCCTGGGCGAGCGGCGGGAGTTGGTGGAACGGCTGGTGCTGGCCGACACCGACGCCGAGCGGGAGGAGGCGCTGGGCGCGCTGCTGCCGCTGCAGAAGGCCGACTTCGTGGAGCTCTTCGAGGCGATGGACGGACTGCCGGTCACCGTACGGCTGTTGGACCCGCCGCTGCACGAGTTCCTGCCCGACATCACGGAGTTGTCGGTGCGGGTCGCGCTCGCCGAGGCCCGCAAGGACGAGAACGAGAACGACCTGCGGCTGCTGCAGGCCGTGCACAAGCTGCACGAGCAGAACCCGATGCTGGGGCTGCGCGGAGTGCGGCTCGGCCTGGTCATCCCGGGGCTGTTCGCGATGCAGGTGCGCGCGATCGCCGAGGCCGCCGCGCACCGCCGCTCGGTCAAGGGCGATCCGCGCCCGGAGATCATGGTCCCGCTGGTCGGCACCGTGCAGGAGCTCGAACTCGTCCGCGACGAGGCCGACGCGGTGATCGCCGAGGTGGAGGCGGCCACCGGCACGGACCTCAAGCTCTCCATCGGCACCATGATCGAGCTGCCGCGGGCCGCGCTGACCGCCGGTCAGATCGCGGAGGCCGCCGAGTTCTTCTCGTTCGGCACCAACGACCTCACCCAGACGGTGTGGGGCTTCTCCCGTGACGACGTGGAGGCGTCGTTCTTCACCGCCTACCTGGAGAAGGGCATCTTCGGCGTCTCCCCGTTCGAGACGATCGACGTCGACGGGGTGGGCGCGCTGGTCCGCTCCGCCGCCGAGGCGGGCCGCGCGGTCCGCCCGGGCCTCAAGCTCGGCGTCTGCGGCGAGCACGGCGGCGACCCGGAGTCGGTGCACTTCTTCCACCGGGTCGGCCTCGACTACGTCTCCTGCTCGCCCTTCCGCATCCCGGTGGCCCGTCTCGAAGCGGGCCGGGCGGCGGCCCGTTGACCAACTGAACCGGGGCCGGGTCCGGCCCGCCGGCGGCGGCCCTTGCCCTGGGGCCCCAACCCTCACCGCCCGGCACCCCCGGACCCGGCCCCTCACCCCCGGGGGCGGCGCTTCGTGCGGAGGCGCCGCCCCCGGGCATGCCCGGTGACTACGTCACGGGGCGCAACGGGGTAACAGCAGCGAGGGCCCCCTCTCCAGGCCCAGGTGGAGACCCTCCAGGCCGCCGTAGACCAGATGGTCGGGTCGTGAACACCCCGGGTACTCCGGCAGAGCCGGGGAAGAGGGTCCGCGACAAGATCGTCATCGAGTCGAAGGGCATCGCCGCCACGGCGGCCACCTTCGGCGTCTCGGTAGTGCTCGCGGTCCTCAGACAGCACAGCACGGCGCCCCATCAGCTTGGGCTGGTGGGGCGCTTTTCGTCGTTTGCGGTTCAGTCCCGGGCTGCGCCTTCCGGCCAGATGACCGAGTGCGGCACCCCAGTCCTCTCCGCGTACGCGACGACGTCAGCAGTGCCTCCGTAGCCGCGAGCCGGCTGTCCATCCCAGACAGCCACCAGGAGATCCACGATGCCCACCAAAATCTCGCTACCGGCTTGGTGAGCCTCGGAGTTCGACTCCTTCAGCCCGGTGGAGTGCACCTCCGACGCGCGACGCAGCAGTTCGTCGTACGTGGCGTGGTGGGAGTCAGGCAGGCTTTCTCGGTACGCCTCGGCCGGAATCACCGCCTCGATCTGGCCACCGTGGTCCAGGACCGCCTGGGCGAACCAGGCGTCCGGGCCGTCAGCAATGCACGAAACGCCCACCAGGTCGGTCGGCGGGTACTGCTCGACCACAGCGACGAGTGCGGCTCGAACGAGCTGCTCCACGTCTTCTGGCAAGCCGCGGTGACCGGTGATTCCCAGGCGCATGGTCGCGTCCTTCCGCCGGATGATCACAGATAGACCCCGTGTAGCCGCTCGTCGAAGTCCCTGACCACCTTGGGCGGAGTCGGGGAGGTGTAGGAGCGTCTCACGGCTCGGGCCCGCTCCACGATCCGGCCGGAACGGTAGCGCACCCCTGTTTCGAGTGCCCTCGTCGCCATAAAGAACGCGCCATCCAGTCGTCCCGACGCCAGGTGCGCCGACGCGAGATCGAGTGTCAGCAGCGCACGTTGCTTCTCGTGACCTGACGTGAGGGCTTCACCGGCCTCGTCCTGGGCTGACCTGACCCACTCGGGCAAACCGAGTCGCGCCCCGCAGGACAGCCGCATCGCTGCGACCTTCGCGCCGTTGAAGGTGAACATCCAGGGCCATGGCGCCGGTTCCTCGGAGGAGACCGACTCAGCGGTGCGGGCAGCCTTCGTCAGGGCCCGATCGGAGGAACGCTGGTCTCCCGCCGCCGCGTGCGCGAGAGCTTCCGCCGACAGCAGCCACGCATCGGCGATGGCCAGGCGGCGGTCGGCGAGCTGGCGCCTCGCCTGCTGGAGGAGGTTGAGACCCTGCACGGCGTTCCCGGCGTGCGCCTCAAACTGGGCGAGGGAGCCGATCTGGTAGGCCGCAAGGAGCTGGTCTCCGGAACTGCGGGCCGCCTTGACGGCCGTGCCGTACCAGGTACGTGCTGAGCCGTAGTCGCCCATGTCCCAGGCAAGCCAGCCAGCCAAGCTGGCGGCTTCACTCCCGACAGCAGCCAGGCGCATCTTCGCCTCCCGCTCGTCGGTCTCGCTGGTAATCGCCTGCGCGAGCCGCAGATGGGCAAGCACGGGCTCCTGAAGCTGACGGGAGGACGTTGAGCCGTCCAGCCGCCGAAAGGCCGTCGTGGCCAGCCGCAGAGGGGCCGCCTGGCCGACGTCGCCGTCCTGCGCGGAGCGGGTCGCGAAGGTCGGGGAGAGGAGCGGAACGGCGGCTACAGCCGCCACATCTTTGAAGAAGGTGCGCCTTTCCACTTCTGATCCATCCACATGGGCGGCCAGCGCCGCCGATTGATCGGCGAGACCGACCAACCTCAACGGGATACTCAGATGGATGGCCGCCCTCGCCAAGAGGGTCATGTTGTAGGTCGCGGTGCCGTGGCCTTCCAGCCGGGAGATGGCCGACTGGCTCAGGCCGCATGCTTCGCCTAACTGCTTCTGGGACAGGCGGGCTTCGACTCGGGCCAGTTTCACTACACGGCCGAAGTTGCCACTGTTCGAGGCTTCTCGAACCGCCTGAGCTGACCGGTTCACCGCTGTTACCCCACGAGTCGTTGGTACATCGCTGCTCTCGTCGACCCGCCGTGCGCATGCGGCAAGTGCATAGCCGTATGCGGGACTCGGGTCATCGCTGGTACGAACAGCATGACGCGCTGTTTGGTCAACTCACTACCCGTGATGGGGAAGTTCCTACCCGCTACTCACCGAGGCCATGATGACCGTGACCACCATTGCGCGTCCCCGAGGACACCCTGGCTACTCCGAAACGCTGCCGTGCGTCGTCGAGAGCGCGGAGATCGCCCGTCAGCTCGTGCGCACCGTCCTGTCGGCGTGGGGACTGGACGACCTCGTGCCCGACGGGACCCTCATCGTCACCGAACTGGTTGCCAACGCGGCGCAGCACACCCGAGGTCCCCTGATCCGGGTCACCGTTGATCGTCCCAGCTCCGCGATCGTACGGATCGGCGTAGTGGACAGGTCGCACACCCTCCCTCAGCTCCGGCAGCCCGACTCCGACGACGAGCGCGGGCGCGGCCTTGCCCTCGTGGACAGCCTGACCGAGCGCTGGGGCACCGACCGCCTGCCGCTAGGCAAACGGGTGTGGGGAGTACTCACCTGCGAGGTGGCCCAGTGATCCGCAAGTGGGGCCTGGTCCTGCTCATGGGCTGGTCGGGGATCGTCGTCATCATCGGTCTGGCCGCACTGTGCGGGCTGGAGATCGGGCTCGCCATTGCCGGGAGCCCGTGATGGGCGCCCGGAGATTCATCTGCGGGCGGCGCACCCTGGTCCCGAAGGTACTGGTCCGCACGGCACTCGACCTGGCACGGGCCGACGACGCGCACACATACGCCCGCGAGGACGTGTTCACGGCGCTGGTGTGCACGATCGAGCACAAGGGCCCCGTGCACTACGGCGCCGCGCTGAATCTGCGCGGCCCCGAGGCGGGAACACTGTGGGCACTGTGGCGCGACGGTGAAGCCCCGCACGCGGTGATCGAGATCCCCGACTGCCCAGGCCGTAGGGCCGAGGACGCCTGCTCAGAGTTCCAAGGCCACCCCGGCGGGCATAGCTGGGAGCTGGTCGACCCGCCCCGACTCGCCGCTGCTTTCCCTCTCCGGCTGTCGCATCCCCCAAGACCTTGACCAGCGGCAGCTTCAACAGACGACCGACACCAAGATCGAGGAGTCGCGCATGACCGATCGTTCCCCGGCCCCTTCCGCCCCGAGCGAGTTACGCACCGACAGTGGCTCACGGCGCTGGACGTTGACGACCACGGATGGACATACCCTGCGCGGCTACCTGCCGCCGTGGGCCGGAGTCGACCCGAGTGAGGACGACGTACCCCCGAGCCAGTTGGCCGATGTCCTCACCGACATCCACCACAGCAGGTCCTTCACCGGGCAGACCGCATCGGTCTACACCGCCACCGGTCGCGCCTCCGGGCCGGTGGAACAGGAGATCCTCTCCTCCACCCTGGACTGCACCCCCAACGTGGAACCGCCCCAGCCGCAAATGCCCGTGGTGAACGTCCACCTCTGCGAGGAGAGCTGGATCACCGACCTGGACCCGGATGGCGTGGCGGGGGTAGCCGCGATGCTCCGGGCCCAGGCCGACCATCTGGAGAACGAGGTCCGACCGGCCCTCGTAGCCGCCCGCCGCGACTGGACCTCCCACCACTGGTGGCGATGGCCCAAGGCGGCTGCGCAGTGAACGGCGAGTTTCCGCCTCCCGTCGCCGCACGCGGCCCCGCCTGCTCCATCAGAAACCGGGCGGTCACCTGGGCACGGGAGATGGCCGGGCTGACGAAGCGGGCGCTGGCCGCGTGCGTCGGCATCTCCGAGCAGTTGATAGGCGAGATCGAGTCCGGCTGGCGCAGCGCCACCCGGGCGAACCTCGGGAAGATCGCCGAGGCGCTCAACTGTCCCCTGGTCGCGCCGGAACGCAGGCGCCACCACATTCCGTCCGAGAGGTGAGGTCATGGAGTCGTTCGAACGCGCCCGGTTGGACGCCTACTTCGGCAAGATCACATCCCGTTTCCGCCCCGAGGAGCGGCCCTCGTCCCTGCTCGTCACCCATCTCCTGCCCGAGCGTCCGAGCTTCGTCCGGGCCGTCGCCGCCACGTCCCACCTGCGTGCGGTGCTCCCCAAGCCGAAGTCGATCGCGCCTCCCGCCCAGCGCGAGATCGAGTCCATCGCGCAGTGCGACCCGCTCACCCGGGACCTGTTCACGGACCCGGACCAGGCCCTGGGGTACCTGGAGTCCCGGGCAGCGGGAGAGCCCATGGTCCTGCTCGACGTCGGCGGGTACTTCGCGCCCACGCTCAACGCCCTGCGAGACCGCTTCTCCGGGACCATCCTCGGCGTGGTCGAGGACACCGAGAACGGTCACAAGCGGTACGCCGACCTCGACAAGCCCTGCCCGATCGTGTCCGTGGCCCGCTCGCCCCTGAAGGACCCCGAGGACTTCCTCGTCGGCCAGTCCGTGGTCTTCTCCACCGAGGCGCTCATGCGCAGCCGGGGCGACATCCTGCACGGCCGGGCCGCCCTGGTCATCGGATTCGGCAAGCTCGGCTCCTCCATCGCCCGACTGCTGCACGCCAAGGGTGTGCAGGTCACGGTGTACGACATCGACCCGATCCGCCGCACCCAGGCCCTCTCCCAGGGCTTCACCGTCGCCCGCGACCGGGACACCGCCCTGCACAACGCGGGCCTGGTCCTGTGCGCCACCGGGGCTGTCTCGCTGCGCAGCGAGGACTTCTCCGCGCTCCGCAACGGGGCCTACGTCGCCACCGTCACCAGCAGCGAGGACGAACTCGACCTCGCCGGGCTGCCCGCCGTCTACCAGCGCACCCGGGACGGTGAACACGTCACCAGGTACCAGACCACCGGGCACTACTTCTACCTGCTCAACGGCGGCAACGCCGTCAACTTCCTGCACGGCGCCAGCGTGGGGCCGTTCATCTTCCTCGTCCAGGCCGAGATACTCGCGGCCATCCGCATGCTCACCCGAGGCGACCTCCCCGGCGGCATGCACGAGGTGAGCGCCGCCGACCGCGCCGTCATCGCCGACACCTGGCTGACCTACTTCAACCGCTGAGGAGACCCATGCCCATCACCGCCCAGCACGTCCGCGACACCCTCACCACCTACCTGGACCAGCACCCCCAGGACAAGGACTCCCTCACGGCCCTCGTCACCGCCCTCGGGGACTCCGCCGAGACCATTGCCTCGCGCAAGGAGTTCCGGGGACACGTCACCGCAGGGGCCCTGCTGCTGCGCCCTGACGGCCGCGTACTGCTCGTGGAGCACAAGGCCCTGGGGAAGTGGCTCTTCCCCGGTGGTCACCTGGAGGAGACGGACGAGACCCTCATGGACGCTGCCCTGCGGGAGCTGGCCGAGGAGACCGGCATCGACCCCGGACTGGTCACCCCCGACAGCCCGATCCCCCTGCACATCGACGCGCACCCCATCCCCGCCAACCCCGCCAAGGACGAGCCGGACCACCAGCACTTCGACTTCCGCTTCCTCTTCCGCACGACGGCCGAGGTGGGCGGTCTCCAGGCCGAAGAGGTCCTCGACTACTCCTGGCAGTTCACCGACACCCTCACCGCCGAGCCCCTGCGCAGCCGGCTCCTCGCCGTTCCCGTGCACTGAGCCGCCTCATCCGACCCCGGTCGCCGCGTTCCCCCGTCGCGGCGACCGGGGCCTTTTCGTGTCCCCGGACCACCCCGGCCACGTCCCGGGCCCCGTCCCAGGTCTGCCCGGCGCCGCCCGAGGGCCCCGTGCACCCGAGCGTCGTTATCTTCGAGCGGGGGCGGAGGCGTGTGGGTGTTCGGGGTGGCTCGGGGGTGGCGGGGAGGGCTGGTCGGCGCGGGGGTTGGGGTCGGTGGGGGCGGGGTGGGCGCGACGCGCCCGAGCGGGCCGAACGGTGACCGGTACAGGCAAGAGTTACCGAGATGTCCGGATTCCGTAACGCGAGGCGATCATGCGTCGCAACGGGTGGCGAAGCGGTCACAGTGAGGTTGCCCGGCGGGTCGCCGGGTATCCGCACCACTCGTCCCGGTCCCGTACCGAACCCGCACGAAGGGGGACACATGTCCCGTATCGCCACCCGTATGACCGCCGCCGCGATCGGTGCCGGCGCGCTGCTGGCCGCCGCGGCGCTGCCGGCCGTCGCCGCCGACGGCCGGCAGCACCTGCCGGCCCACCACCCGCAGCGCTCCGCGGTGGTCCTGGGAGCGGTCCACCACGACAGCGCAGGGCGCGACACCCACTCGGCCAGGGCGCTGGACACGGAGTGGGTCACGGTCGACAACACCGGCCGCAACGCGGTCAACCTGAACGGATGGACGCTGTCCGCGAGCGACCACCACGTCTACCGGTTCAGCCACCTCACCCTGGCCGGCCACAAGTCCGTACGGGTGCACACCGGCGCGGGCCGGAACACCACACGCGACGTGTACCAGAACAGCCGCACCCTGGTGTGGGCCCACGCCACCGAGACCGCGACCCTGCGCGACAGCCGCGGGCACCTGGTCGCCAGCAAGTCGTGGGGCAAGCGCGACGAGCACCGCGGCGGGCGGGCCGGAGACCACCGCGCGGGTGACAACCGCAACGGCGACCACCGCGCAGGTGACCACCGCACCGGCGACCACCGCACCGGAGACCGCCACACCGGCGATCACCGCAACGACCACCGCTGAGCCGCAGGCCGCCACTGAGCCGTAGTACGCCGTGCCCGCCCCGTCGCCCGCACCAGGGCGGCGGGGCGGTCGTACGCCCAGGCTCCAGGGAGCCGGTGCTCGTTCACACCGCCAGCGGCCGGCGGCTGCGCTCCTCCTCCGCGAGGACCAACGCGTGCAGCCGGTCCAGCCGTTCGCGGGTGGTCGCGTCGGTCGGGACGTACGTGGTCAGCCGCGGCCCCTGCTGCGGGCCGAGCCACAGGTGGGTGAAGTCGAAGGCGAGCAGGCCGACATCGCGGTTGAGGTAGCGCTTGACGTGGCTGTCGGGCTGGACCAGCACCTCGTGCCGCTCCCACAGCGCGCAGAACTCCGGCGACCCCTGCTGGAGCCGTTTGAGCAGGGCCTTCCAGGCCGGTTCTGCGAGGTGCTGGGCCATGGACGCGCGGAACTTCGCGGCCATCAGCCGGATGTTCTCCGCGCGGTCCAGCATCCCTTCGCGCCACACCGGGTCGGTGAAGGCCAGCCACATGAGGTTGCGGTCCTCGGGCGGCATCCGGTCGAGGTCGCCGACCAGCCGCCCGTAGGTGCGGTTGTGGGCGATGATGTCGTAGCGGCTGTTGAAGACCGCGGCGGGCAGCGGTTCGAGCTGGACGAGCATGGCGCGCACGGTGGCGGACATGCCCGGGCAGTCCAGGTCCGGATGCGGGTCGGCGGCCCCGGCGAGCGTGAACAGGTGGCTCCGCTCCATCCGGTCCAGCATCAGCGCGCGGGCGATCGCGTCGGCGACCTGCCCGGACACCTGGATGTCCCGGGCCTGCTCCAGCCACGTGTACCAGGTCACCCCGACCGCGGCGAGCTGCGCGACCTCCTCGCGGCGCAGCCCGGGCGTGCGCCGGCGGCGGCCCGGCGGCAGGCCGACCTGCTCCGGCGAGATCCGCTCCCGGCGGCTGCGCAGGAACGACGCGAGTTCGTGCCGGCGGCTCTCGGCGGCCACCCCGGCGTCCACCGCCTCGACGCGGTCCACGGCTTTACGGTCGGAAACCGTACGGGCGGCGCCTGGCGCGGTCGGTGTCATGCTCCCAGCGTGCCGCACTCCGCAGACCGTTGCCAGGTGGCGCTCATACCTGGATAAACGCTCTCTGGTACCCCCCTGAGCAGAGGTCCATCGTTGGCCGGGTGACCGATCGCATGGAACACACCCTGACATCCCGGGCCCAGGTGCTACCCCGGGTCACCCACCTCGGCACCGGCCGGCACACCGGCAACAGCACCGGCACCGGCACCGGCACCGGCACCACCCCCGCCCCCTCCCCCGGCCTGAGCGCCCTCGGACTGCTGACCGTCCTGCTGGGCGCCGCCCTCCCGATGGTCGACTTCTTCATCGTCAACGTCGCCCTGCCCACCATCGACCGCGACCTGAACGCCGGCTCCGCGGTGCTGGAGATGGTGATCGCCGGCTACGGCGTCGCGTACGCCGTGCTGCTCGTGCTCGGCGGCCGGCTCGGCGACATGTTCGGCCGCCGCAACCTCTTCTTGTGGGGCTTGGCGCTGTTCGCGCTGACCTCGCTGGCCTGCGGTCTCGCGCCCAACGCGTGGAGCCTGGTCGGCGCGCGGGTCGCGCAGGGCGCCGCGTCGGCGCTGCTGCTGCCGCAGGCGCTGGCCACCGTCCAGTCCGCGACCTCCGGCAGCAGCCGCGCCAAGGCGCTGAGTTACTACGGCGCGACCGCGGGCATAGCCAGCGTGGTCGGGCAGGTGCTCGGCGGTGTGCTGGTCTCCGCGGACATCGCGGGCAGCGGCTGGCGGGCGATCTTCCTGGTGAACGTGCCGGTCGCCGCGGTCGCGTTCGT
The DNA here is from genome assembly GCF_036014115.1 of Streptomyces sp. NBC_00448. NCBI lineage: Bacteria > Bacillati > Actinomycetota > Actinomycetes > Kitasatosporales > Streptomycetaceae > Streptomyces > Streptomyces sp. NBC_00448. The sequence continues at coordinate 3,147,324 of NZ_CP107913.1, forward strand.
CCTGGCGCTGCGCACGGTGCCGGAGACCAGGTCGCCGCATCCGGCGCGGATCGACCGGGCCGGCACCGGGCTGCTCGCGGTGACGCTGGTCGCGCTGCTGCTGCCGCTCACCGAAGGCCGCGCGGCGGGCTGGCCGGTGTGGGCGTGGGCGCTGCTGGCGCTGTCACCGTTCACCGCGGCCGCGTTCGTGGCGGTGGAGATGCGCGGCGAGCGCACCGGCGGCAACCCGCTGCTGCCGCCGTCGCTGGTCCGTATCCACAGCGTGCGCAGCGGGCTGATGCTGATCGTGCCGTTCTGCCTGGGCTTCGGCGGCTTCATGTTCGTGGTGGCGGTGGCGATGCAGGACGGGCTGAGGTTCAGCGCGCTGCTGGCGGGCGCGGCGCTGGCCCCGCTGTGCGCGGCGTTCTTCGCCGCCTCGCTGCTCGGGCCGCGGATGGTCGCGCGGTGGGGACGGCTCACGGTGACCGCCGGGTCGCTGATCCAGGCCGCGGGCCTGCTGATCCTGGCCGCCACCTTCCTCTGGGGCTGGCCGCACCTGGGGGTGTGGGCGCTGGCACCGGGCATGGCGGTGACCGGGTTCGGGCAGGGCCTGGTGCTGCCGGTGGTGTTCCGGATCGTGCTGAGCGAGGTGCCCGCGGCGCAGGCCGGGGTCGGCAGCGGTGCGATGGCCACCACCCAGCAGTCGGCGCTGGCGCTGGGCGTCGCGACGCTCGGCACCCTGTTCCTGAGCCTGTCGACGTCGATCGGCGTGCGGGACGCGCTGGTGTGGACGCTGCTCGCGCAGCTCGTGGCGGTGGCGGCGACGGTCGCGCTGAGCCTGCGGCTGCCGCGCAGGGTGGTGTGAGCGGGGGGCTTCCCCCGGTCGCGGGGGCGGGGCCGGCGCGGACCTCGAAACGGGGGACACGCCGGGCGCCCGGCGAGGAGGCGAACGCACGGAAGATCCGCTTCCCGCGTGCGACGGTGAGGGAATGCGGCGACGCCGACCCGCCCTCGTAGCGGCCGCTCCCCGGCCGCACCCCGCGTGACACCCGGCGCCACACCGCCGCCCGTACGACCTGTGCCGTCCCACCCCGCCCCCGCCCCACCCGTCCTCACGAGGAGATCCCGATGCGCACCCGCCCCCTCGGCACCACCGGCCCCACCGTCTCGGCCATCGGCCTGGGCTGCATGGGCATGACCGCGGTCTACGGCCCGACCGACGACGCCGAGTCCACCGCCACCATCCACGCCGCCCTCGACGCGGGCGTCTCCCTGCTCGACACCGGCGACTTCTACGCCATGGGGCTCAACGAGCTGCTGATCCGCGACGCCCTGCGCGCCCGCCCCGGCAGCCGCGAACAGGCCGCGATCAGCGTCAAGTTCGGCGCGCTGCGGGACGCCGGCGGCGGCTGGAGCGGATACGACGGCCGGCCCGCCGCGGTGAAGAACTTCCTCGCGTACTCCCTCAACCGGCTCGGCACCGACCACGTGGACGTCTACCGGATCGCCCGGGTCGACCCGGACGTGCCGATCGAGGAGACCGTCGGCGCGATCGCCGAGGAGGTCCAGGCCGGGCGGGTGCGGCACATCGGGCTGTCCGAGGTCGGCGCGGACACCCTGCGCCGGGCCGCGGCCACCGCGCCGATCTGCGACCTCCAGATCGAGTACAGCCTCTTCTCGCGCGGCATCGAGGAAGCCGTCCTGCCCGCCGCCCGCGAACTGGGCATCGGCATCACGGCGTACGGGGTGCTCTCCCGCGGCCTGCTCAGCGGCCACTGGACCAAGGAGCGCGGCTTCGACCCGACCGACTTCCGCAACCGCTACCCGCGCTTCTCCGGTGACCGCCTCGACCGCAACCTCGCCCTGGTCGAGGCCCTGCGCGAGGTCGCCGACGGCAAGGGCGTCACCGTCGCGCAGGCCGCCATCGCCTGGGTGCTCTCACGCGGCGACGACATCGTCCCCCTGATCGGCGCCCGCCGCCGCGACCGCCTCGCCGAGTCCCTGGGCGCCCTCGACGTCACCCTCGACGCCACCGAACTGGCCGCGATCGAGGCCGCGATCCCACCCGGAGCCGCCTCCGGCACCCGGTACGACGAGACCCAGATGCAGCACCTCGACAGCGAGCGCTGACCCCCGGCCCGCGGACACGGACACGTGCGGGCGCGGGTGATCAGCCGTCCGTGGGCGCGTTCGGCGGGGGCGGGGGGTGGGCGGGCTCGGCGTGGGCGGCCAGGACCGCGCGCTCCTGTGCCGGGGTGAAGGTGTACTTCAGCGGGGGCTCGCCGCGTTGCCGGTCCCAGGCGAGGACGTCCGCGGCGGTGGTGGCCAGCGGGGTGGCGGGCAGGCCGGCGGCGCGGGCGCGGGCGGGGTCGCGTTGCTGGGTCGGCCAGTTGGGGCGGATCAGCGGGAACATCGCGGGGAGGGGTGCGGTGGAGGGCGGCACGGGGACGAGTTCGACCTCGGCGCCGGCGACGCGGGCGCAGGTGTGGATGAGGCCGCCGAGGGTGGTCGGCGCGGCGGGGCCGACCGCGTGGAAGGCGCCGGCGCGGTCGTCGGTGATCAGCCGGACCACCAGCCGGGCGAGGTCGCGGGAGTCGACCACCTGCACCGGTTGGCGCGGGTCGCCCGGCACGGCGACCCGGCCGCCGCGGGCGGCCCGCCGCACCCAGTAGGTGAACGCGCTGGACCGGTCGTAGGGGCCGGCCACCTTCCCGGGCCGCACGATCGTGGCCCGGGCGCCGTACCGCGCGGTGACGTCGTCCTCGCAGGCGACCTTCAGCGGGCCGTACGTCTCCTCGCTCAGCTCCTCGGTGTCGCGGACCGCGGGGCGGCGCGGGGTGTCCTCGTCGGAGCCGGGCGCGATGCCCTCGCGCCGGTACACCGCGTGGCTGGAGACGAACAGGTACCGCCCGACCCGGTCGCCGAGCACGTCCATCGCCTGACCGACATGCCGCGGCAGATACCCGCTGACGTCGGCCACGGCGTCCCAACCGCCCTGTCCCAGCGCCGCGTAGTCCCCGCTGTCCCGGTCCCCGAGCAGCCGGGGCACGCCCGGGAACAGCTCCGCCCCGGTCCGGCCCCTGCTGAAGAGGGTCACGTCGGCCCCGGACTCCAGGGCGGCCTCGACGATGGCGCGGCCCACGAACGAGGTGCCGCCGAGTACGAGTACGCGCATGGTGGCCGACCCTACGCCGGTCCGGCCGGCCGCCGCGCGACCGTGACGATCTCCCGGCTGGCGGCGTCCAGCGGTCCGCGGACCCAGTCGCCGTACTGCGCCTCGATCTCGTAACCGGCCTCGGCCAGAAGGGAGTTGAGGGCGGCCGGTTCGAGGAAGCGCAGCTCGGCCCGGTCCACCCGCAGCACCGTGCCGCCGGGCGCGGCGGTGGTGCCGTGGAAGGCGACGACGCCGCCCGCCACGGAGTCCACCCGGTGCCAGACCCGCAGGGGCCGGCCGCCCGGGCCGGTGACGTCGGCGGCGTTCGCCGGGTTCCACTCCTCCCAGGCCCGCGCCTGCGGGTGCCGGGTCTCGAAGGCGAACCGCCCGCCGGGGCGCAGCGCGGCGCGGACCGCCGCGAGCGAGGCGCGGATCTCCTCGTCGGCCACCAGGAACTGGAAGGCGTGCCCGGTCATCACCGCGAGGTCGAACTCCCCGTCCCAGGCCGCGGCGCCGGTCGCGGCCGCCTCGACCCACTCGACGTCCGTACGGCGCCGCGCCCGGGCCAGCGCGTCAGGGTCCGGGTCCAGCCCGACCAGCCGCCCCCGGTGCCCGTCGGCCCGCATCCGGTGCAGCATCGCGCCCGTACCGCAGCCGACGTCCAGCACGGAGCCCGCCGTCGCCATCAGCCCGGCGTAGAAGCGGTCACCCGGGTAGAGGTCGGGGTCCCACGGGTTGAGCAGGTCGTAGAGCGCGGCGGCGTCTACGTACGAGTCCGGGTGCGGGTCGGAAGGCACGGCGCCAGTGTTCCGCGGTGGCCACGGACGGCCAACCGATTATCCGGTCGGCCGATGATCCGCCCGCAGGACGCCGCCCACAGCCCGCCGGGCCGCCGGCCACAGCCCGCCGGCCGCCGAGCCGCGCTCAGCCGGACCCGCCGGGGCGCTCCCCTCCGCACACTCCCCGCAGGTCCCGACGATCTCCATCGTGTGCGCGACGTCCACGAACCCGTGGGTGGCCGCGATCGACTCGGCCCACTTCTCCACGGCCGGCCCCTCGACCTCCACCGCCTTGCCGCAGCCGCGGCAGACCAGGTGGTGGTGGTGCCCGCCACCGGAGCAGCGGCGGTAGACCGACTCGCCGTCGCCCGTACGCAGCACATCGACCTCGCCGGCGTCGGCGAGGGTCTGGAGGGTGCGGTAGACCGTGGTCAGGCCCACCGAGTCGCCGCGGTGCTTGAGCAGGTCGTGCAGGTCCTGCGCGCTGCGGAACTCGTCGACCTCGTCGAGGGCCGCCGCGACCGCGGCGCGCTGTCGGGTGGAGCGGCCGCGCACCGGCTGCTTGGTGCTGTCCACCGATTGCCTCCTTCTCGGTCTTCCCGGTCTTCTCGATCACCCCCGGATGCGTCTCGCGCACCCGTCCGGGCGGCCCATTGTGCCAGCCCGGGCCCGATCACCACGGTCCGGATAAGTGGAAACCATTGTCAATTATTGCTCACTCTCCGCTGAACCGGACCGCGCCGGGCGGGCGGCGGGCGGGCGGCGGGCGGGCGGCGGTCGGGCGGCGGGCGGGCGGCGGGCGGGAACGGATTTGATATGGGCCCCACACCCGCCGGTAATCTGGGACGACTGAACCCCCCGTCGCACTGAAGAGAGCACCGTGGCCGCCGACAAGATCGACACCATCGTCAGCCTGAGCAAGCGCCGTGGCTTCGTTTTCCCGAGCAGTGAGATCTACGGCGGTTCCAAGGCCGCCTGGGACTACGGACCGCTGGGCGTCGAGCTCAAGGAGAACATCAAGCGCCAGTGGTGGCGCTCCATGGTGATTTCGCGTGACGACGTGGTGGGACTCGACTCGTCGGTGATCCTCGCACCCGACGTGTGGGTCGCCTCCGGCCACGTGGCCACCTTCTCCGACCCGCTCACCGAGTGCACCTCCTGCCACAAGCGCTACCGCGCCGACCACCTGGAGGAGGCGTACGAGGCGAAGCACGGCAAGCTTCCCGCGAACGGCCTGGCCGACATCAACTGCCCGCACTGCGGCACCAAGGGCGCCTTCACCGAGCCCAAGCAGTTCTCCGGCATGCTCCAGACCCACCTCGGCCCGACCCAGGACGCCGGCTCGGTGGCGTACCTGCGGCCCGAGACCGCGCAGGGCATCTTCGTGAACTTCGCCCAGGTGCAGACCACCGCCCGGCGCAAGCCGCCGTTCGGCATCGCGCAGATGGGCAAGTCGTTCCGCAACGAGATCACGCCCGGCAACTTCATCTTCCGCACCCGCGAGTTCGAGCAGATGGAGATGGAGTTCTTCGTCAAGCCGGGCGAGGACGAGAAGTGGCACGAGTACTGGATGGAGGAGCGGTGGAACTGGTACACCGGCCTCGGCCTGCGTGAGGAGAACATGCGCTGGCTGGAGCACCCGAAGGAGAAGCGCTCCCACTACTCGACGCGGACCGTCGACATCGAGTACCGCTTCCAGTTCGGCGGCCAGGAGTTCAGCGAGCTCGAGGGCATCGCCAACCGCACCGACTACGACCTGTCCTCGCACGCGAAGGCGTCCGGCCAGGACCTGTCGTACTTCGACCAGGAGGCCGGCGAGCGCTGGTTCCCGTACGTGATCGAGCCGGCGGCCGGTGTCAACCGCGGGATGCTCGCGTTCATGCTCGACGCCTACAACGAGGACGAGGCGCCCAACGCCAAGGGCGTCATGGAGAAGCGGACCGTCATGCGGCTCGACCCGCGGCTGGCGCCCGTCAAGGTCGCGGTGCTGCCGCTCTCCCGCAACCCGCAGCTCTCCCCGAAGGCGAAGGGCCTGGCCACCGCGCTGCGCAAGAACTGGAACATCGAGTTCGACGACGCGGGCGCGATCGGCCGCCGCTACCGCCGGCAGGACGAGATCGGCACGCCGTTCTGCGTCACCGTCGACTTCGACACCCTCGACGACAACGCCGTCACGGTGCGCGAGCGCGACACGATGAAGCAGGAGCGGGTCTCCCTGGACCAGGTCGAGGCGTACCTCGGCTCCCGGCTGCTGGGCTGCTGACACCGGTCACCGGCTCGGCCGCGCACGTACGGCCTGGACTCCCCCGACGGCTCCCGCCGCCGGGGGAGTCCCGCGTTCAGGACGGAGATCCCGCGGCGCGGAAGTCCCGCGGTCAGGAATCGGTGGTGCGGTCGGCGAGTACGTAGCCGTTGAGCGACACCGAGTCGGCGTTGATCGCCGGCACCTGGAACATGACCGGATTCCGTTCCGACGTCGACACGCAGTAGCAGGTCGCCCGGTCCAGGGCGGCCGAACGGCTGTCGCCGGTGCTCAGCCGGTCCCGGCACCGCGCGGGGGTTCCGGCCATCCGGAAGACGCTCACGCGTCAGGGGCGCGTGGACGGGTCGCCCGGCGCGTCACAGCCAGCCGCGGCGCGCCGCTTCCATGCCGAGCTGGAAACGCGTCCGCACCCCCACGACCTGCATGTGCTCGTGGATGTGCCGCTGCACGGTGCGGACGCTCCACCCGAAGGTGCGGGCGATCACCGCGTCGGTGGCGCCGCTGGCGAGGAGCCCGAGCAACTGGCGGTCGAGCGGGCTCATCGACGTCTGGTTCTCGGTGGACCCCGACCTGTTGAGCGGGACGGCACGGGCCCAGACCGCCTCGAAGAGTGCCGTGGTCATGTCCAGCAGCGACGAGGGGTGGATGAGGTACGCGACGCCGGTGTGGTACTCGGCGGCCGAACTGACGATCGCCATGGTGTCGTCGCACAGCACGAGCTTCGCCGGCAGCGACGTGCCGACCTTCGCGCGTTCACCGCGCCTGATCCCCTCCCAGATGTTCTCCAGCCGGCCGGGGACGGCCACCGACTCCTGGTCGTAGACCACCCGGTAGCCGATGGTGCCCGCCTCCAGCGACCGTCGCTCCTCGAGGTTGGGGCCCTCGTCCCCGTGCTCGCCCGCGGCGACGAAGTACGGCGGCTTGTCGAACGCCCGCACCTCGCGCCGGGCGGAGCGCTGCACCCGGACGAAGGTGCGCCATATCTTCGGTGCGCCTCGGATCACTTCGATGTGCTCGGCCGGGTCGTTCGCGAGCGTCTCGGCGTGGAACGCCTCGTCCAGCTTGTTCAAGTGCTGCTGGAGCCGGCGCAGTTCGTGCTCCCGCTTGGCGATCAGGACCGATCCGGCCAGTGCCGGCTCCACCGCCGAGTAGCGGACCGGCCGGCCCGGCAGCCGGGTCACCAGACCGCGCTGGATCAGGCTCGCGAGCGCCCGCGTGGTCCTGGCCGCGGTGACGTCGACCCGATGTGACAGGACGTCAGCGGTGCAGTGTCCCAACGGGATGAGCGCTTCGTACACCCGGGCCTCATTCTCAGGTATCCCGACGGTTTCCCACATGAAAACTCCCTGGCGCGTTCTGGCCACCTGTCATGAACCCGACGCTGGTGGACACTTGTCAGTCCTGGCACAACCACGACACCGTCTCTTACCACAAGGCTCGCCACGTCACCCCCGACCCACCGAGCCTGTGAGGTTGTAAAGGGAGACAACGATGAAGAGCACGTCCCTGCTACGAAGACTCATCACCCTCCTGATCGCCGCAGTCGTCGTCGCGGGCATGTCCCTTGCCGTGGCGGGTACCGCTCGGGCCGAACCGGCGCGGCCCAACTCGTCCCCCACACAGCACGGTTCCCAGGCGGCCGCGCCGAAGACCGAAGCGCCGCAGGCCAAGGCCGCCAAGGCGAAGTCCGCGGCACCCGCCACGACAGGCTCGCAGGCCGCCGACTACTCGGCCGCGTGCGGGCAGACCACCACCAAGCACAGGTTCACCTGCTTCGCGCTGAAGCGCACCGACGTCAAGGCGCAGAAGGCGCTGGCACAGAACGCCACTCCGGCCGGCTACGGACCCAGCGACATCCAGTCCGCCTACGACCTGCCGGCCGCGACGGCGTCGCCGACCGTCGCCGTCGTCGACGCCTTCGACGACCCCAAGGCCGAGTCCGACCTCGGTGTCTACCGTGCGCAGTACGGGCTGCCGGCGTGCACCACGGCCAACGGCTGCTTCACGAAGGTCGCCCAGGACGGCAGCAGCAACTACCCCTCGCCGTCGCCGGCAGGTGACGACTGGACGTCCGAGAGCTCGCTCGACCTCGACGCCGTGTCAGCCGCCTGCCCCTCCTGCCACATCCTGTTCGTCGAGGCGGACAGCGACAACGGCGACAGCCTGCCCACGGCGGTCGAGACCGCCCGCACCTTGGGCGCGAAGTTCATCTCGATGAGCTGGGGCGGCCCGGAGGACGGCACCGAGAACAGCTCGGACCAGCAGGTCTTCGACCACCCGGGCGTCGTGTACGCCGCGTCCAGCGGTGACAACGGCTACGCCGCCGGGACCATCTACCCGTCCACGTCGAAGTACGTCGTGTCCGTCGGCGGCACATCGCTCGAACGCTCACCGGGCTCCGGCCGCGGCTGGGCCGAGTCGGTGTGGGGCGGCGCCGGCAGCGGCTGCTCGCAGGACGTGACCAAGCCCGCCTGGCAGAGCGCCATCACGGCGTGCACCACCCGCGCCGACACCGACCTCTCCGCCGTCGCCGATCCCCAGACCGGCCTGGCGATCTACAACAGCTACACCGACAGCGGCTGGGACATCTACGGCGGCACCAGCCTGTCCGCCCCTCTGATCACCTCGATGTACGCCCTCGCCGGCACCCCCGTCCCGAACACCTCGCCGGTGAGCTACCCCTACGACGACCCGAGCCGGGCGAGCGACCTGTCCGACGTCACCTCGGGCTCCAACGGCGCGTGCTCGCCGAGCGAGCTGTGCCGGGCCGGCACCGGCTGGGACGGCCCGACCGGTCTCGGCACGCCGCACGGTGTCGGCGCGTTGACCACCGGACCGCACGGTGACATCAAGGGCGAGGTGACCGGCGCGGGCACCGGCAAACCCGTCACCGGCGTCGACGTCACCACGGCGAACGGCGACTACTCCGCGACCACCGGCGCCGACGGCAGCTACGACCTGGTGGTCCCGGCCGGCAGCTACGACCTGACGGCGACCAAGTACGGCTACGCCGACAACGCTGTCACCGGTGTCGCGGTCACCGACAACACGTCGGTGACCGAGAACTTCTCACTCACCGCCAAGCCGCTCCACACCGTGTCCGGCAACGTCACCGACGGGTCGGGCCACGGCTGGCCGATGCGGGCGAAGATCACCGTCGACGGCTACCCCGGTGGCCCGGTCTACTCCGACCCGTACACCGGCCACTACTCGGTGTCCCTGCCCGCCGGAACCACGTACACGATGCACGTCGCATCCGCGGACCTGCCCGGCTACACCGGCCAGGACGCCACCGTGGCCGTGAACGACTCCGACGTGTCGCAGGACGTCGCCCTCAAGGTCGACGCGAGCACCTGCACCGCGCTCGGCTACGCCTACCAGGACGTGGGCAGCACCGAGGAGTTCACCGGCTGGACCGGCAAGAACCTGCAGGACGGCTGGACCGTGACCGACGGCGTCGGCAACGGCCAGACCTGGACCTTCGACAACCAGGGCGGCTGGGCACCGCCGAAGGGCAGTGACGGCGCCTTCGCCGACGTCGACTCCGAGGTGTACTACTCCATCGACGGCCCGGACGACAAGCAGGACACCTCGCTGGTCTCCCCGGTCATCGACCTGTCCGGCGGGCAGGGCGGCGACAGCCCCGAGATCGGCTACGACAGTTCGTACATCGGCTCTCCCGGCCAGACCGGCAGCGTCGATCTCAGCCTGGACGGCGGCACCACCTGGACGGGCGTGCACCAGCCCTACAGCGACTCCGGGCGCGTCGACATCCCCGTCCCGCAGGCCGCCGGGAAGTCCGACGTGCGGGTGCGCTTCCACTTCACCGGCAGCGGCAGCAATCGGCGCTGGGAGGTCGACAACGTCCTGGTCGGCTCCCGTTCCTGCGTCCCGCAGACCGGCGGCCTGGTGGCCGGCACCGTGACCGACGCCAACACCGGCGCCCCGCTGATCGGGGCGAAGGTCAGCAGCGACACGGACGCGACGGCCTCCGGCGTGACGACCGCCACCCCGGACGACGCGGGCCTGGGCGACGGCTACTACTGGCTGTTCAGCCCGCACACCGGCAGCACCGGGTTCTCCGTGACCGACGGCAAGTACACGCCGGCGCAGGCGAAAGCCAAGGTGCCGGCCGACGCCGTCCTGCACCGTGACTTCGCGCTCGACGCCGGCCACGTCACCATCGCGCAGCAGAGCGTCTCCACGAGCCAGGTGCTCGGTGCAGCCACGTCGAAGACCGAGACGTTCGGGAACGACGGCACCGCACCGGTGCACGTGAACCTCAGCGCGGAGGACGGAGGGTTCACCGCGATGGGTACCTCACCAGAGGCCGCCACCCCCTCTGGCGCGGCTCCCCTGACCACCAGGACCAGAACCAGCCGCGCCGCGGCGACCCCGACCACCGCGGTACCCGGGTCCGGCCCGGTGCTGAGGGCGGCCGGCCCGGCGGTGGGGCCGTGGACCGACACCGCCGACTATCCCGAGCCGGTGCAGGACGACGCGGTCGCGAGCCACGACGGGAAGGTCTACGTGGTCGGCGGCTTCAACGGGTCGTACGCGCTCCAGGACACCAACGTCTACGACCCGTCCACCCAGGCGTGGAGCCCGCTCGCCGAGCTGCCCGAGCGCCTCGAAGCGGCCTCCGCGGCGTTCCTCGGCGACACGCTGTACGTCGTGGGCGGGTGGAACGACGGCGACGCCGGCAGCACCCACACCTACGCCTACGATCCCGCCAAGGACACCTGGACGCGGATGGCCGACCTGCCCACCGGCGTCGCCGCGGCCGGCAGCGCGGTGGTCGACGGCAAGCTCTACGTCATCGGCGGCTGCACGAACGGCACGTCCTGCGCCGCCACGGCCACCGTCTCCAGCTACGACCCGGGCAGCAACGCCTGGACATCGGAACCGGACTACCCCACCGCGGTCTCCTTCACCGCCTGCGGGGGCGTCGCCGCGCAGGTGGTGTGCGCGGGCGGCTCCGGCAGCACCTCGCTGACCAGCACCTACTCCTACGCGCCGGGGGCCGGCGGCTGGACCGCGAAGGCCGACCTGCCGATCGACGCGTGGGGAGCCTCGGCCGCCACCGCGAACGGCAAGCTGGAGGTCATGGGCGGCGCCGTCAACAGCGGGACCGAGGTGACCAACCAGGGCTTCGCCTACGACCCCGACACCGACAGCTGGTCCGCCCTGCCCAACTCCAGCAACGCCGGCTACCGCGGCGGCGCGGCGTGCGGCATCTACAAGGTCGGCGGCGCCGGTCCGGCCGGCGCCACCTCCGAGGTCGAGCACCTGCCCGGCTACGACCAGTGCGGCGGTGACGTCGGCTGGATGTCGGAGGACACCACCGCGTTCGACGTCGCACCCGGCCAGAGCGTCACCGTGCGGATGACCACCGACTCCTCCACCCAGTCCCAGCCCGGCACGTACGCCGGGCAGGTGTTGGTCGGCACCGACTCGCCGTACGGCAGCGCCCAGCCGATCGCGGTGACGATGAACGTCACACCGCCCAAGACCTGGGGCAAGGTCAGCGGGACGGTGTCCGACAGCAGCGGCGCACCGATCTCCGGTGCCACCGTGGCGATCTGCACCATGTACGCCACCGGCACCGGTACCTGCGGGCCGACGACGTACACCCTGAAGACCGACGGGCACGGCGCCTACCAGCTCTGGCTGAACAAGGGCTTCAACCCGCTGCAGATCATCGCCGCCGAGGACGGCTACACCCCGCTGATGAAGATCGCCCGCATCCAGAAGGGAGGCACCACCACGGTCGACTTCGCCCTGCCGTCGAACAGCGCCTTCACCGCGGCGAAGACGCAGGACTACCTGACCGCCCATGTGCACAGCAGAGCCGTGAAGTAGCACACACCGAGACGTGTCGCGCCGGGTGGTGCCATCCGCCCCCGGCGCGACACCGCTGTCGTGTCACTGCCCGGCCGGGCCGCCGCCGGCCGCGTTACGCCTGGGCGGAGCCGAAGCGGCGGTCGCGCTGGGCGTATTCGAGGCAGGCCCGCCACAGGTCGCGGCGGTCGAAGTCCGGCCAGAGCACGTCCTGGAAGACCATCTCCGCGTAGCTGCTCTGCCACAGCAGGTAGTTGGAGGTGCGCTGCTCGCCGCTGGGCCGCAGGAAGAGGTCCACGTCGGGCATGTCGGGGTAGTAGAGGTACTTCGCGAAGGTCTTCTCGTTGACCTTGGACGGGTCGAGCCGGCCCGAGGCGACGTCGCGGGCCAGCGCCTGCGCGGCGTCGGCGATCTCGGCGCGGCCACCGTAGTTCAGGCAGAAGTAGAGCGTCATCGCGTCGTTGTCGACCGTGCGCTCCTGGGCGATCTGGAGCTCGTGCACCACGGACTTCCACATCTTCGGCATCCGGCCCACCCAGCGGATGCGGATGCCGAGTTCGTTCATCTCCTCGCGGCGGCGGCGGATCACATCGCGGTTGAAGTTCATCAGGAAGCGCACCTCGTCCGGCGAGCGCTTCCAGTTCTCGGTGGAGAACGCGTACAGCGACAGGTTCTTGACACCCATCTCCAGGCAGCCCTTGAGCACTTCGAGGACGACGCCTTCGCCGACCTTGTGACCCTCGGTGCGCGGCAGCCCGCGCTCGGTCGCCCACCGGCCGTTGCCGTCCATCACGATGGCGACGTGCTTGGGGACCAGCTCGCCCGGGATCTTCGGCGGATGCGCGCCGGAGGGGTGGGCGTCGGGCGTGCGGTAGGTCTTCCGGTGACGGGTGAGAATCCCGCGTCGTGCCATGGTGGTACGTCTCCCGACAGGTCGTGGCAGGTCGTCGTCGATCATGCGGTGCGGCGCAGTGCGTTGCGGTGCGTTGTCGTGCGTGCTGGTGCGCGGCGTCGCGGTGCGGTGCGGCGCCGCGGTGCCTACTTCTCCACGAAGCGCAGCGACCGCAGTCCGCGCTCCAGATGCCACTGGAGGTAGGCCGCCACCAGCCCGCTGCCCTCACGGCAGTGGCGCGGCTCGCAGGCGTCCGCGGTCTCCCAGTCACCGCCCAGCAGCGCGCCGAGCAGTTCCAGTGCCTCCCGTGAGGGTACGACGCTTCCGGGCACCCGGCACTCGCCGCAGACGACTCCTCCCGCGCCGACCGAAAAGAACCGGTTCGGTCCGGCCATTCCGCACCGGGCGCAGTCGTCGAAACTCGGCGCGTAGCCGTTGACGGCGAGCGAGCGCAGCAGGAAGGCGTCCAGCACCAGCCGCGGCTCGTGCTCGCCCGCGGCAAGGGTGCGCAGCGCGCCGACCAGCAGCAAATACTGCTGCACGGCCGGCTCGCCCTCGTGGTCGGTGAAGCGCTCGGCGGTCTCCAGCATGGCGGTGCCCGCGGTGTAGCGCTCGTAGTCGGTGACGATGGCGCCGCCGTACGGGGCGATGGTCTCGCCCTGCGTGCACAGTGGCAGGCCGCGGCCGACGAGCTCCCCGCCCCGGGTGAAGAACTGCACGTCGACGTGGCTGAACGGCTCCAGCCGGGCGCCGAACTTCGACTTGGTGCGCCGCACCCCGCGGGCCACCGCGCGCACCCGGCCGTTCCTGCGGGTCAGCAGGGTGATGATCCGGTCCGCCTCGCCCAGTTTCTGGGTGCGCAGCACGATGCCGTCGTCGCGGAACAGACTCATGCCGACCATTCTCGCCTACGGCGGCGCGGGCCGGGGGAACGATTCGCCGTCAGTGCTCCGTGCCCGGCGCGACCAGGCCCGACTCGTAGGCGGAGATGACCAGTTGGGCGCGGTCGCGGGCGCCCAGCTTGCCCATGATCCGGCTGACGTGGGTCTTCGCGGTGAGCGGGCTCAGGCCCAGCGCCTCGCCGACCTCGCTGTTGTTCAGGCCGCGCGCGACCAGGGTGAGCACCTCCCGTTCCCGGTCGGAGAGGCAGGCCAGCAGGGCCGGGCCGGGCGCGCTGGGCAGCGGGCGGTCCGGCAGCCGCAGCACCCGGGCGATCAGCCGCGCGGTCGGGCCGGGCGACAGCAGCGCGTCACCCGCGGCGACCGTGCGGATGGCGTCCAGGAGTTCGGCGGGCCGGGTGTCCTTGACCATGAAGCCGGACGCGCCCGCGCGCAGCGCGGAGACCACGTGATCGTCGTCGTCGTAGGTGGTCAGCACCAGCACCCGCACGCCCGCGAGGTCGTCGTCGGCGGCGATCCTGCGGGTCGCCTCGATGCCGTCGAGCTCCGGCATGCGGATGTCCATCACGACCACGTCCGCGCGGGTGCCGTGCGCCATGTCGACGGCTTCCAGGCCGTTGCCCGCCTCGCCGACCACCACCATGTCCGGCGCGGACTCGACGAGCATCGCGAACGCGGCGCGCACCAGGTTCTGGTCGTCGGCGAGCAGGACCCGGATCGGCGTGGACTCGGTCATCTCTGGTCTCCCTGGGGTGCGGACGGCGCCGCCGGTGCGAGGGGCGCCACCGGTTCCTGCGGGGTCGGTTCCTGCGGGGTCGGTTCCTGCGGGCTGGCTTCCTGCGGGGTCGGTTCCTGCGGGCTGGGTTCCGGCTGCCCTGGCGGGGTGAGCGGGAGTTCCGCGTGCACGGCGAAGCCGGGGCCGTCGGTGCGGGGGCCCGCGGTGAGGGTGCCGCCGACGCTGCGGGCCCGCTCGCGCATGCCCACGATGCCGAAGCCTTCCGTGCGGTGCGGGGGCGGGGCCTGGCGGGCGTGCGGTCCGTCGTCCTCGACGCGCAGCCTCAGGCGGTCGCCCTCGCGGCGTACGGCGACGGTGACGCGGGGGGCGGTGGCGCCGTGGCGGACGGCGTTGGTGAGGGCCTCCTGCACGATGCGGTAGGCGGCCGCCTGGACCGCGGGTCCGGGGTCGCGCTGCCCCTCGTCGGACCACCTGCCGGTGGAGGGCTGGTCACTGGGGCGCCCCTGACCGGGCACCTCGGGCCCCGCGAGGTCGAGGGCGAGGTGGACCTTCGCGCCGGTGGCCTCGGCGGCCCGGGTGAGGGTGGGGATGCCGGCCAGGGACGGGAGGGGGCCGTCGCCGTCGGCGCGCAGCACGCGCAGGGTGGTGCGCAGTTCCGCGCGGGCCTCGCGGCAGGTGTCGGCGATGGCGTCGAGCGCGGAGGCGACCGCGGTGCGGTCGAGCCGGTCGGGGTCGGCGACGAGGACGTGCGCGGCCACCGACGTCTGGACGCCGATCAGGGTGATGGAGTGCGCGAGCAGGTCGTGCAGGTCGCGGGCGATCCGCAGCCGTTCCTCGGCGACCCGGCGGGCGGCCTCCTCCTCCCGGGTGCGCTCGGCGCGTTCCGCGCGCTCGGTGACCGCGGCCACGTAGTTGCGGTGCACCCGCACACCCTCGCCGGCCACCGGCACCGCCAGAATCCACCCGGCGCTCTGCAGCATCGCGGCGGCCTCGTGCTGCTTGCCGACCGTCGACATGATGACCAGCATCGCGCCGACCACCACCGGCACCGTCAGCACGGTGCGCAGGTGCGGCCCGGCGACGGCCAGCGCGTACAGGGCGACGATGCTGGAGGGGATCGGCGCGATCTGGATGTACTGGAGGTAGTGGTAGAGCGCGACGGCGCCGACCATGCCCAGCAGGCACAGCATCGGCGTCCGGCGGCGCCACACCAGCACCACGGCACTGGCGGTCAGCAGGGTCCAGCCGAGCGCGTCGGGCCGGTGACTGCCGGTCCCCTCGGGCAGCACCGCGGCCACGACCGTCTGGTCCACCAGGATCAGGGCGGCGAGCGCCACGTCGTTCCGGGAGACCTTCGGGCGCGGGGGTCCGGAGACGCCCGCCGTGAAGAGCGACAGCAGCGCGGATTCTGAGGGCACGCGGACATCCTCCGTGACAGCGGGCGGCGTACTCCAGCCTCCCGCCGTGACGGTGCCTCCCTCATCGGGCCCGCGGCCGAGAACGCGCTACTCCCCGGGGCTACCGGCGGAGGGCCGGTACTCCGCGGGGAGTAGCCGCACCCCGTGTCCGCAGCCTCCGGCGGGCTCGCCCGGCGTCAGGCCGACCAGGCACAGGCGTGCGAGCTGCCGCCCGGCGCCAGGCCGACCGGGCACAGGCGTGCAAGCTGCCGCCCGGCGCCAGGCCGGCGCAACAGCCAGCCCCGAGCCGACCACGAACGGCGGCCACGCCACCGGCAGGGTCGCCACAGTGCCCCCGGCGGGGCCCGGGCCGACGGTCCTCAACACGGCCAAGCCCGCGGCAGGCGTCACGCGGCGGTCGCGGCAGCCTTCAGCAAGCGGTCGATGTGGTCGGTGTGCAGCGACAGGCAGCGGCCGATCGCCTCCAACACGTCCCGCTCGGCGGGCAGGTAGGGCCCGTCGGCGAGCGCGATGTGCGCGCCTTCGAGCAGCACCCGCTCGCGGCCCTGGGGCGCGAGGTGGTCGGCGAGCGGCTCCAGCGCTTCGTGCAGCTCGATCGACAGCCAGCTGCCGCAGCCGTCGACGGCCTCGGCGAAGGAGTCGGGGCCGAGCTCGTCGGAGCGGCGGAACCGGCCCTCGTCGGCGACGATCGCGGCGAGCAGGCCGAGGAGTTGGTCCTCGGTGCAGTCGCTGAAGCCCGCCGCGCGCACCGCGCTCACCGCGGCCTCCCGAGTGGACCGGGCGGTGCCGCCGCCCGCGGTGAGCACCGCGAGCGCGATGGTGTGCACCGCGTCCCGCAGCATCGCGGCGAAGCGGGTGGTGGTCGGGCAGAGCAGCACCTCGGAGCCGTACTGCTGGTGGCAGGCGGCGCACTCGATGACGGTGCCGGCCGGACCCCGGGCGAACAGCGGCACGTTGAGCACCGTCAGCCTGCGGGTGCCGGTTCTGCGGTGGTACGCGCGGTCGCCGCCGCACTCGGGGCAGTAGAACTCGCCGTCGTCCTCGGTGTGCCAGGCCGTGCGCACACCCCAGATAGGCCCCAGTCTCATCGCACCCTCCGGCCGTCCTCGTCCCGGTACGCATCCGCAACGGCCCGAACGTGCGCAGCGGCCACGGTGCCGTACAGCGTGATGTTAGCCACAGTGGACAGGTCCAGTCAGTACCGCGTACGAGGGCAATTCACCTGGGCGGGTGTTCCGGTGGCCGTTGCGGCGGGTGGTCCGGCGCACGGTCCGGCCGTTTCCGCTGGTTCGGCCGGTGCCGCTGGTCCAGCTGGTTCCGGTGGTTCGGCCGGTTCGCGGATTCCGCGGATGCCGCCCGTCCTCCTGCTCAGCCGTGCACCACGAGCGAGGAGATCCGGTTGTCCCAGTCGGCGCCCAGGTAGGGCTGGTCGCCGACCCAGATACGGGTCTCGCCGCGGTATCCGGCGCCGTCCCAGCCCTCGACGACCGCGCAGCCGCCGTAGTCCCGGAAGGACGAGACCGCGTGGTCCCAACTGCGGCCGAGGCTGTCGGAGATGTCGAAGACGCCCACCCCGCCGGCGTCGCAACTCCCGGCGTCACCGCGGATGTCGGTGGCGCCGCCGGTGTACGCGGCGCCGGTGTACCAGGTCATCAGCAGGGTGCCGGAGCGGGCCTCGCGGGTGTCGGCGGCGGCACCGCAGCGGGCGGTGGGGGCGTCCGCGCGGTGCAGGGTGAGCACGCAGTGGGCGTGCGACAGCACCTCGGACGCCTGCTCGCCGGCGGGCCGCACCTGCGCGGTCTGCCGGGGGGTGGGTACGGGCGGGGGCGGCGCCGGGTCCACCGCGCGGGCGGTGGCGGGCCCGGCCGTGGCGGCGGCCAGCAGGGCGGCGGCCACGGCCGTGAGAAGCGCGGATGCGGGTCTTCCGCGCCTCGGGGCGGTACGGCGCCCCACGGACGCGCGCGTTCTGGACATGGGCTTCAGGGGCATGTCCGCCACCGTAGGAACGCGGTGGCCGCGAGCCGGGCGCGGACATCGGCCGGCCGCGGGAAATCACCCGGGTGCGTGAGCGCCGGCCGTACGTTGACGGGCGTCGGGCCGGGACCGGAACGGACCCGGACGACGACCCGAACGGCGGCCGGCGATCACGCGGGATTGACGGGTGATCAGCGGGCCGCGCGGTTGACGGCGGAGACGACGGCCTGCAGCGAGGCGCGGGTGGTGTTGGCGTCGACGCCGATGCCCCACATCACGCGGCCGTCGATGGCGCACTCGATGTACGACGCGGCCTGCGCGGACGCGCCCTCGCTGAGGGTGTGCTCGGAGTAGTCCAGCAGCCGGGCGTCCACCCCGACGGCGGCCAGCGCGTCGAAGAACGCCGAGATCGGGCCGTTGCCGGTGCCGGTCAGGGTGGTCGGCGCGCCGTCCACCTCGGCGCCCACGGTCAGCGCGTCGGTGCCGTCACTGGAGGTGGAGGTCTGGGCGGAGCGCAGCGCGATCCGGCCCCAGGCGTGCTCCGGGGTGGGCAGGTACTCGTCCTGGAAGATCGCCCAGATCTGCGCCGGGGTGACCTCGCCGCCGTCGGTGTCGGTCTTGTTCTGGATGATCTTCGAGAACTCGATCTGCATCCGGCGCGGCAGGTCCAGCTTGTGGTCGTTCTTCAGCACGTAGGCGATGCCGCCCTTGCCGGACTGCGAGTTGACCCGGATCACGGCCTCGTAGGAGCGGCCGACGTCCTTGGGGTCGATCGGCAGGTAGGGCACCGCCCACTCGATCTCGTCGACGGTCTTGCCCTGGGCGGCCGCGTCGGCCTCCATCGCCTCGAAGCCCTTCTTGATGGCGTCCTGGTGGGAGCCGGAGAAGGACGTGTAGACCAGGTCGCCCGCGTAGGGGTGGCGCGGGTGGATCTCCATCTGGTTGCAGTACTCGGCGGTGCGGCGGATCTCGTCGATCTGCGAGAAGTCGATCTGCGGGTCGATGCCCTGGCTGAACAGGTTCATGCCCAGCGTGACCAGGTCCACGTTGCCGGTCCGCTCGCCCTGCCCGAACAGGCAGCCCTCGATCCGGTCCGCCCCGGCCATCAGCGCCAGCTCGGCGGCGGCCACCGCGGTGCCGCGGTCGTTGTGCGGGTGCACCGACAGGCATACGTACTCGCGCCGGGACAGGTTCCGCGACATCCACTCGAACCGGTCGGCGTGCGTGGAGGGGGTGGAGCGCTCGACGGTGGCCGGCAGGTTCAGGATGATCTCGCGGCCGTCCTCGGGCTGCCAGACGTCCATCACGCCCTCGCAGACCTCCAGCGCGAAGTCCAGCTCGGTGTCGGTGAAGATCTCCGGGCTGTACTGGTAGCCGAAGACCGTGTCCTGGCCGAGGATCTTGTCGGCGTACTCCACCACCAGCCGGGTGCCGTCCACCGCGATCTGCCGCACCTGGTCGCGGCTGCCGCGGAAGACCACCCGCCGGAAGACCGGCGCCGTCGCGTTGTACAGGTGGATGGTCGCCTTGCGGGCGCCGACCAGCGACTGGACGGTCCGCTCGATCAGTTCCTCGCGGGACTGGGTGAGGACGGAGATCGTCACGTCGTCCGGGATCGCGTCCTGCTCGATGATGGAGCGCACGAAGTCGAAGTCGGTCTGGCCGGAGGCGGGGAAGCCGACCTCGATCTCCTTGTAGCCCATCCGCACCAGCAGGTCGAACATCTCCCGCTTGCGGGCCGGCGACATCGGGTCGATCAGTGCCTGGTTGCCGTCGCGCAGGTCGGTGGACAGCCACCGGGGGGCCTTGGTGACGCGCGCGTCGGGCCAGGTGCGGTCGGGGATGTCGACCTGCTCGTACCGCCCGTACTTGTGGATCGGCATCGAGGTCGCGCGCTGCGTGACGGTCTCGGCGGTGATGGGCGTGGCACGGCCGACGCGGTTGCTGCTGGGCTGCGAGTTCATCGGGGGTGGCTCTCCTCGGGGGTCCGCTCGGGGCGGCCGACGGCTTGGGAACGCCCAAACTCCGCGGGGAGGGGGTCGGCCTACGACTACAGGCCCTCGCCGCGGCAGCTAAGGAGAAGCAGCCCGAAACGCATGAGACCGACCCTAGCCGAACCGCGGACGGAAGTCGCAGCCGGTGCGTACTTCCTCTCAGCATGCAAGACGACCGGGGCGTCCACCCCGGTCCGCGCGATTCCCTCCTTTCCGTGGTGTGAACGGGAAAACGGTGACACACAGTGCCCGAGCTGACACATTCCGGTCATGGGAGTTTTCTGCACGATCGTGCCGCCGCACATCCTGGACCGCCTCGCCCGGTCCGACGACCCGGAGCTGTCCGCGACTGCCCGCCACACCCTGGAGCACGACGCCCGGCAGCGGACCCGGCGGCGGCTGAACGCGGTGGTCGGACCACCCGGCGGCGCCCCGTCCGCCGCCGCCCCGGCCGCGCCCGCCGACCAGCCGCAGCGCACGATCTACGACGCCAAACACAAGGACGACCTCCCCGGGCGCAAGGTCCGCGCCGAGGGCGCGAAGCCGTCCCGGGACGCCAGCGTCAACCGCGCCTACGACGGGCTCGGCGCCACCTTCGAGACCTACCTCAAGGCGTACGCCCGGCACTCCATCGACGGCCACGGGCTGCCGCTGACCGCCAGCGTGCACTACCTGGAGGGCTACAACAACGCCTTCTGGAACGGCGAGCAGATGGTCTTCGGTGACGGAGACGGCAAGATCTTCCTCGACTTCACCATCCCCGTCGACGTCATCGGCCACGAACTGACCCACGGTGTCACCCAGTTCACCGCGAACCTCGACTACCAGGACCAGTCCGGCGCGCTCAACGAATCGATCTCCGACGTCTTCGGCAGCCTGATCAAGCAGTTCACGCTCGGGCAGACCGCCGACCAGGCGGACTGGCTGATCGGCGCCGGGCTGCTCGCCCCCGGCGTGCACGGCGTCGCGCTGCGCTCCATGAAGGCCCCGGGCACCGCCTACGACGACCCGCACCTCGGCAAGGACCCGCAGCCGGGCACCATGGCCGGCTACGTCTCGGGCCCGGACGACAACGGCGGCGTGCACATCAACTCCGGCATCCCCAACCACGCGTTCTACCTCGCCGCGGCCTCGCTCGGCGGGCACGCCTGGGAGCAGGCCGGGCAGATCTGGTACGACACCCTCACCGGCGGCTCGCTCGCCTCCGACACGGACTTCGCCGCTTTCGCCGAGGCCACGGCCGCGGCGGCGAAGGCGCGTTACGGTGAGGGCGCGCAGTACCAGGCGGTGCGGTCCGCGTGGACCACGGTGGGCGTCACCGGCTCCTCCGGCTCCTCCGGCTCCTCCGGCTCCACCGGTTCGGCCGAACTGCCGCGCCAGCAGCCCGGCGAGCAGACCCAGGAGGCGTAACTCCCGTGCGTATCGAGGTGGTCCGCTCCGGTGGGTTCGCCGGCATCCCCCGGCGGGCCACCCTCGACACCGCCCACCACCCCGACGCCCCCCACCTCGAAGCCCTCGCCCGAGCCGCCCTCACCCCTCCGGGCGATCACCCGCGCCCACCCGTCCCCGACGGCTTCACCTACACCCTCACGGTCGACACCCGCGAGGTCCGCTGCGCCGACCCCGGACTCACCCCCGCCCAAAGGGAGTTGATCACCGCGGTCCTGAACGAGGGCGCGTAACGGGTCGCTGCCGGCCGAGACTCACGCGATATGGCACACCGATCGGGCAATGGCAGCCTCTGGCCCGCCGGGGCTGAGCGGTCACTTCAGATGTGTGGAGACCTCCTCGACGGTCCAGTCGGCCTGCCGCAGGATGGAGCGGACGGTGCCGGGAGCAAGTTCGCGGTGCAACGGGACGATTACCGTCCGGTCATCCTTGCGGTACTTGGCGTGGCTGCCGCGAGTGTGGAGATGTGGTCGAAACCTGCTCGCTCCAGAGCTTTGGCAACCCCGGCACCGGACAGACCCGAGGGGACAGCAGGGCTCATGCGACACGGACCTCGACCGGCGCGGTGATCACGTCCGTGACTTCGGGAGCGGGTGCGTCCTCGAAATAGAGCTCCAGCGCCTCACGAAGATTGACCAGAGCCTCCTCGATGGTCTCACCCTGGCTGGTGACCTCCACCTGGAGGCAGCGGGCCACGTACCACTCGCCTTCGTGAGTGATCGCGGCAGTGAGGCGCAGCGCGCGCGATGTCATGCGAAAAGTGTGGCACGCGCCTGCGGCCTACTCCCGCCTATCGGCGCATGAACGTGCAGGTCGTACAGCAAGACGCTCTGCGACGGTGAGTCATACCGCCGGGCCGCGACGCACGAGCCCCAGTGCCTCACAAGTTCCCGGCCGCGCTCCGCCCCCGCGCGTAAACTGAGCGCTCCGCTCAGGCAGTGGGCGACATCACGTGGATGAAGGACCCGTCGCTCGACGACGCCGACAGCCTGCTGCCGCCCGAGGCGATCGCCAAGGAGATCGTCGAGGACCTCCAGGCCACGCTGAGCGAGTTCGCCGCCATCGCAGAGGCCCTCGGCGGCGACGTGCCCGCCGACGCCGACGCGAGCGAGGCGGGCCTCACCGACTGACGTCGCCCGCGTGCGCCCCCGAATGCGCCACGGCGCACGCGGGTCGGGATCGGCTGGTCCGCGCGCAACCGAATCACCGTTTCGGGTGAGCCTTTCGGACAACCTGACCGATTCGGTATGCGTGGTGACTACTTTTGCCCGCATGGAACCTGACTCCGTATCAGAGGAGTCAGGGCGACGGCGGGCCACGGGCGCACGCCGCGCGCACGGGGAGGCGACCTCATGACCAACGAAGGCACCGGCAGCATGCGGGTGTTCGGCGCGGTGGTCCGCGCCGTCCGCGAGGCGGCGGGAAAGGACCAGCAGGAACTCGCCGACCACGTCGGATACTCGCGGGCGATGATCACCCGCGTCGAGCTCGGCGACCGCATGCCACCGCCCACGTTCGTGGAGAAGGCGACAGCGTTCCTCAACGCGGGCGAGATTCTGTCCAAGGCGGCGGAGAAACTGGACCGCACGGAGCACCCGGCGTGGTTCGAGGGGTACGTGGACCTGGAGAAGCTGGCTGTCAGCCTGTACACGTACGACACGCTGGTGGTCAACGGTTTGCTTCAGACCGAGGAGTACGCCCGGGCCGTGCTGAGCGTACGGTGCCCGGTGCTCGAAGCCGAGGAGATCGAGCACCGTGTGGAGGCCCGCATGGCGCGGCAAGTACTTCTCACGCGTAATCCGCCAGCACAGTTGGCGTTCATCATCGAGGAGTCCGCACTCCGACGTCTGCCGGATGGGAAGAAGGTGCAGAAGGCACAACTGGCGCACCTGCTGAAGGTCAGCTCCATGCGCCACGTCGCCATTCAAGTGGTCCCCACGAGCTGCGAAGGCCACGCGGGCTACGACGGCCCGATGCACCTGCTGGAGACACGGGAGCGGCGCCTGCTGGCCTACCTGGAGGTCCAGGAACACAGCTTCCTCGTGCACGACCGCAACGAAGTCAGTGAGCTCAACCAGCGTTATGCGATGATCCGCTCGCAGGCCCTTAGTGTGGGAGAGTCCGCAAAGGTGATCGAGCAGATTGCAGGGGAGCTATGACCTCCGAACTCACCTGGTTCAAGAGCAGCTACAGCGGCAGTGGCGGCGGCGCCTGCATCGAAGTCGCCCTGGACTGGCGCAAGTCCACCTACAGCGGCAGCGCGGGCGGGGAGTGCGTCGAAGTCGCGGCCTGCCCCCACACTGTCCACGTCCGCGACTCCAAGGACCCCGAAGGCCCCGCCCTCGCGTTCCCCGCCGACGCCTGGGCCGCGTTCCTCACCTACGCGGCCTCGCACGCGTAACCGGACCGACGACGGTGGCGGCCCCCGCTCACCCGTAGGGGCCGCCCCCGCCGACCGGATCTACGCAGCCGGGGCCACCTTCCGCAGCACCGCCACGAACTCCCGCATCCACACCGGATGGTCGGGCCAGGCCCGCGCGGAGACCAGCCGGCCGTCGACCACGCCGTCACCGTCCTCGTACTGCGCGCCGGCCGCCACGACGTCCGGCTCCAGCGCCGGATACGCCGCCGTACGACGACCGGTGAGCGACCCCGTGGCGGCCGGGATCAGCGGGCCGTGGCAGATCTGCGCGACCGGCTTGCCCTCCTCGAAGAAGTGGGCCACGATCCGGCGCAGCCGCGGATCGTTGCGCAGGTACTCCGGCGCCCGGCCGCCCGGGATCACCAGCGCGGCGTACCCGGCCGGGTCGACCTCGTCGAAGCCGAGGTCCGCGGGCCACGTGTAGCCGGGCTTCTCCGTGTACGTGTCGAAGCCGTCCACGAAGTCGTGCACCACGAACTGAAGCGTTTTACGGGTCGGCGCGGCGATCTCCACCGCGTAGCCCTCCTCCTGCAACCGCTGGTACGGGTAGAGCACTTCCAGGGATTCGGCAGCGTCCCCGGTCACCAGAAGGATCTTCACCGTCATCGTCAGGTCCCTTCCACTCACTCCCCCACGCCGCTCTCGGCGCCGGCTCCCCCACGATGCCCCACCCCCGCCTCGGATAACGCCCCATCCACCCCGAACGGCGTAAACAACGCCACTCCGCCAGTACTGGCACTGCCGAGAACCCTCGCGAGGTGAAATTGCACCAGTCGGCCAACGCAGTCGAGGTCGCATCCCGAGCCCTCAGAGAGGCACCAGGCGGAAGCTCTCGGTCGCCTCGAACCCCCTTCTCTGCCCCGGGCCGCGGCCTTCCGGGCCTGCGTCCGGGCAACGGCCGAACGCACCGACACAGACGTGATCGAGCCAACCGCCCCGAACCGCAACCGAATCGGGTTGCCCCCTCCAGTCCTCGCCGAGAATCTTGAGGCCGGATCATGGCGAGGCACAAGGACGGCGAACCGTGGCAGTTCCGTACCCGCAGACGCGGGAGTTCCAGGCGTTCAGGACCAACATCGAGTACGCCCGGCAGATGGTGGTGGCCGGCAAGAGCCTGGCTGCCTTCCAGTCGCCGCTGTTCGACATCGGGGACTTCTACCGCGCCGCGTGGGTGCAGGCCGTCAGCGCCATCGACCACTGGTTCCACGAGGAGTTGTACCGGCGGGTGGCGGAACTGGCCGGACAGGATGGTCCCGGAATGCCCTACCAGCTGACGAAGTTCGAACTACCGCTGGAGAAGGTCGAGGAGGTGCGGCGGGGTACGACAAGCCTCGCCGACGCCGTCTCGGAGCACGTGAAGGCGAAGTGGGCCAACGCCTCACTCCAGAATCCCCGCAAGATCAGCGAGGCGCTGAAGTTGGTCAGCGAGGAGGACGTCTGGGCCAAGGCCGCCGTTCAGATCAACGCCTGGAACCACGGCCGGACCGCGATGACTGCCCAGGCCGTCAAGAAGCAGCACCTGACGATCACCGACCGCCGTAACAAGATCGCCCACGAGGCGGACCTCGTGGACGGCAGTCTCAAGCAACGCCGCCCGATCACCGACGCGGACGTCACCGACGCCATCGACTGGACCGAACGGATCGCGCTCGCCATCGCCGTCGCCCTGGGGTAGGGCAGCCTCCGCATACGGCCCGAGGGAACCTGCCACGCCGGGCCGAGCCCCGCGCCGTTTCCTGCGGACACTCGGTGCCGCAACCTCAGACGCACCGGAAGACATCGCGTCAGTCGTGGGGAACGTCGATCGTCGCGGACAGCGGCAGCCGGGCCGTCAGGACGAAGCTGCCGTCGGGTCCGGGGCGGGCGGTCAGGTCGCCGTCCAACCGGGAGACGCGGTCGCGGAGCCCGGTGAGGCCGCGGCCGCTGCCGCCCAGCACCGGTACCGGCAGCGCGGCGGGCGGTGGGCCCGCGGTGGTGACCTGGATCTCGACCGCGTCGTGGCCGTAGCGGACCTCGACGGTGGTGCGGTGGGCCGGAGCGTGCTTGACCGCGTTGGTCAGCCCCTCCTGGACGACCCGGTAGGCCGCGAGTTCGACGGACGCGCCGGCCGGGCGCGGCGCGGCACCGTACTCGATCAGTTCGACCGGCTGACCCGCGACACGGGCGGTGTCGACGAGGTCGGGCAGCCGGGCGAGCCCCGGTGCGGCCGGGCCGCCCGCGCCGTCCTCGTCATCGAGGAGACCGAGCAGGTCGCGTAGTTCGGTCAACGCCTGGCGTCCGGTCCCGCTGATGGCGCCGAGCCCTTTCCGGACCCGGTCCTCCTCGCCGGGCAGCAGGAACTGCGCGGCGTCGGCCTGCACGACCATCGCGGTGACGTGGTGGGTCACCACGTCGTGCAGTTCCCTGGCGATCCGTGCCCGCTCCTCGGTCACCGCCGACTCCGCCGTACTGCGCCGCAGTTCGGCCACCGCGCTCACCCGGACCCGGACCCACGCGCCGGCTCCCCAGCACAACACGAGTGCGAGGTAGAAGGACATGTAGTCGAAGAGCCGCTCCGGCGAGTGCCGGCCGTGCAGGACGACGGACAGTCCGATGTACGCCGCCGTCGCCACCACGGCCACGACCCCGCGCAACCGCCTCAGGTGGGCGCCCGCGCTGTACAGCGCGATCACCAGCCCGAGCCCGGCGAAGGTCGCGGTGTACCCGATCGACTGGTCGACGGCGAACGCGCCCGCCACCAGGGCGAGACAGACCGCGGGCCACCTGCGGCGCACGGCCAGCGGCAGCGCCTGTCCCAGGATCAGCAGCACCCGCAGCGCACCGCTCCTGTGCGGCGCGAGCTCACCCAACTCCACGCCGTAGTGCGCGAGTCCGGGGGTGAACGCCACGGCCGTCACGACGCCGGCGAGGACGCTGTCCCGGGCCGCCGCGCCCCGGGCCCGCCACCATTGCCCGAGCGCCCGCCGGCTTCCGGTCAGCGACGGGGCCACGTCCTCGAACACGCGGTCACCCTACTCTTGGAGACGCCTTCACACCGACCTCGGGAGTGCCCCATGACCGGTCCTGCTCGCCCCGTCAGGGTGCTGGTCTGCGACGACCAAGCCCTCGTGCGCGCCGGGTACGCGACCATCTTCGCGGCGCAGCCCGGCCTCGAAGTGGTCGGCGAGGCATCCGACGGGTCCGCCGCGGTGCGAAGCGCGGGCCGGCTGCTGCCCGACGTGGTCGTGATGGACATCCGCATGCCGGGCATGGACGGAATCGAAGCGACCCGGCGACTGGCGGGACCCGATGCCGTGGCCCCCGCGAGGGTGCTGGTGGTCACCACCTTCCACACCGACGAGTACGTCTACGAGGCGCTGCGTGCCGGGGCGAGCGGGTTCCTGCTCAAGGACGCGACGCCGAGCCAACTCGTCGACGGGGTACGCACGATCGCCGCCGGGGAGTCGCTGCTGGCACCGGCCGTGACCCGCAGGCTCATCGGCCGCTACGCCTCCCGGATCCGCCCCGCCGAGCGGTCCGGCACCCCGGACGGCGGCCCGCTCGGCTCGCTGACCCCGCGCGAACTCCAGGCGCTGCGGCTGATCGCCACCGGGCGGTCCAACGCCGAGATCGCCGAGGAACTGGTCATCAGCCGCGAGACGGCGAAGACGTACGTGTCCCGCATCCTCACCAAGCTGGATCTGCGGGACCGGGTCCAGGCGGTCGTCCTCGCCTACCGGGTGGGCCTGGTGTCCGCGCAGGACTGACCCGGTCCCGGGACAGCCCCGCCAGCCCCTCGCGGCTCCCCGTGCGGGCAGCACGGGTCCCCCGTGCGGGGGCTGCGAAGTGTCCACCCCGGGGGGACGAGCCGGGGCGGCCCCGGCTCCTAGCGTTCGGCCGGGGCGTCGGCGCAGTGCCGCGGGCCCGTCACCGGACCCAGAACGGGGACCTCTTCATGTTCCAGACCGGCATCGCCGTCGCCGCCGACCACGCACCGGCCGTCCGGAGCCGTATACGCCGCTGGGCGCGCGTCTCGATGGCGGCCCATGTCGTCTTCGTGGCGGCCTTCCTGATCGCGGCGTCCTGGCAGGGACCGCGCTACAGCGTCACCGCCCACTCGATCAGCGACATGTACGCGCAGGGGGCGCCGCACGCGGCCTTCCTCATCGTGGTCAACACCTGTTGCGGGGCCGCCGGTCTGCTGTTCGTCTCCCGTTCCCTGTGGCCGGTGCTCCGGCCCGCGGGCGGCCTGGCCCGCTTGGGATGCGTGCTGTTCAGCCTGGCGCCCTTCGGGGTCGGCGACCTCCTGACGCCCTTCGAGCGGCTGGCCTGCCGGCAGGCCGACCCGGAGTGCTCGGCGTCCGACCAACTCGCGAACAGCGGCGGCACGATGGACAACCTCCTGACCAGCGTCGGCATGGTGGCCATGGTGGCCGGGGCCTTCGTGCTGGCCTCCGCGATGAAGCGGCTGCCCCGCTGGGCCGCCTGGGTCCGGCCGGTCCGGCTGTCCGCCGCCGTCCTCCTCCTTCTCCTCGTGGCCACCGTGCTGTCCGGCCCCGCCGGCCTCGACGGACTCTTCGAACGCCTCGTGGCCGGCTTCGGCGCCGCATGCGTCATCGCCCTCGGCGCAGCAGTGCTCCGTGAGGGTGCGTGACTCTCCGAGGTGCCCCTGTCCCTGAGTCGAGAGATCACCCGCCGGTGGTGGTTTCTCGCGCAGTTCCCCGCGCCCCCTCCCCGCGCGGAGGAGCCGCACCTACTCAGGAGCGCGAGCCACCCCCGACCGCAAGGTCCCGCGACTCAGGGGCAGGGGCACCCTGGGGGGTCCCGTCACCCCGGGAGCGGCGAACCGTGAGGAAGACCAGCACCCCGCCCGCCAGCGCGGCCAGCGCACTCGCCAGGAAGATCCGGTCCAACCCGGACGCGTATCCGGCCCGCACGCTGCCGCCGTGACGCGTGACGTCCCGCAGTCGTGACGTGAAGATCGAGCCGAACAGAGCGATGCCCAGGCTCATCCCGAGCTGGCGGAAAGTGTTGACCGCGCCACCCGCCATGCCCGCGCGGTTCGGGGGCACCGCCTCCACGGCCGTGGAGACCAGCACCGGCGTCGACAGGCCGACGCCCACACCCATGACCGCGAGCCCCGCGTACAGCGAGGACGCGTGCGACCCCGCGGACACCGACTGCCACATGATGCCCGCGCCGACACCGACCAGCACCAGGCCGCCACCGACCAGCAGCGCGGGCGAGAACCGGTGGGTGTGCTTCCCGGCCGCCGCGGCCACCACGAAGGACGCCACCGCCAGCGGCATCAGCGCGAGACCACCGCGGATCGGGCTGAGGCCGAGGATGTTCTGCAACCACAGCGAGATGTAGACGAACCCGCCGAACGCGCCCGCCTGGAAGAGCACGGCGCCACCGAGCAGCCCGGAGAAGGTCGGGCGGCGCAGCAGGGACAGGTCGAGCATCGGGTGCGCGGTGGCCAGTTCGGCGACCACGAACCCGACTACGGCCAGCACGGCCAGCGCGAAGGCTCCAAGCGTCAGACCGTCGGTCCAGCCGTGGTCGCCGCCACGGATCAGCGCGTACGTCAGCGCCGCCGCGGCCACGGTGAAGAGGACCGCGCCCGGCACGTCCAGCCGTCCGGTGCCGCGCTTGCCGGCCGGCAGCACCCGCAGCGTGAGAACGATGGCGACCACCGCGATCGGCAGGTTGACCAGGAAGATCGCCTGCCAGCTGAAACCTTGCGTGAGCAGACCGCCCAGCACCGGGCCGAGCGCGGCGGCGGCACCGTTGACCGCGCCCCACACGCCGAAGGCGACACCGCGGTCGCGGCCGTGGTAGGTCGCGGCGACCAGCGCCGCAGACGTCGCGAACATCGCCGCACCGCCAACGCCCTGCACCCCCCGCCAGGTGATCAGCACGGCGGCGTTCGGGGCGAGCGCGCAGCCCAGCGAGGCGATGGCGAAGACGACCAGGCCGATCGCGTACAGCTTCCGGTGCCCGAAGAGGTCGGCGAGCGAACCCGCGGCGAGCAGCAGCGCGGCCAGCGCGAGGGCGTACATGTCCATCACCCACTGCAGGGAGGTGAAGGACGCGTGGAGGTCGGACGCCATGCTCGGCAGCGCGACGTTCACGATGGTGACGTCGACCAGCAGGATGAAGGCGCCCAGGCAGATCGCCACAAGTGGCAGCCACTTGCGCATGGGTGGGACTCCGTTCCGGTTCGCGTGATGTGATCACCTCACCATCGGGCAAACGCCGCTCCGCTCCCCAGCCAGAACCGCCTTGGCGGCGTATTTCGACAGAACCTAGGCTGTGGTGATGGAATCCGACACCGATTTCGACCCCGGTATCGACACCGACGCGCGCACGACCACCGACACCGACACCGTCTGGAGCGCGCTGGCCGGTCTCGACCTGCTCGACCGGCGCCTCGTGCACGCCCTCCAGATCGACGGGCGGGCCCCGTTCAGCCGGCTCGCGGAGGTGCTGGGCGTCTCGGACCAGACCGTCGCCCGCCGCTACGGCCGGCTGCGCCGCGAGAAGACCGTACGGGTGCTGGGCCTGGCCGACCCGTTGCGGATCGGGCTGACCCCCTGGATGGTCCGGGTGCGCTGCACGCCCGACGCGGCCGGCTCGATCGGTGCGGCGCTGGCCCGCAGGACCGACACCCGCTGGGTCAACCTGATCTCCGGCGGCACCGAGATCAGTTGCGTCACCCAGGCCGCCGCGCCCGGCCACGACGACACGCTGCTGCTCCAGAAACTCCCGCGCACCCCGCGGGTGGTGCAGGTGACCGCGCACGCGATGCTGCACATGTTCTTCGGGAAGGACCTCAGCCCGGTCAGCCGCAGCAGCGCGCTCACGCCCGACGAGATCGCCGCGCTTGCGCCCCCGGACGCGCCCGACAACCCGACCCGCGGCCCGGCCGGCGTCCCGACCGGCGCGCCCGCCGACCCCGTCCCGCTCGGTCCCGGCGACCACCTCATGTGCGACGCCCTCGCGCAGGACGGCCGCACCTCCGCCGCCGAACTGGCCGCCGTCACCGGCTGGTCGCAGAGCACGGTACGGCGCCGCCTGTCCGAACTGCGTTCCGCCGGCGTCCTCTACTACGACCTCGACTTCGGCAACGGCCTGTTCCGGTCCGAACTGCGCGCCGCGCTCTGGCTGGAGGTCGAACCGGCCCGGCTCGCCGAGGTCGGCGCCGCCCTCGCGGAGCACAGCGAGGTCGCGTTCGCGGCGGCCACCACCGGGGCGACCAACATCTACGCGTCCGTCAGCTGCAAGGACCCCGAGGCCCTCTACCGCTATCTCACCGGGCCCGTCGCCGCGTTGCCCGGCTTGCGCCGGACCGAGACCGCTCCGATCCACCGCCTCCTCAAGGGCCCCGGGCCCTACGCCGCGTAAGCGATCCCCGCCGCGAGGGTCCCGTCCCGTCCCCACCTCCACCCCGGTGGTGGGCTTGTCGCGCAGTTCCCCGCGCCCCTTCGGCTACCCGCCGTCACGGTTCCGGTCTCTTTCCCGGCCGCAGGCCGGTGGCCTGCTGAGCGCGCAGTTCCCCGCGCCCCTGGGGGGTTGGCGTTCTTTCGCGGAAGGAGCCGCACAAACTCAGGGGCGCGTGGGGATACCTCCCAGGCAAAGCTCTGGGGGAGAACTGCGCGACCAGCCCCCCCCCCACCGGCAGGTGGTCCCTCAACCGGCGGACAGGGGCACCCCGGTGGGTCCTAGAACCCCAGCTTGCGCAACTGCTTGGGGTCCCGCTGCCAGTCCTTCGCCACCTTCACATGCAGGTCCAGGAACACCGGCGTCCCCAGCAACCCCTCGATCTGCTGCCGCGACTTCGTCCCGACCTCCTTGAGCCGGGCCCCCTTGGGCCCGATGATGATGCCCTTCTGGCTGGGCCGCTCGATATAGAGGTTCGCGTGGATGTCGAGCAGCGGCTTGTCCGCGGG
Source organism: Streptomyces sp. NBC_00448 (assembly GCF_036014115.1). Classification (NCBI taxonomy): domain Bacteria; kingdom Bacillati; phylum Actinomycetota; class Actinomycetes; order Kitasatosporales; family Streptomycetaceae; genus Streptomyces; species Streptomyces sp. NBC_00448. The sequence continues at coordinate 3,179,055 of NZ_CP107913.1, forward strand.
CCGCCCCTCGCGGGGGATCATCTCCTCGACCACCACGGCGATGGAGTGCGGCAGTTCGTCCCGCACTCCTTCCAGCGCCGCCTCGCGGATCAGCTCGGCCACCATCACCTGCTCCGGCTCGTCCGTGAGGTCGCCCTCGGCGTAGAGCTGCGGGCCCTCCGGGAGGAGCGGGACGAGCAGGTCGGCGAGGAGCCCCACCTGCTGGTCGCCGACCGCCGAGACCGGCACGATCTCGGCCCACTCCAGCCCGATCTCCTGCCCGAGCCGGTCCACCGCCATGAGCTGCCGGGCGAGCTGGTCGTGGTCGACCAGGTCGGTCTTCGTGACGATCGCCACCTTCGGCGTCTTCCTGATCCCGGCCAGCTCGCGCGCGATGTACGTGTCGCCCGGGCCGAGCTTCTGGTCGGCGGGCAGGCAGAAGCCGATCACGTCGACCTCGGCCCAGGTGGTGCGGACCACATCGTTGAGCCGCTCGCCGAGCAGGGTGCGCGGCTTGTGCAGCCCGGGGGTGTCCACGAGCACGAGCTGCGCCTCCGGCCGGTGCACGATCCCGCGGACGGTGTGCCGGGTCGTCTGCGGCCGGTTGGAGGTGATCGCCACCTTCTGGCCGACCAGAGCGTTCGTGAGGGTGGACTTGCCGGCGTTGGGACGGCCGACGAAGCAGGCGAAGCCGGACCGGTGCGGCGGGGTCGCGGTGGACCCGGCGGTTCCGTCGGAGGGGGTACGAGCGCTCATGGCCCCCATTCTCCCCGATACCGCAGAGGTGTACGGACACCGCTCGATCGAGCGGCCCCCCCGCCCCCGTACGACGCGACCCGGCGTGACACGACCCGTACGTCCCGCGGTGAGGAATCCGAAACCCGGCGGCAACAAGAAACGCCACCGAAACACGTACGCCCACGTCCGGTAACGCGCACGCCCGACGCTCGTGCTAGATCAGCGACCGAAGGGACCCCTCCGTGCTGCTCCTGCCCACCGGCCACGCCCTCCCGCCCGCCTCATCGCTCGCCGCCCCCGCCGCCGCCGCGCACCACGCGGCGATCAACGCCGGCGACACCGCCTGGCTGCTGGCCGCGACCGCGCTGGTGCTGCTGATGACGCCGGGCCTCGCGCTCTTCTACGGCGGGATGGTCCGCAGCAAGAGCGTGCTGAACATGCTGATGATGAGCTTCGTGTCGATCGCGCTGGTCACGCTGGTGTGGCTGGTGGCCGGCTACACGCTGGCGTTCGGTCCGGACGCGGGCGGGCTCGGTCTGATCGGCGACCTCAGCCACCTCGGCATGCACGGCGTCGGCCCGACCAGCGTCACCGGCCACGTGCCGACGCCGCTCTTCGCCGCGTTCGAGCTCTCCTTCGCGATCATCACGGCCGCGCTGATCAGCGGCGCGGTCGCGGACCGGGCCCGGTTCGGCGCGTGGGTGGTCTTCGTCCTGGTGTGGACGCTGGCCGTATACGTCCCCGTCGCGCACTGGGTGTTCGGCACCGGCGGCTGGGTGGTGAGCAAGCTGCACGCGCTGGACTTCGCCGGCGGCACCGTGGTCGAGGTCTGCTCCGGTGCCTCCGGGCTCGCGCTGGCGCTGGTGCTCGGGCCGCGGCTGGGCTTCCGCAAGGACGCGATGCGCCCGCACAACCTGCCGTTGGTCGTCCTGGGGGCCGGGCTGCTGTGGTTCGGCTGGTTCGGCTTCAACGCGGGCTCGGCGCTGGGCGCCAACGGCATGGCCGGCTCCGCGTTCCTCAACACCCAGGCGGCGGGCTGCGCCGGGCTGCTGGGCTGGCTGATGGTGGAGAAGCGCAGGGACGGCCACGCCACCACGCTGGGCGCCGCGTCCGGTTCGGTCGCGGGCCTGGTCGCGATCACCCCGGCCTGCGGCAGCGTGGACCTGATCGGCGCGGTCGTGGTGGGCCTGGCCGCGGGCGTGCTCTGCTCGTACGCGGTGAGCTGGAAGTTCCGCTGGGGCGTGGACGATTCGCTGGACGTGGTGGGCGTGCACCTGATGGGCGGGATCGTCGGCACCCTGCTGATCGGCCTGCTCGCCACCTCCTCCATGACCGGCGGTCCGCGCGGCCTGCTCTACGGCGGCGGCCTCGGTCAGCTCGGCCGGCAGGCGGTCGCGGTGGCCGCGGTCGGGGCGTACGCGTTCGCGGTCACGTACGGCCTCGGGCGGGCGATCGAGCGGCTGATCGGCTTCCGGGCCAGCGAGGAGGAGGAACGGACCGGCCTGGACCTGACCGTGCACGCCGAGACCGCTTACGATCACGGCGTACTCACCCACGGCATGGCGGGCGGGGCACCGTTCCCGGCGGGCGCCGGGCACTTCGGTCCGGCCGCGAAGGACAGGAGCCCACTGGCATGAAGCTGGTCACCGCCGTCATCAAGCCGTACAAGCTGGATGACGTGAAGACGGCGTTGCAGGAGCTGGGCGTGCAGGGCCTGACCGTCACCGAGGCGAGCGGTTACGGGCGGCAGCGCGGGCACACCGAGGTGTACCGCGGCGCGGAGTACCGGGTGGACCTGGTGCCGAAGGCGCGGATAGAGGTGCTGGTGGAGGACGCCGACGCGGACCTGGTGATCGACGCGCTGGTGGCGGCGGCCAGGACCGGGAAGATCGGCGACGGCAAGGTGTGGGCGGTGCAGGTGGAGACGGCGGTGCGGGTGCGGACCGGGGAGCGCGGCCCGGACGCCCTGTAGGGAACGGGCGACCGGGCGAGGTCCGTACGGTCGTCCGTTTCTCAGCCCGCGGTGACGGTGCGCCGCACCGTGCCGTCCGGGCCGGCCAGCAGCAGCGGCGTGTCCGGGCCGCCCAGGTCGCGGACGGCCGCGCGGTCGGCGTCGGCGGGCTCCTCGGCAGCGGTGACCACGGCGGCGGCCTCCAGCGACGTCGCGCCGCTGGCCACCGCCATGGCGACCGCGGTCTGCACGGCGGTCAGCCGCAGCGACGGCAGGTCCACGGTGCCGGCCACGTACGTACGGCCGGTCTCGTCGCGGACGGCGGCGCCCTCCGGCACGGCGTTGCGGGCCCGCGCGGAGCGGGCGAGCGTGAGGAGCTTGCGGTCCTCGGGGTTCTCGGGGGCTGCGGGCGGCTGCGTCTGCGGCTCGGTCATACGCGTGATCATAGGACGCCCCGCGGAGATGTCACCCTCCGTATCCACGGATGCGCGCCCAGCGACTCCCGCCTAACCTCATACATGAGCAATGCCCTCTTATGAGGAGATTGGGGTGATCCGACGATGCTGCTGCACCTCCCCCTCGTCATCGCGCTCGCCGCGGCCACGTTCTTCCTGAGCCGCAAGGCCGAACTCAAGGTGACCCACGCGCTGGCCTGCGGCGCCTTCGGCTTCTACCTCGCCGACACCAGCCTGGCCACGTCGATCCACTCGGCCAGCGCGAACATGCTCGGCATGATCGGCCACATCGGCTTCTGACGATCCCGCCCCGTCACTCACCCCGCCCGCCGTTCGACGGGTTCGACGGGGCCGCCACCGAGACCGTCACCGGGTTGGAGCGGACCTGCTTGCCGTCGATCGCGGCGCGGGCGGTGACAACGGACGTCCCGGCCCCGACCCCCGTGATCACGCCCTGGCTGTCGACCGTGGCGACGGAGGGGTCCGAGCTGGTGTACGTGACCGTTACGGATGGGCCGGTGATGTGGTCGGCGTTCAGGGCCAGGTCGTCACGGGTGACGGTCACCTCCGAGGTGGCCATGTCGGCCGTGCTGACCCGGTTGTTGAAACCGTTGTCGTAGGTGTTGTCGGCGAGGTTGACGTCCTCGGCACCGTCGAAGGTGAAGAGCGGCGCGGTGTTGTTCCGGGGCGGCGCGTCCGTGGCCAGCGCCGCGGTGCCTCCGACGTACAGCGGTTGGGCCGGCCTGCTCAGATGCAGGTGGGCGTAGTGCCGAATCCTGTTGTCGCGGAAGGTCAGGTTGCCGACGCTGCGGCCGGAGACCACCGTCGCGGAGGTGAGGTTGAAGTCGTTGTCCTCGATGAGGACGTTGCGGTGCACCGGCTGTCCTGGCGCGAACTCCGTGTTGGTGGGGTCGAAGAAGATGACCGGACTCGCCGGGCGGTCGAAGACGTTGCCGCGGATGACGACGTCCCGCACGGGTCCCGACTCGAACCAGGAGTGCGCGTCGGACGAGATGTAGATGCTGGACATGCTCATGCCGTCGAAGTGGTTGTCCTCGATCCGCACGGGCCGCCGGGAGGTGACGAGGATGCCGCGCGTGGGAATCGCCTGGAAGGTGTTGCCCTTGATCTCGACGGAGGGCGTGTAACTGATGTTCTCCGCGGCGTAGTCGCCCGGGTCGTCGGTGACGGCAGCGGGCAGGGGCCGGTCGAGCGTCACGGTCATGTTGCGCAGATACGTGTCGGGATCGGCGCCCGCGGGGACGCTGTCACCGGTAGGTCCGTCCACCGCGACCACGGTGGCCGTCGCGCCGGGCACCGTCACCATGGTGTGCGTGTTGACGAGTTCGATCTTGTCGCCGGGGTAGTACTGCGGAAAGCCCGCCGTCTCGTCGTGCATGTACCGCAGGTGCAGCCTCTTCGACCCCGCTTCCACGGCGGTCACCTGGAGATAGGTGCCGTGGATGTTGATGGGGTCGTCCTGCGGGTTGTCGAAGACGCAGTTGGTGATGCGGACGGTGCCCTTGACCCCGGACATCTGGATGTGGTCGGCGAAACTCGTGGTGATCCGCCCGGTGCTGGGATCGGTCTTGAACACGACCGAGTCGATGGTGATGTCCTTGCTGAACTGGCCGACCATGCCGAAGCCGTGGAGGTAGCCGATCCGCAGATGGTCGACGGTGACGCCGGACGACTCCCAGAACAGGGCCCCCGGGGTGTCCCGCGTGGTCTCGCGCATCGCGTAGACGTATCCGTCGTCCGCCGGGGCCGTGTCGTCGGTGTAGTCGATCCGCAGCCTGCGGTCACCCAGGTCGGTGATCTTGGCGACGTCCTCGAAGACCGGGTTCGACGTGCGCCAGGTCTTGTCGGACGAAGGGTCGTGGACCTGCGCGTAGTTGAAGGAGTCCGTGCCCGTCCAGTACGGCTTCCCGGTCACGGGGCTGCGCTCTCCGGACCACCGCACCGAGGTGCCCTCCACGGCGTAGTGGTAGGTCCGGGGCACGGTGATGACGCGGTAGGCCCTTCCGTCCGTGACACCGGTGTCGGCCACGGTGATGTCGACCGTCTTGGGCGCGACCCAGTCCTGCGAGAAGTCGGTGAACCGCACGTCGGTGGAGCGGATCGCCGCGAAGATCGTCTGGAACCCGTGGTCGAGGATCGTCGAGCCGCCGCCGTCGACCACGACGTCGTGCATGTCTTCGAGGAGGATGCCGATGTTCTTCGTCTTCAACGACTGGTCGGTACCGAGCGTGTTGCTGACGTAGAGCTCCCGCTTGGGGGTGTGCTCGGGATAGATCTGGTAGGTGCCGGGCGCGAAATGGATCGTGGTGGGACCGCCGATGCTCTTCGCATGCGCGATGGCGGCCGCGATCCCGGCCGCCGAGTCCGACTTACTGGTACGGTCCGCGCCGAAGTCCGTGACCTCGACGACGGTACGCCCGGTGTTGTCGACGTGCGCTCGGCTCGGCACAGCTCCGACGAATGATGTCCGTAGCGCCTGGCCCGCGTTCTTCTCGGTGGCGGCGGCGGGAGGCGTGAGGCAGAGGGCCGCAATGCCGCACGCTGCGGCAACGGAGGCAAGTGCCTTCAAGCGGAGGGAAGTACGAGCGGACCGCGGATGCATTGACCTCATGCCGTCCCTTTCCGAGTACCGAGCTCGACATCGGATGACTTCGACGCCATGGAAGATAGAGGTCACCCATCAGAAGGGCAAGGGAAACAACAAAATCCAACACGTGCGGTGCGGAGCAGCTCGGCGTTCTGAGGCGGTCGGGGCGGCGCCCGTGCGCAGGGTGGGCGTGGACAGGGTGGGCGTGCGTGGTGTGGGCGTGCGTAGGGTGGGCGGGCCAGCCGACGTGCCGTGATGAGGATCAGCCGATGGACAGCAGCACCCGGGTTCGTTTGATCGAGCCCGCCGACGCCGCCTCGATCGCCGCGCATCGGGTGCGGGATGTCGAGGCGTTCCGGCCGTGGGAACCGGCGCAGCCGGTCGGCTTCCTCACGGCGGAGGGCCAGGCGGAGCGGATCGAGAGGCTGCTGGCCGGACACCGGGCCGGGACGGTCTGGCCGGGCGCGGTGCTCGCCGACGACCAGGTGATCGGGCAGGTCACCGTCGGAGGCATCCTGCCGCAGCCGCACCTGCGCCGCGGCTCCGTCGGGTACTGGATCGCCACCACCGCCCAGAACCAAGGGCACGCCGGACGGGCCCTCGAACTCGTCCTGCGGGTGATGACGGACGAACTCGGCTTGCACCGGGCCGAGGCGTCCACCCATCTGGAGAACCTGCCCTCCCAACGGGTGCTGCGCCGCAACGGGTTCAGCCCGTACGGCGTCGCGCACTCCTCGATCTTCCTCGACGGCGACTGGCGCGACAGCCTGCTGTGGGAGCGGGTCCTCGGCGACTAGGGCCGGTCGTTCGGGTGTGCCGTCTCATCAAAGATCACTGGGCGACGGGGTCGTCATAGTCGTTCACAACGGTGCTGTGGCGCTCGGCGAGTGGGCCGACGCCGAGGTCCTCGCGCATGAGCATGCGCATCTTGGCGGCCGCCTTGCCGCGTGCCTCCCAGCGGGCGCGGTCCTCCGGACTGCTGACGGCGGTGCCGTCGACGTAGCCCTCGCAGATGCGTCGCAGGCAGTGGAACACATTGTTGGACGCCTTGACGACGGGTTGGGGCGCGATGAGCCACATCCGTTCGGACGCGATCGCGATGCCTGACTCCCGAAAGGCCTCGCGCAGCGCACGCGCCCGCTCGTCGTCGGAAGGGTGCTCTCGCCCGGCCAGGGCCCGCAGCGTCTCACCGAGCACTTTCACGGTGGTGGTGTACTGCGTGTATATGTCGAGCCGCAGCCGACGGGCTTCCTTGTCGTCCTCGCGCTTCCACCGGTTCCGATCCGCGATGAGGGTGGTGACGATGCCGATCGCGGCGCCGGCCAGGGTGGAGAGCAGTGGCAACCAGTCCATGCGGGCCACCTTGCGCCATCCCGTGACCACCGCACCAGGGGCTTCACGGCCGAAGCCGCACGCCGAGCGGCGCCGCTCGACGTGGAGCCGTCACCGGGTTCCCGAAACGACGTCTCCTCGGGCCGAGTTCAGCCGAGCCCGCGATGCGCGGCCCACAACTCCCCTGCCCGGGTCGCGGCGTCGGCGACCAGGGCCGCCAGTTCGGGCCTGTCGGGGACGGGGAACGAGACGTACGCGCCCCGGCCGCCGCCGACCGGTCGGCCGTACGCCTTCACGGCGAGGTGGCCGTCCGGCAGGAGGCGGACGTTGAGCGTGGTCAGCGTGAACGCCTCCCCGCGTCGGGTGTCCGTCCAGCGCAGCGCCTGCGGGATCGTGACGTTGATCGCCAGGGCACTGACTTCCAGGTCGCCGCTCACGGACGGATGCTCTCACGCGAGCCGCCGCGCGCGGGCCGCCGGCGGGGCGGGGACGGAGGGCCGTCGCCCTGGACCTGGAGCGTTCAGGGGGCCTCCCCGGAACGCTCCAGGTCCAGGGCGACGGCCCGGACCGCGTCGACGATCGGCTGGAGCTTGTGGCCGAACGGAGTGAGGTCGTAGACCGTCGACTGTTTGCTCCTCGACTCCTCGACCCGGCTGACGATGCCGGCATCTTCGAGTTTGCGCAGGCGGTTGGTCAGGGTGACCGCATTGACCTTCGGGATGGCCCGTCGAAGTTCGTTGAAGCGCATCCCCGACTCCTGGAGCGTCATCACGATCGCCAGTGTCCACAGGTCGCCGATCACCGACAGGACCTGCATGCAACGCGCCGTCTGGAGGTCGTCCGCCTGATTCATGATGCCGCCCATTTTAGCCGTCGTGCTACGCTCACCAGTAAACAATCTTTAGCGGTTTCGGGTATCCCTCAGGAGGGTGCATCCCACCATGAAGATCACGATCTTCGGCGCGACCGGCCGGATGGGGCAGTTACTGGTGCGGCGGGCCCTCGACGAGGGGCACACGGTCACGGCCTACGCCCGCACCCCCGGCAAACTCCGCGTCACGCACGCCAACCTCTCCGTCGCCCCCGGACAACTCGACGACCACGAGGCGATCCTGGAAGCGGTCCGCACCGCCGACGCCGTCGTCGAGGGGGTCGGCTCCGAGAGCGCCGCGACCCGCAGGATCATCGGTGCCATGGACACCGCGGGCGTCAAGCGCCTCGTGGTCGTGTCCACCTGCAGCGTTCCGGACCCGGCCGACCGGCCCGACCTCAAGGTCACGGCGCTCGTCCGGTTCGTCAGGACCATGGCGCCCCGGCCCTGGGCCGAGGTGCGCTCCGCGGCAGAGGCGGTACGCGCCAGCGACCTGGACTGGACACTGGTCCGCGTGGCCAAGCTCAATGACCAGCCGGCCACCGGGGACATCAAGGTCGGGCACTACGGCCAAGGGGTGGTGGGCCTCTCCCTCAGCCGAGCCGACATGGCCGCCTTCCTGCTCGGCCAAGTGACCGACGAGACCTATCTGCGCGCCGCCCCGGCGATCAGCAACTGACCGACGGCGCGGTCACCGCGGACGCGGCCGCCCCTCGATCGAGAACACGCGCGACAGGTGTTGAATGAAGTCATGTCTGATCACAAGAACTTGGGCGGGTCGGGGCTGTCCGTCGCCCCGCTGTGTCTGGGCGGAAACGTGTTCGGGTGGACGGCCGACCGGGAGCAGTCGTTCGCCGTGCTCGATGCCTACGCTGCCGCGGGCGGCAACTTCATCGACACCGCGGACTCGTACATGTACCACTTCCCCGGGAACCAGGCCGGCCAGTCCGAGAGCATCATCGGCGAGTGGGTCTCCGCCCGCGGCAACCGCGACGGCGTCGTCATCGCCACGAAGGTCGGTGACAGTCCGGAGCGCAAGGGCCTGAAGCCCGTCAACGTCAAGGCCGCCGCCGAGGACTCGCTGCGGCGTCTGGGCACCGACCGGATCGACCTGTACTACGTGCACTTCGACGACGAGTCGGTGCCGGTCGAGGACGTCGTCACCACGCTCGACGAACTGGTGCGTGCCGGAAAGGTACGCGCCCTCGGGGCGTCCAACGTCGGCCCGGCACGTCTCGACGCCATGCTTCGGTTCGCCCACCGCGAGAACCTGGCGGCCTTCACGGTTCTCCAGCCCCAGTACAACCTCGTCTCCCGCGACACCTACGAGGGCGAGCGCCGGGACATCGCCCAGCGGGACGGGTTGGCCTGCGTCCCCTACTTCGCCCTCGCCTCCGGCTTCCTGACCGGGAAGTACCGGCCCGGCCACACGGTGGACAGCGTACGCAACATGCCCGGCCTGGCAGGTGGCTACGCCGACAGCGAGCGCGGCAACACGGTCCTCGCCGCCATGGAAGAGGTCGCGGCGGCGCACGACGCCCAACTGGCCACCGTCGCCCTCGCCTGGCTGGCCCAACAGCCCACCGTGGCCGCGCCGATCGCCTCCGCGCGAACGGTGGACCAGGTGCCGGCCCTCGTCGCCCTCAAGGACCTCCGCCTCTCCGACGCCGAACTCCACGCCCTGGACGCCGCATCCGCCTGAGGACAGACCTGTGCGGCGTCGGTGCCCCAGCGCCACTGAGGCCCTGGCGGCACCCCGCCGTTCCGCGGCGCCTCACCGCAGGACGTCGATCACGCGGACGAGAACCCTGCGGTGGAGGTCGAGTTCACCGGGCTCGGTGCCCGTCACCTTGGCCGCCGGTCCAACGCGGCGGACGGTGATCCACGCCTCAGGGGTGCGACGGGATCAAACGGAGCCGAACTCACCGGACTTGACCCCAGCCACGAACGAAGCGAACGCGTCAGCCGGGAAGACCAGGGCAGGCCCCTGCGGGTCCTTGGAATCACGCACGGGGACCACACCACGCGCTTCGATCAGATTGGCCGCGACCTCAACACATGTCCCGCCGTTCTGGCTGTACGAGGACGTGAACCAACGCGGGGACTCGTCCATCGGCTGCCCTTTCGTAGCTGGCCAAACCGCGCCCCGAGGCGCGATGAGATCAAACGGAGCCGAACTCACCGGACTTGACCCCAGCCACGAACGAAGCGAACGCGTCAGCCGGGAAGACCAGGGCAGGCCCCTGCGGGTCCTTGGAATCACGCACGGGGACCACACCACGCGCTTCGATCAGATTGGCCGCGACCTCAACACATGTCCCGCCGTTGTCACTGTACGAGGACTTGAACCAACACGGGGACTCGGTCATCACGGCGCCCTCTCGGGGGGTGGCCCTGCGCCGCCCGGATGGACGGCACAGAGGATGGCTACCCCACGATCAGACGGTGCCGAACTCGCCCGACTTCACACCGGCCACAAATGACGCGAACGCATCGGCCGGGAAGACCAAGGCGGGCCCCTGGGGGTCCTTGGAGTCACGGACGGGGACCACGCCACGCGAGACGGCAAGGTTCGCCGCAACCTCAACGCAGTCGCCGCCGTTGTTGCTGTACGAGGACTTGAACCAACGTGGGGAGCCGGTCGTCACGGGGTGCCCTTTCGTAGCTGGCTGATCATGGCCACTGATGCCGCTTGCGACAGTGCTACGGCCTGGAGTTGATGGTAAGCCGTCAGCATGGGCAGCACAGACGTGCTGACGCGGTCCAGGTGTCCTTGGGCCTGGGACTCGGCGTAGCAGACCACGGATCGGTCCGCCAGCGTCAAGAGATTGACCGGCAGGTCGAACGTGCGGCGCTCGCCTATCTCGTACGGCGCCACCTGGAGCAATGTGTTGGGCAGTTCGGCGAACTCGATCAGACGGGCGAACTGGGCGTCCATGACGGCGTGCCCTCCAATGGGCCGCCGAATGCAGCTTTCGTCCATGGTCACGAACACCATGGGCGGCTTGGGTCGCACCAGCGCCGCCTGTCGCTCCGCCAGGAACGCGACGCGCTCATCTGCTTGTTCAGGGCTGATGGCACCCCGTCGCACCGCACTGTCCGCCAACACCCTTGCGTATTCGGATGTCTGCAGCAGTCCAGGGATAATCCCGATGTTGTAGAGCCGGATCTCCACCGCCCGGGCCTCGTGGCCGACGTACTGCGGAAATCCCTCCAGGAGCGAACCGCGCTGGATCTGGTACCACTGACGTTCGAAGCTTTCAGCGTCATGTGCGGTACCGAAGACCTGGTCAGCGCTCCGCGCGAACCGGAGAGTCGGAACCTTGAGGCCAGTTTCCACCGCCGAGATATGCGTACTGGAATATCCCATTGGTTCCGCGAGGTCCTTCTGCAACCAACCGCGAGCTTCCCGCAAGCTGCGAACCCGCGCTCCGAAAGCGGCTTCCGGGCCGCTCTCGGGGTCCAACTCCTTGATGTTCACCACCCTGCCACCGACCTTCCGTTCGCTCCTCACACGTTGCTGACTCCCCGACCCTAGGGGAAAGTAACGCCTCCCGGTAGTGGTTCCACTACAGAGAGGAGCGGGTCATGCTCCGGAGAGAGCCTCGGCCGAAGCCGGTGGGAGCCGTGCACACGCCTCAACTCGGCGAGCTGGTCTGGGATGACGGGCCACGTCAGCGCAACGGCGTCTACATGGGAACCGAGGGCGGCCTCCTCTTCCTGCGGCCCGAGGGCGGCGGGATCGAGTGGACGACGGCGCCCGCGAACATCAGGCCGCTCGCCCGAAGGCCCGGCCGGTCCACCGTGCGACGCGAGGCGTAGGGCACCACCACCGGCAGGACACCGTAGAGAGAGGAGAGCCGTATGGACGGCGGGAGCAGCAACGGGAACGAGGACGTCATCGACTGGGAGTGGCTGTCCGCGCGGGAGGTGTACGCGAGCGAACTGGCCTACCGGCGGCGGCAGGCGGGGCTGACGCTGATGGAACTCGCGGCGCTGTGCATGTACGAGCAGTCCTACCTGCACCGGCTGGAGCGGGGGCAGCGCCTCGGCACGCTGGAGTCGGCCACGGCGCTGGACAAGGTGTACGGGACCGGACGCTGCTGGTGAAGCTGTGGCACCTGGCCAAGCGGGAGGCGAAGGACAGGCCCTTCCTGGGGCTGGCCCCGTTGGAGGCGGACGCCGTGAGCATCCAGGAGTACGCCGTGAGCGCGGTGCCGTACCTGCTCCAGACCCGCGCGTACGCCGAGGAACAACTCCGCACCGCACGCCCGCACAGCATCGAGAAGCTGGCCGGGCAGGTCGCGGCGCGGTTGGGCCGGCAGGAGCGGCTCGCGGGTCCGAACCCGGTGCACTACCGCGCCCTGATCGACGAGTCGGTGCTGCGGCGCAAGGCGCGTGATCCGCAGACGTGGACGGGGCAGATGGAGCGCCTGATCACGGCGGCGCAGCAGCCCGATGTGTCGCTACAGGTCGTGCCGTTCGGGACCGGACCCCACCACATCCGCAGCTCCCTGGAACTCATCGTCTTCCAGGACGGCCGCACTCTCGCCTACACGCAGAGCAGTTGGAGCGGGCACCTCATCGACGAGCCCGAGGACGTCGAGGCGTTGCGGCTCGCCTTCGACCTGCTGCGGGACGCGGCGCTGACCCCCGCGGACTCGCTGGCGGTCCTGCACGGGGCCCGGGGCGAGGCCCTTCCGTAGCCTTGCCGCAGGCCGATCCACTTCCGCGGAAGAGGAGTTCAGCTCGCCCGCTCGTCCCGCACCGGGGTGAGCGAGCCGCGCCGGCCCTCGGGCGTGGCCAGCCACGCCAGCTTCGACTTGGTGTCGGCGTCGAGCGGGCTGTGCATCACGACGATCAGGTCCGCCCGGATCGGCAGCCGCAACTGGGTGCTCTCGAAGTGCAACGTGCCGACCACCGGGTGGGCGAGCCGCTTCTCCAGTTGCCCGCTCGGTTCGATGTCCCCGCGCGCCCACAGCTTCGCGAACTCGGGGCTGCGCGCGGAGACTTCGGCGACGATCCGGGGGAAGCCCTCATCGTCGGGGAACTCCGAGGCGGCGGCGCGGTACTGCGCCACCACGGTGGGGGCCACCGAGTCGGCGTCCTCGACCATGCCGCGGTAGCTGGGGTTGGTGAAGAAGGAGACCAGGCAGTTGGTGTCCTCGGCGGTGAAGCCGAACGCGTGCCCGGAGGCCTCGTTGAAGGCCACGATGTTCCAGTAGGCGTCCATGATGTGCGCCGGGTAGGGCATCCAGCCGTCGAGCAGGCGGTACAGGCCCGCGCAGACGTCGATCTCCGAAGCGGGCTCCGGCAGCGGCGGGTTGAGCCCGGCGAGTACGTAAAGGTGGCGCCGTTCGGGGCCGTTGAGCCGCAGCACCCGGGAGACGGCGTCCAGCACCTGCGGGGATACGGTGATGTCGCGGCCCTGCTCCAGCCATTGGTACCAGGACGCGCCGACCCCGGCGAGCACCGCGACCTCCTCGCGCCGCAGCCCCGGCGTACGCCGCCGCGGGCCGCCCTCCGGCAGGCCCGCCTCCACGGGCGAGACCCGGGCACGCCGGGTCATCAGGAACTCCCGCAGCTCCTCGCGCCGCCGCCGACCCGGTGCCGTGCTTCTCGTCGCTGTCGTCCCCGCCACTGGCTCCCCCTCGGCCGTCGGCCCGGCTGGTGGTACGACCACCAGCATAAACCGCGGCTCCCCACAGCCGGCCGGACCGGCCGAGGGTGGCCGTATGCCAACCGACTCCACCACGACACCCGCGACGCCCGCGGCACCCTCGGCACCGACCGCCAGGACCGGCGCGACTCCGGCGACCGGCGCGGGCGCCACGACCACGGCCACCACGGCCACGACCACGGCCACCCCCACAGCACCCGGCCAACAGCTCGGCGCACGCGCCAAGTTGATCCTCTTCGTGCTGTGCGCGGCCCAGTTCATGGTCGCGCTCGACTTCTCCATCCTCAACGTGGCCCTGCCCGTCCTCGGCGCCGACCTGGGCATGAGCCGGGCCAACCTCCAGTGGGCGGTGACCGCGTTCGCGCTGCCGTCGGGCGGCTTCCTGCTGCTCTTCGGCCGGATCGCGGACCTCTACGGGCGGCGCCGGCTCTTCCTGACCGGGCTCGCGCTGTTCGCGGTCGCGTCGCTGCTGGCCACGCTGGCGTGGAACCCGGCGGCGTTCCTTGGCGCACGCGCGCTCCAGGGGCTCGGCGCGGCGATGGTCGTGCCGACCGGGATGTCCCTGCTGACCACCACCTTCCCCGAAGGACCGCAGCGGGAAAGGGCGTTGGGGATCAGCGGCACCCTGCTGTCGCTGGGCTTCACCATCGGCGTGGTGCTGGGCGGCACCCTCACCGACGCGTTCGGCTGGCGCTCCACCATGGGGCTGCTCGCGGGCGTCGCCGTGCTGGTGCTGGCCGCCGCGCCGGGCCTGCTCACCGAGTCCCGGCACCCGGGCCGGCCGCGGATCGACGTGCCGGGCGCGGTGACCGTCACCGGCGGCCTGCTCGCGCTGATCTACGCGCTGTCCACCGCGGCGCAACACGGCTTCGGCGGCGCCGACGTGATCGTCACGCTGGTGCTCGGGCCGCTGCTGCTGGGCGCGTTCGCGCTGGTCGAGTCGCGGGCCGCGGAGCCGATGGTCTCGCTGGCGATGCTGCGCCGCCGCAGCGTCGCCTTCGGCAACCTGGCCGGGCTGGCCACGTTCTCGATGATGAGCTCGGTGGTCTTCCTGCTCACCCTCTACCTCCAGGAGGTCCGCGGGCTGTCGGCGTTCCGCACCGGCCTGGTCTTCGGCGTCCAGGGCGTGTTCGCGGCCGTCACGGGGATGACCGCGGCCCGCGTCATCGGCCGGATCGGCGCCCGCGCCACCGTGCTGACCGGGCTGGCCGTGCAGGCGCTGCTCACGCTCCCGCTCCTGCTGCTCGGCCCCGGCTCCGCAGGCACCTGGCTGGCGTTGGCCGCGGTCTCCCTCGCCTGCGTCGGCCACCTGCTGGTCGTCGTCTCCTACGGCATCACCGCGACCTCGGGCCTGCCCGACCACGAACAGGGCCTGGCCACCGGCCTGGTGACCAGTTCCCAGCAGGTCGGCATGACCATCGGCATCCCGCTGCTCTCCGCCCTCGCCGCCGCCCGCCCGCACTTCCTCGCCGGCCTCCACCTGGCGCTCGGCGTCGACGCGGCCGTCCTCGCCGCAGCCGCCCTCCTGGTCGCCGCCGGGCTGCCCCGTACGAGGAAATAACACGCCTGGGGGGAATGGGAGTTCAACATGCCTGGTCAGGGCGCAGGGCGGCGCTCGGGTCAGGGCGCGGGGACGGACGGGAGCACCAGGCGGGAAGCGCCCGGCACGACCGTCTGTACGGCGGAACCCGGCTCGGGTTGCCAGCGCGGGTAACTGGTCGCGGCGACGTGCACGCGCAGGGCGTGGCCCGGCCGGAAGACGTGGTGCGCGGACCACAGGTCGACGTCCACGGCGGTCTCGATCGGACCGGGCGGAACGGCTGGACCGGCTGGACCGGCTGGACCGGGCCGGCCGACGGGGTGGGCGGCGCGGGTGATCCCGTCCGCGAGGTTGACCGAAGTGCCGTCGGGCGCGACATCGCACAGCCGCACCACCCAGGTGGCGATCGGCGCGGTGCACGTCACCGTGAGCACCGCGCTGATCCGCCCGGCGATCTCCAGCGGGCGGGTCAACGGCGCGCTCGTGTGGACGAGTACGTCGGGGCGCGCCTCGATCGGCCGCAGGTCGGCGGGCCCGGCCGGGTGCTGCTCGGTCAGTAGCAGCGCGCCGCCGAGGGCGGGTACGGGGTCGGCCGGATCGTGCCGGAACGACCGGCCGGGCCCGGCCGTACCTGTCACCGAAGGAGGCCGCGTGGACAGTTCGCCGTTCGCGTGCAGGTACCAGGCGGTCGGGTCGCTCGGCGGCGGCCACGCGGCGAACCGGCGCCAACGGCCGGCCCCGGTGACGAAGACGAGAGCGGTGGCGTCCGCGTGGGTCCCGCGCGCCCGGCCGGCGCCGGGTTCCGGCACGTTCCGCGGCTCGGCCGCGTCGCGCGACGTCCGGGCCACGACTCCCGCGTGCACCACCACCGCCTCCAGCCAGTCGAGTTGGCGCTCCAGCAAGGAGCCGCCTCCGTCGATGTGCGCGCTGTCCGCGTGCGGCCCGAAGTCGAAGACGCCCCCGGGGGCGGCCGGTTCGGCCCGGCCGGACTGGTTCTCGTGAGTCCACGGGCCGATGATCAGGGCGGTGCGGTGGCCCGCGGCACGGGCGGCGACGTGGTTGTCGAGACTGCCCTGGAGGAACGCGTCGTGCCAGCCGGCGACGGTGAGCGTGGCGACGGGCGGCAGCGCCGTGTGGTCGGCGGGAACGGCGCGGGGCGGCGGGGCGCCGACCCGGCCGGGGACGGGCAGGCCCAGCGTGGCCGGCGCCGCGAGGTCCCAGCGGCCGGCACGCAACTCCCCCTCGGCGCGGGTGAGTTCCGCGAGCGCGGCGCGCCGCCGGACCGCGTCGGCCGCGTGCCTGCGGCGCAGCACCTCGTGGCCGAGGCCGAGCGTCCACTGGACGGGCAGGCCGAGTTCGCGGGCGCCCCCGCGCGCGAGCAACCCGTCAGCGGGGTCGGACCAGGTGAACTCCGGTACGGCGGCGACCAGTTCGGGAGGCGCCGCTTCGATCGCGGCCCACTGGGCGTGCCCGAGATAGCTGGGCCCGTACATCGCCACCCGGCCGTCGCTGCCGGGGAGCCCGGCGGCCCACCGGACGGTGTCGTGGCCGTCGTCGTACTCGTGGGCCAGCGGCTCCCACGCGCCGTCGGAGCCGAACCGGCCGCGGGTGTCCTGGAGGACGACGAGCCAGCAGCGGCGGGCCGCGGTGGCGGGGGCCAGGCGGGCGAGTATCCCCGGGTCGCGCCGCCCGTAGGGGCAGCGGGCGAGCAGGACCGGCCAGGGCCCGTGCCCGTACGGCGGGCGGTACACGTCGGCGCGCAGCACCGTGCCGTCGCGCATCGGGGCGTACGCGGTGCCGTACGTCACGGGGCTGGTGGACGTCACGGGGGCTCCTCGTCACGTGCGGGCCCCCGCCGTGGACAAGACGGCGGGGGCCGGTCGGCGGGGGCAGAACGCCAACGTGCGCTCTGTGAAAGCCGGTTGACGGGTCAGGTGATGGACAGGTCGTCGATGTAGCCGCGGTAGCCGCCCGAGCCGCCGGGGTGGTCGTAGCCGACGAGGACGCGCGCGATCCGCTTGCCGGAGTTCTTCGCCGCGAGGTCGACGGTCACGTGGTTCCACGCGTCAGGCGTCAAGCGGCCGCACTGGTGGGCGGGATGGATCTGGTCGCCGTTCTGGTCCACGGCGCCGGAGTCGCGCAGCGTGCTGCCGTCGGTGAAGACCAGGTCGACGGCGACGCACTCGCTCTCGGTCGAACCGGCGGGCACCCAGGGGGTGGTGGCGTGCGACTCGGGGTAGATCCAGTAGCCGAGGGTCTTCGCGGTGCCGATGTCCAGAGGTGCGGCACTGAGGTCGTAGACCTTGAGGTAGGCGTGCGGGCTGCTGCCGGCGGCACTGCCGGAGTACATCAGCGCGGCCGTTCCGGTACGGGAGGTCTCCCCGCTGCGGACGCCCGTCTGCGGGCCGGTGGAGTCGGAGTTGATGCCGGTGACGCCCACGACGTCGCCGCCCGCGGTGTCGACGGAGTCGGTCCAGGTGGGCTGCGGCTGGCCGGACTCGAAGCCGGTGGAGAGGCTGGTGCTGGTGGTGCCGCTGCCCGCCTTGACCGGCTGGGCGAGTTCGGCCTGCACGGTGGCGTAGGAGGTGCCGGGCCTGGCCAGGGTGATCGTCTCGCCCGCCGACGTGCTCAGCGTGATCTTCGTGCCGGACACGGTGCCCGCGTGGGAACCGCCCCGGTACACCTGCACCGGACTGCCGGGCCAGGGGTTGGTGACGACGAGGTCGCCGCCCTTCTGGCTGACCGCGCGGACGTACTGCACCGCGTTGTCCGCCATGCTGCTGGAGATCAGGAAGCCGCCGTCGGCCATCAGGTCGCCGAACTTCGCGTTGGAGTTCGCCGGCCAGTCCGCGAAGACCTTCACGTCGCCCTGGAAGGACTGGAGCAGCATCTCGTCCAGGCCGGAGGTGGTGACGTTGATGTTCTCGATGCCGCCGCCGCCGTGGTGCACGGCGAGGTTGGGGTAGGAGTTGTCCACGGCCTCGGTGTGCAGGTTGGCCAGGATCGTGGCGGGGTCGTAGCCGACCCGGGCGGCGGCGGCGTAGAAGGTGGCGGGCGCGTTGCCGCCGTGCCAGGCCGCGGTGAGCTGGTCGACGGTGTTGCGCGCGGTCTGCACGAGCCCGGCCGGGCTGTCCAGGCCGACCTGGCCGCCCGGGTAGACGGCCTGGATGTCGATGTCGTTGCCGTCGTTGACCCAGCCCGCGCCGGTGGAGGTCTCCCGGAAGACGGTCTGGCCGTTCTGCGTCATCGTCGGCAGCGGCGCCAGGTGCGCGTCGATGTCCTGCCAGGTGGCGCGGGTCCCGGCGTCCTGGCCGAGCGCGGCGCTCATGTCGGTCAGGCCCTCCATCAGCAGGTGGACCAGGCCGAGCGACAGGATGCTGTTGGTCTGCGGGTAGGCGTTGCCCTCCTGCGGCGCGTCGTTGGTGATCGTGTACGTGCCGGAGGAGTCCTTGGTGAGGTAGTTCTGCCAGAACAGGCCGACCTGCTTCAGGAACGGGTAGACCTTCGCCGCGTACGTCGCGTCGCGGGTCTGCTCGTAGCGCATCACCATGTCACTGGCGACGTTGACCGCGTCGGACTTCTGGTTGTACAGGTTGGTGTCGGCGCTGGTGCCGTTCGGGGAGATGCCGACCGGGTAGAGCACGCCCTGGAAGCCGTTCTGCTGGGCGAGTTGCTGCCCGCGGCTCATCCAGTCCAGCACCGGCTGGTCGTAGGCGTCCATCTGCGCGATGTGATTGGTCGTCAGGGCGGCGTAGAACGGGGCCTGGTAGTTGTAGTTGGTGTGGTAGTCGCCGTTCCAGTTCATGTCGCCGGTGATCCAGTTGCCCCACAGGCCGGGCGCGTACTTCCCGCTCCGCGACACGCTGCCGAGCAGGTAGAGGGAGCCGTACCAGCTCTTCTCCACGTCCTTGTCGCCGATCTGCACGAAGGACTGCGACCAGTAGGAGTTCCACCAGCCGCGGTGCGAGGCGTTGTGGTCGTCGACGTTGCCCTGGGTGAGGTTGTCGACCAACGCGTCCGCCGCGGACTGGTAGTCGGCGGAGTCGTTGCTGCTCTCGATCGCCGCGACCAGCGTCGAGGTGGTGTTCGGCTGCATCGTCAGGGTCAGCTTGCTGCCGGATATCGACTGGCTCTGCCCGATGGTGCGCATCGCCATCCGGGCGCGCGGGTCGCCGCTGCCGCCGGTGTCGGCGACCACGTCGGCGTCGAGGTCGTGGTCGCTGGTGGAGACGGTGGGCGTGCCGCCCGTACGTTCTGCAGGGTGACGCCGATGCTCTGGGCGCTGCCGCCGGTGAGCGTGAACGACGTGACGAACAGGTTGGTGTCGGCGTCCACCCAGCTCCGCGTGGCCAGCGTCTGCCCGCCCAGGGTGTACGTGCCGCGCACCTCGGCGTGCTGGATGTCCTGCACCACGTGGTACGACGCCCCGGCCAGGCCGCCCGCCGACACCACGATCCGGCCGAGCGGCTTGATGGCGTGGCTCGTTGAGGACCAGAAGTCGTTCTTGCCCACGTAGAACGTCTGGTTGTCGATGCCGCCGCCGACCGCGACCCCGACGTCGCCGTTGCCCATCAGCGGCGCGTCCACGGTGTCGCCGCCGGTGAGGTGGCTCGGTGGCGCGTTCCACACGCCCTGGTACTGCGCGACGGTGGCCACGCCCTGGTTCGCGGTGATCGAGTCGGCCACCGCCGGCCGGGACAGCACCGTGGTCACCATGGCGCCCATCACGACCGCGGCGGTGGTCACGCTTCCCGCTCGTCTCGCAAGCGATGTGAGCCTCATCAGGCTGCTCCCTCTCTGCTTCTTCACGCCGGTCTCCCCGCGGGCCCGCCCGCCGCCGGCGCCCTCCGCTCAGGCACGCGCGGGAAGGGCGAACAGCGGTGTGCGGACGGGGAGGTGGGGGGCTCGGAGCGGGGGCACCGGCGGTCGGCGAAGCGGACCGGCACACCCGAAGACGTTCCCGGGAGGCGGCTCGCGGACCCGAGATAACGTTATCTTTGAATGACTGGGTTCATTTATAGGTGCGGGGCGGGCGGGTTGTAAAGGGGACGGCAGCGGAACCGTGGGGTCGGGGTGCCGCCGGGGGCGCGCGTGGCGGCGCCCGTGGAGACCTGGACCGGTATCGCCGACCCTCCTCGTAGTCTGCGTACCTCGGGCGTCCCCCGCGGCATGCGCCGTTATCGTTGCCACCCATGGGTGCAGCGATCACCACCGTCGTGCTGGCGTTTGTCGGGTATCTCGTCACCTACCTGAACGGTCTGCGGCTGTCTCAACGACAAGAGCGGCTGGCGCGGGTGAACCGGCAGCTGAGCGAGTTCTACGGACCGCTCCTCGCGCTGACCGAGATCAACAGCCGTGTGTACAAAGCCTTTTCGGAGCGGCATCCGCGCCCTGACGGCCGATCTCCCCTGCAGCACGGAGCGGGCGAGATGCCGTTGACCGAGGAGGAACTGGCGGAATGGCGCCTATGGATCGCGACGGTGTTCCTGCCCAACCATCGGGCCATGCGCGACGTTCTCGTCACCAAGGCAGACCTGCTGCTGGAACCGCACATGCCGCGCATCCTGCTGGAGGTGTACGCGCACGCCTCCTGGCACGAGATCGCCGTGGCCAGATGGGAGCAGGGCGACCTTGCCCTCGAACAGCCCCCGCAGCCCTTCCCCGTGACGGAGATGCGCCACTACGTCCGGGACGGCTTCGACCGGCTCAAACAGGAGCAAGCCGCCCTGCTGGGGCGCCGCCGGTACCGCACCTGACCAATTGAGATCACGTCCACGCTGCAGTCACAAGGTCCGCCTGACACGGCCGTGAGTGCGCACCATCGCCTCGCGGGGAACCGGATGCGCACCACCGGCCGTCGTTCAGGCCCGGGAGTAGCCGCCGTCGGCGAAGAGTTCGGCGCCGGTGACGAACGACGAGGCGTCCGAAGCCAGGAAGAGCGCGGCCTCGGCGATTTCCTCGGCGTCGGCCAGCCGCCCCAGCGGCACGACGGCCTCGGCGAACCGGTCGACGTCCGGCCCCGCGGCGCCCAGCAGGCCAGGGGTTCGCGTGGGTCCCGGGCTGAGCACGTTGACCCGGAATCGGCGCTCCCGCGACTGCCGGGACCAGTTGTGCACGAGGTTGCTCACCGCCGCCTTCGAGGCGCTGTAGACCTCGAGTTGCTCACTCGGCCGCACGCTGTTGCTCGAGCCGACGACCAGGACGGAGGCGTTCTCCGCCAGCAGCGGAAGCGCCTTCTGAACGGTGAAGAGCGGGCCCTTGACGTTGACGGCGAGCGTCAGGTCGACGTTCGCCTCGGTGTGGGCGCCGAGCGCGGCGTCCGCGACGACTCCCGCGTTCGCCACCAGCACGTCGATGCGTCCGGCCTCCTCGCGGACTCGCGCGTAGAGCGTGTCCAGGTCGGCCAGGACCGAGACGTCGGATCGTACGCCGGTGGCCGAAGGACCAATCTCCTTGACTGCCGCTTCGAGGCGGTCGATGTCCCGGCCGGTCACGAAGACCCGTGCGCCCTCCCGGACGAAGCGGTGGGCGATGGCCAGCCCGATCCCGCTGGTCCCTCCGGTGATCACAGCCACCTTGTCCTGCAGCACGCCTGGCATGTCGAACCCCTTCAGTTGTGGAATGGATCGTCCACAACGTAGCCAGTAATGGACGATCGAGTCAAGAATGGTTAGGCTGAGGACCATGCCGAGACCACGCGCATTCGACGAACGCCAAGTCCTGGAGCAGGCCCGGGAACAGTTCTGGGCGACCGGATATGCCGGAACCCGGATGGACGACATCGCCCGGGCGACCGGCCTGGGCAAGGGCAGCCTGTACGGCGCGTTCGGCGACAAGGGCAAGCTGTTCCACCGCGTGTTCGGCGACTGGTGCACCGCAGTCGTCGAGGTGGCCGAAGGGCGGCTGGCAGGTGGCCCGGACGCGGAGGCCTTGTCCCGGCTGTCGGGATACGTGCACCTCATGGCGGAGAACGCCGCCTCGGACACCGAGCGCCGCGGGTGCCTGTTGGCCAAGGGCGCGGCGGAACTGGCCCAGCACGATCCGACGGTCGCCGGACGGTCGGCCGAGACCGTGACAGCACTGCTGACCCTGCTGCGGACGGAGATCAGCGCCGCCCAGCGCCACGGCGACATCGACAGTGCTGCGGACCCGGAGCGGTTGGCGGCATTGCTACTGACGGTGGTCCGCGGTATCGAGGCGGTAGGCAAGGCCGGCCTGGACCCGGAGACGCTGCGGAACGTTGCCGACACCGCACTGGCGGTCCTGCCCATGCCCGAGGGGCGGAAACGCCTCGCAGACGCGCGCAGCCCGGCCCGCGAGAACTAGCTTGGCGCCATCACGGCCACACGATCCGCCGGAGACGGCCTGGCTAGGAGGGCGACCTCGCTCCGAACCGCGAGGGGTCCTACGGGGTGGACCGCGCCGGCTCAGCCCACCGGGCCTATCGTGCCGTGGTTCGGTGCTCGCGGTGCCGAGAAACGGCCCCGACCCATACTCTGACAGTTCCGACAAGCGGCGGATCTGCTCGGGATCGCCCGGCACGAGTTCACCGCCGTACTACCACGCACGTAGGCGGCCGTTCGCGGGGGTACCGTTTTGGTGTCGACGCCGAACGGGAGACCGTTATGCCTGCCTATGCGGAAGAGCACACCGGGGCGCGCGTCTTGCATGCCCGCAAGGTCAGAGGACTGACGCGGCGTGAGCTCTCCGACGCGTCGAGCGTCGCCTACAGCACGCTGACGAAGGTGGAACAAGGCGTCATGCCGGCGAGCCCCTCCGTGTTGGGCGCCCTCGCACGGGCGTCGTCGGTGCCTGTCGCCGAACTGACGGGGCAGCCGTACCTCGGGGAATTGCGGCAGGACCAACTCGACGGGTTGATAGAGCCGATCCGGGAGGCGCTGAACGTCTACGACCTGGGCCCGGACCCGGACATCTCACCGCGCGCGCCCGAGGAGATGGAGACCGACGCCGAAGAGATGTGCGCCCTGGTACGCGCAACCGACATCAAGAAGGTCGCGGCAGAACTGCCGAGTCTGATCTTCGAGGCTACGACGGCGGCGCACGTCAGTCCGAGCGAGCGGCATTGGCGCTTGCTGGCCAGTACGTACCGCACCGCCTACGACGTCACGACGAAGCTGGGCTTCTTCGACCTGTGCACGGTTGCCCTGGACCGCATGGAGTGGGCGGCTCAGCATGCCTCCGATCCGGTCATCAGCGGCATGCGTCAGTACCTGCGAGCGCTGGCCTACCTGCGTGCAAGTGACTACCGCACCGGTCAACGACTGATCGGCCTGGGAATGAACACATTGAAGCAGGCAGATCCCGGACGAACGCGAGACGTCCTGACCGGGCAGCTTCATCTCGGTGCGTCCGTCCTCTCGGGCAGGGACAAGGACAGAGACGCGGCCGAGGGGCACCTGGACGAAGCCGAACGGATCGCCCAACGCACCGGACCGGCCGAACGAATCCACTGGCTCTCGTTCGGTCCCACGAACGTCGCCGCACACCGGGTCAGTGTCCTCGCCGAACTGGATCTGTATCCGGAGGCCGTCCAGACGGCAACCGCCATGACCGTTCCGTCTGACTGGCCGTTGTCCCGGCGGGCTCACCACCACGCCGAGGTGGCATGGGCCCAAATGTGGAGCGGGCACACGGAAGGGGCGTTCAAGAGCCTGCAACAGGCGAGGACGCTGGCTCCGCAGCAAACGCGGTACCACCCGATCGTGAGGGAGACCTACGCCGGGCTGGAGTCCGCTCGGCGCCGCATGCCGGAGACCTTCACCAACTTCGGTGACTGGCTGGGAAACTGAACGTAGATCGTTGGCCGGGCTCGGGACCAGCCGTGGGGCCAACGCTCCAGCAGCGCGGCCGAATACGCCTCTGTGCGCGCGGTCGGCGGCTTGAACGGGCTGCGGTCCTCCCAAAAGGGCGACCTCACTCCGAACCGCGAGGCGGCCCTACGGGGTGGCCCGGCCCGGCTCAACCACCCACCGGGCCTACCGTGACGCGGTTCGGTGCTCGCGGTGCCGAGAAACGGCCCCGCCCCATACTCTGACAGTTCCGACAAGTGACGAAGTCGCCACAAGAGGATGGGCACTGATGCCTTCAGACGGTACGTCAGACCCGTACACCGATGCGCTGGCGTTCGGCCAGCGGCTCCAGGTTCTCCGCAACAGTCGAGGCATCACCCGTGAGCAGTTGGGCGGCCTGCTGGGTCTCACCGGTTCGTGGGTCAAGGCAGTGGAAAGCGGTCGACTCAAGACGCCGAAACTCGAAGTGATCCTGCGGATCGCCGAGATCCTGCGGGTCCGAAATCTGGCGGACCTCGCCGGCAACCAGGCTCCCCCGGTCGAGTTGTTCGCGGGACCGGGGCATCCGAGACTGGCCGCTGTGAAGGCTGCTGTGGATGCCTACCCGGTCGGATCGCAGCATGAGGCGCCGCCGACTGCCCACCTGCGAGCCCGGCTCGATCGTGCCTGGGCCTCGCGGCACAGATCGCCCAACCATCGTGAGGTGGTGGGGTCCCTGCTGCCGGACCTGATCCGGGACGCGCAGGCGGCGGTCCGACAGTCCGACCGGGCAGAGGAACGGCGGGCGGCCCAGGCGATCCTCAGCGAGACGTACTCGCTGTGCCAGTTCTTCGTGGCCTACCAGCCCGACGCCGCGCTGCTGTGGCGGGTGGCCGAGCGTGGGCTGGTGGCCGCACAGGAGAGCGAAGACCCGCGCGCCATCGGCCTGGCGGCCTGGCTGGCGGGGCAGGCGCACCGGGACGCCGGCCCGGCCCACTTCGAGGCAGCGGACGCGGTGGTTCTGGAGAGCCTTGCGTATCTGATGCCCCTGCTGCCGGACGCGCCGGACGAGGTGCTGGCCATCGCCGGTGCGTTGACGTTCGAGGCCGGATACACCGCCGCGCGGAGAAGCGAGACGGGTACGGCCTGGCGGTACTGGGATCAGGCCCGCGCCATGGCCGAACGCCTGCCCGGCGAGTACTACGACCCGGTCACGTCGTTCTCGCAGGCCATCATGGGGGCGCACGCCGTGACGGTGGCCGTTGAACTCCATGCCGGCGGTGAGTCCGTCCGGCAGGCCGCGGCGGCGGATGCGGTGACGATTCCTTCCCGCCCCCGCCGCGCCCGCCACCGTATCGAAGAGGCGCGCGGATTCCAGTTGGACGGTCAGCCGGACGTCGCCCTGGCAACATTGGAAAAGGCGTACGAGTCCGCGCCGGAGACCATCAAGTACAACGGCTATGCGAAGCGGATCGTGCTGGAGGAGACCACATCGAAGAGCCCCGACCGTCGTCGGCGCGCCTCCCAACTCGCCGTGCGGATAGGGATGCTGGCAGCGTAGTCAAGGGGACACAATCTGTACCCCTGCCATGTGACAGCAGCCCATAACGTCTTCGTCCTGAGGACCCCCGTGACCGTCTGACCGGTCCGGGGGCGTGGACCACCTGACGAAGGCAGGCCGACATGCGCGAGTTCATGGAGTCGTGGCCGCCCGGGGCGAGAGCGGATGTGGGCGGGCCCGCGGTGAGCGGCGCCCGGCTTCTGCCGTGGCCGGGGCCGGACGGCGGCGCGTGCTATCTCCGGTCGGATGAGTGTGACGCGTTGTGGCGGCTGGCCGACGAGATGGAGTCGGTGCAGCTCGGGATGGGTCGGGAACTGCTGGGCTTTGTCCGCCGGACGCTGGCGGAGGCGACGCCTTGGGACTGTGAACTCCAGGGCATGGTGGCGCACTTGTGTACGGCGTTGTCGGACGCGCTGCGGGTCGCCGACAGCCGTGGGGCGCTGCTGGGCCTGCCCGGCAGTAGGGATCGGGTGGGATCGACGGTGGACGTATCCCGTTGATCGGGCCTGCCCTCGTTGCGTGAACTCCCCCTTGTAGCTCAGTCAGGAAGAGCCCGGGCAGCACCGCACGCTCTCCGTTCATTCGTGCGGGCAGGCCCGATGACTCCGGTTCGAGTCCGGACAAGGGGACGTGGCGGCCCGGCACGCGGAATTCCCGCGCGCCCAGGCCGAATACCACCACGACCGACACCGTGGAAAGGAGAGCCGCATGGCCAGCACGAGCGGCGGAGACGGCAAGACGAAGATGCTCATCGACTGGGAGTGGTTATCCGCAAGGGAGTTGTACGCCAGCGAACTGGCCTACCGGCGGCAGCAGGCGGGGCTGACGCTGATGGAACTCGGGGCGAAATGCCTTTACGAGCAGTCGTATCTGCATCGGCTGGAGCGGGGGCAGCGGTTGGGCACCGTGGAGGCGGCTGCCGCGCTGGACAAGGTGTACGGCACCGGCGACCTCCTGGTGAAGCTGTGGCACCTGGCCAAACGCGAGGCGAAGGACAAGCCGTTCCTCGGACTTGCCCCCTTGGAAGCGGACGCGGTGAGCGTCCAGGAGTACGCGGTCAGCGCCGTGCCGTACCTCCTCCAGACCCGCGCCTACGCCGAAGAGCAACTGAGCACCGTCCGCCCGCACCGGGTCAAGGAGTTGGGCGCCCAGGTCGCCGCACGGCTGAAACGCCAGGACCGCCTCACCGGACCCAACCCCGTCCACTACCGCGCGCTGATCGACGAAGCCGTACTGCGCCGCAAAGCCCGCGACCCCCAGACGTGGACCGCCCAACTGGAACACCTGATCACGACAGCCCAGCAGCCCGATGTCTCCCTGCACGTCGTCCCGTTCGGCACCGGACCCCACCACATCCGCAGCTGCCTGGAACTCATCTTCTTCCAGGACGGCCACACCGTCGCCTACACCCAAAGCAGTTGGAGCGGCCACCTCGTCGAAGAACCCGAAGACGTCGAACCCCTCCGCCTCGCCTACGACCTGCTCCGCGACACCGCCCTCACGCCAACGGACACCCTGACCTTCCTCCGCACCGCGCTGGCCGAGCACGCGCCGCAACCGCAACCGGCTCTGCCCGCCTGAACCCGGCCACACGACAAGAATCGACAAGGAACGAGATGCAGACCCGTAAGACCTCTTCCGCAACGGCCGGGCCCTCGGCCTTACCCACCGCACCTCGCCGATGGACCCTCACCGCCACCGACGGCCGCACCCTCACCGGCCACCTGCCCGCGTGGGCCGGGAACGACCCGAGCGAGCACAACGTACCCCCCGGTGCCTGGGAGGACCGGCTCGCCGACATCCATCTCACCCGGCGCTTCCCGGGACGCACGGTCCCCGTCTACTGCGCCACCAGCCCGGCCCCGGGACCCGTCGCCGAGGAAGCCTTCTCCTGCACCCTGGACTGCAACCCGCACGCCGAAGCACCCGAACCCCGCGCCCCGCTGGTCAACCTGCACCTGTGCGGGGACAGTTGGCTCACCGACCTCGGCCCGCAGGACCTGGCCCGGCTCGCCGCCACGTTCCGCTGGGTCGCGAACCGCCTCGACCAGGAAGTCCGCCCCGCCCTGGTGGACGCGCAAGAGGACTGGGCCAGGCACGCCGATGCCGCCCGAAAGCCGTAGCACCCGAAAGCCGTGCCGCCCAAAAGCCGTAGCACCCGAAAGCCGCGGCAACCGGCACTCACCGGACTCCCGCGGCGCCGCCGCTCCGTTGAGAACCCTCAGAGCGGGATCTCCCCCGACCCGCGGGTGATCAGCGTGGTCGGCACCGTCACCGTCCGCACCGGGCGCCCCGGGTCCGCCAGCCGCGCCTGGAACAGTTCGATCGTGGTGCGCCCGATCTGCACGTCACCCTGGGCGACGACGGTCAACCCGGGCCTGAGCAGATCCGCGAGGCCGAAATCGTCGAAGCCGACCAGCGCGGTGGCGCCGAAGTCGGACCCGAGCGCGCGGATCACGGCCACCGAGGTGGAGAAGTTGCCGGTGACGATGGCCGTCGCCGGGTCCGGCCCGCTCCGCAGCCGCTCCAGCGCCGCGGAAATCCGCTCGGCGGTGATCGGCCCGGGGTGCACCATCCCGTCGAGCGGGCCGCCGGCCGCCCGCAGGCAGTCCCGGAACGCGGCGGCGCGCTGCCGCCCGGTGTAGATCCGCTCGTCGTCCCCGATGTAGCCGATCCGCCGGTGGCCCTGCTCGGCGAGGTGGCGGAAGGCCAGCTCGATCCCGCCCTGGTTGTCGGACAGCACCGTGTCGACCTCGACTCCGGTGGCGGGCCGGTCGAAGGCCACCACGGCCAGCCCGGAGTCGATCTCGGGCTGGAGGTACTGGTGACCGTCCGCGATCGGCTCGATGATGATCCCGTCCATGCGGCGCCCGCACATCGACATCACCGCCTCGCGCTCGCGCACCTCGTCGTCCTCGGTGGACATCGCGACGACCGTCAGGCCCGCGCCGCGCGCCGTCTCGTCGACCGCCCGCAGCACCGGGTGCGCGTCGGCGATGTGCCGCACCGCCGCGCCGATGGTGCCGGTGCGGCCACTGCGCAACTGCCGGGCCCGCTCGTCGGGTTGGAAGCCGAGATGGTCGATGGCCTGCCGGACCCGCTCGGCCAGCGCCCCGCCCACCGTCGTGTCGCCGTTGACGACCCGCGAGACCGTACGCAGCGCCACACCCGCTTCACGGGCCACATCGATCATCGTGGGCCGGCGCGGACGTGACGATCCGCGCTTTCCGGCGGCACCAGGACCAGCCACTTCGCTTCCCTCTCCTCGATCGCCCACGGCCCGCCCCCGGGGTCGGCCCGAGATCCGTCCGTGATCACCGAGGGGCTTGACTTGCTGTCCTGGAACCCTAGTGTACTCGGCGAGAAAACGTTATCTCGCCGTCAGGACGCGGCAACCGCCGAAGCGTCCCCGGTCCGGGACACGTCCGTGCTCGCCGGTTTCCGCCTGCCCCAGAAGCGCTCCGCGGCACCGACGCGGGCCTCCCGCAGTCCCCCGCAGCCCTTCCGTCGTTACTCAAAGCACTTCCCTCGTCACTCAACGATCCTCGCAAGTCCTCCGCTGTACCCCGCAGTTGCCGTGACCCGTGGTCCGTGGCCCCGTGCCCCCGTGACCACCGGCCGTCACGGCCGCCGCGCCGTACGCCGACCCAACCCTCCCGAAAGGTACGGCCATGCTCAGACGAAGTGCCGCCGCGCTCGTGGCGGCCGGTGTGCTCGTCCTCACCGCGTGCTCCGACTCCGGCTCCGGCTCTTCCGCGAACGGGGGCGGAACGTTGACCTACATGACGTTCAACTCGCCTTCGCTGACGCCGACGTTCTGGAAGCAGTCCATCGCCAGGGCGCAGAAGGACGTGCCGGGCGTGAAGATCAAGCAGGTGGTGGCGCCGAGCACGGACCGCGACTCCTACGCCAAGCAGCTCCAGGCGTCAGGGCAGTTCCCCGACCTGCTGCAGTCGATCACGCCGTCGCAGTACACCGCGGCGGGGCTGCTGCGGCCGTACGACCAGAGCTGGGTCGACCAGAACTTCCTGCTGCCGCAGGGCAACGCGATCAAGGGCAAGGTCTACATCCCGCCGACGAACTCGCAGATCATCCCGCTGGTCTTCTACCACAAGTCGCTGTTCAAGAAGGCCGGGGCACAGGTGCCGACGACCTGGCAGCAGTTCCTCGACGCCAACGCGAAGCTCAAGTCCGCCGGCCTGACCCCGATGGAGCTGGGCGGCAACGACCCGTTCGCCGCGGCGATGCCGCTGACCGGTGCGATCAGCGCGGACGTGCTGGGCAAGAACCCGCGGTGGATTCAGCAGCGTTACGCCGGAAAGGTGAAGTTCGCCGACTCCGACGTGGTCGCCGCCGCGACGAAGATGCGCACGCTGGTGACCAAGGGCTACTTCGAGCAGGGCGCGCTCAACGTCAGTTACGCCGACTCGATCAAGAACTTCAACGCGGGCAAGGCCGCGATGTACCCGATGGGCAGCTGGTACCTCGGCTCGATCCCGAAGGACCAGTGGAACGACATCGGGGTCTTCCCGTGGCCGACGGACGACGGCTCGGTGGTGGTCCCGTTCGCGGTCGGCGGCTCGATGGCCATCGCCACCAAGGTCGGTGACCCGGCCCAGGCGACGAAGTTCGCCCAGGCGTGGTCGCTGGACCCGGACAACCTCAAGGCGCTGATCGAGGGCGACGGCGCGTACCCGATGCTCAAGGACAAGACGCTCGCCGACTACCACGTCACGGTCAGCCCGGCGTTCAGCGACTCCTACGCCTACGTCACCAGGACCGACACCAAGGTGAGTTCGATCGGCTGGGCGACCAACGACGACGCGCTGCCCGGCTCCGGGAACAACGACTTCTACGCCGCCGCACAGGCGCTGTTCAACTCCGGCGACGTCAAGGGCCAGATGGCCAAGCTCGACAAGGCGTGGAGCACGTCGACGCAATGAGCACCCGGACCGCTTACGAAGGGAGGGGGACAGCAGTGCAGCCGCTCTCGGACGCCCCGCGCTTCCCGCACACCTCGCGCTTCCCGCACCTCTCGCACTGGTTGCGCGACACCACCGAGGACCTCGGTCTGCGGCTCATCGCCGCGTTGGGTCTGCTGCTCTACCTGGTCTTCATCGTCGTGCCGGTCTTCATGAGCCTGCGCAGCAGCTTCACCGACGAGAACCCGCTCAGGTCCGGCAGCCACTGGATCGGCCTCGCCAACTACTCCGAGATGCTGCACGACAGCCAGCTGCGCGACAGCGTGCTGTTCACGCTCGCGCTGGCGGTCGGCGTGACGGTCGTGGCCAACATGATCGGCCTCGCCTTCGCGATGCTGCTGGACCGGACCGAGTTGAGCTACCGGGTGCTGCGCACCATCGCGTTCCTGCCCCAGGTGATCTCGGGGGTGATCGTCGGCTTCGTGTGGAAGACGATCCTCACCGAGGACGGCCTGCTCAACGACCTGCTCAAGCGCACCCACGTGGTGCACCAGCCGGTGGACTGGCTGGGCACGCCGCACCTGGCGCAGCTGTCGGTGGGGATCGTGGTGGCGTGGGTGCTGTCCGGCTTCACCACCGTCGTCTACCTCGCGGCGCTGCAGAACATCCCGCGCGAGCTGTACGACGCGGGGTCGATCGACGGCGCCAACTCCCGCCAGCAGTTCCGCATGATCACGCTGCGGATGGTCGCCCCGGCGACCACGATCAGCGTGACGATCTCGCTGATCACGGTGCTGAAGCTGTACGACATCATCCAGGTGCTCACCTCCGGCGGCCCCGCCGACGCCACCCAGTCCACGGCGCAGTACATCGTGAAGATGGCGTTCACCTCCGACCGGTTCGGCTACGCCTCCGCCATCGCGATGTTCCTGCTGGCACTGTCCGCGGTGATCGCCCTGTCCGTCACGAGCATCCTGCGCCGCAGGGAGGTCGACCTGTGACCGTGCACGCCGTTCCGACCGTTCCCACCGCACCGGACCGGGCCCGTGCGCGGCCGCGCCGGGCCGCGGCCCCGATGCCGCGCCGCTCGCGGCGGGGCCGTCCGGGCCGGTCGCGCAGCAGCTGGCTGAGTCCGGCCCGGCTGACCCTCGCGGTGATCGTGGTGCTGGTGTTCGTCAGCCCGATCTATCTGACGATCGTCAACGCGTTCAAGAAGGAGGGCGACATCGTCGCCGGCCCGGCGACGCCTCCGCTCCATCCGACGCTGGGCAATCTGCACACCGCGCTCAGCCGGCCGGACCACCTGCTCCAGCACGGACTGCGCAACTCGCTGATCGTGGTGGTGTGTTCGGTGCTGCTGCTGATCCCGCTGGGCTCGGCGTTCAGCTTCTACGTCTCCC
The DNA here is from genome assembly GCF_036014115.1 of Streptomyces sp. NBC_00448. Classification (NCBI taxonomy): domain Bacteria; kingdom Bacillati; phylum Actinomycetota; class Actinomycetes; order Kitasatosporales; family Streptomycetaceae; genus Streptomyces; species Streptomyces sp. NBC_00448. Next base: position 3,210,881 of record NZ_CP107913.1, read on the forward strand.
GGCGGCGGACCCGCACCCGCGCGGCGGTGCTGGCGGTGCTGGCCGCGGGGCTGATGATCCCGCCGCAGGTGGTGCTGCTGCCGACCATCCGCATCCTGACCTTCCTCGGCCTGGACCACAGCTATCCGGGGCTGATCCTGTCCAACCTGGGCGGCGGCTACTTCTCGTTCGCGGTGTTCGTCTACGTCGGCTTCATGCGGGCGGTGCCCGACGAGGTGGTGGAGGCGGCCCGGCTGGACGGCGCCGGCGGGCTGCGGATCTGGTGGACCATCGTGATGCCGCTGGTGCGGCCGGCCACCGCGACCGTGACCATCTTCCTTTCGCTGTGGATCTGGAACGACTTCCTCAACCCGCAGTTCATCCTCGGCCCGCTCCAGGGCCAGACCATCACCACCGGTCTCTATCTCTCCGTGGGGCAGTTCCAGATGGATTACGGCCAGTTGTTCGGCATCATGTTCCTCGCCGGGGTGATCCCGGTCGTCGGGTACCTCACCCTGCAGAAGCAGTTCATCGCCGGTCTGACCTCGGGATCGACCAAGTGAGCGCGGCGCCGGGCGGCGTGGGGCTCGCGGCGGGCCCCGGTCCCGAGCCGGCCCCTGTTCCGAATACGGCTTCGGTTCCGGTTAGGGTTCCGGTTCCGACGGAGGGCGGTCCTGACCGGCCCGAGGGAGTGCCCGCGCTGGACGACCTGGCCGGCGGGTGGCTGCCGGTCGAGGAGCTGGCCCATCTGCCGTCGCTGCGCAACCAGTGGGGCCAGGCGCACCTCAACGCGGACCTGGCGTCGCTGTCGTGGGTGGCGTTCCCGCCCTACAGCGGCGGCTACCACACCGGGGTCCTGCGGGTGGACGGCCGCCCGCTCGCCGCGCAGCGGATGCGCTGGTCCCCCTGGGGCGTCCAACGCGCCGCCGAGCAGGGGCCGTTGACCGTCGAGACCGACGTGCGGATGGCGTACGAGCGCAGCCGCGTGCTGTGGCGGATCACGCTGCGCAACGACTCGGCGGAGCCGGTGCGGACCGTCGTCGAGCAGGAGATGCTGGCGATGTTCGCGCACTCCGAGGTCGACTGGGGCTGGCTGTACGGAACTCCGTGGAACTCCGGCCACCACCACGACTTCTACGCCACCGAGCGGCTGCGCGCCGAGGTGACGGCTGAGCGGCCCCGGCAGGTGCAGCTCCTCCCGCACGGCGAGCGCTGGATACGGCTCGGCTCGCCGCGCATCCCCGGCATCCAACGGGATGAGGACACCGCGCCGATGCTGCTGGAGTCGGAGCTGCCGGACCACTCCGCGCCGGACTCCGGCCGGGTGCGGGCACCCGGCGCACCTTGCCTGGTACGGCAGTTGGCGGTCGAGCGGAGCAACGGGGTACGCACCGCGATCGGCGACGGCGTGGCCGCGTACACCGTGCGGGCCGGCACCGACCTGCGGGTCGGACCGGTGGCGCTCGGCGCGGGCGACGCACTGCAGTTGGAGGTGCGGGTGGACCAGCCCGGGGTGAGCGGGGTGGTCGCCACTCACGGCAACCATCCGGACTCGGCTCAACTGGGCTTCCATGAAGGGCGGTTGACGCTGCGGATCGGCGGGGAGCTGGTGGTGGCCGAAGAGCCGCTGCCGCTCGGGTCCTGGCACGCGGTGGGCGTGCGGCTGTCGGAGCAGGGCGCGACGCTGCTGGTCGACGGCACCGCCGCGGGGCGTACGGCGCCGTGGTGGGGCGGGCAGCGGTGGACGGCCGAGGCGCTGCCCGGCGGCGGGGTGCTGGTCACGGACGGGGCCGGGCCGGCCCGGTCCTGCTACGCGTTCCAGGCCGCGCCCGACGCACTGACCGTGGACGGCGCGCGGGCGGTGGCCCGCTGGGAGGTCGCGCTCGCGCCCGGGCAGCGGGTCGAGCTGGGCTTCGTGCTGGACGTGGCCCGGGACGCGGACGCGGCGCGGCGACGGGCGTACGGCGCGGCGGCCGGCTTCGACGCGGCTTTCGCGGAGGTCGCCGAGCGGTGGCGCGCCACCTGGGCGTACGCGTTCACGCCGGGCAACCCGGAGTTCTCCGGGCACCTTCCGGCGCTGGTCACGGCCGACCCGGACCTGGCGCGCACCTACTACCTGGGGGTGCTGCTGGCGCTGTACCTGCGCAACACGCAGGTGTCGCGGACCGGTCCGGTGTTCCTGACCGGCGGGCCCCGGCTCGGGCCGACCACGACCTTCTTCTGGGACCAGTCGGAGTTCGCCCGCACCGCGGCGCTGCTGGAGCCGGCCGGGATGCGGGCATGGATCGTGGCGGCGCTCGGCCAACCGTACGACCACTGCCACTCGTTCGACACCCGCAACCTGCTGCCGGTCGGCAACCACTACGCCGCGAACGACCACGCGCTGTTCCGTACCGCCACCGCGTATCTCGGGGTGACCGGGGACCTGGGACTGCTCGCCGAATCCACGGGCGGGCGCAGCGTGTTGGACCATCTGCGGGCGATGGCCTACCGGCCGCGTTCGCGGTCGGCGGCGTTCGGCGGAGGGGTGCTGGTCGATCTTGGCCGGGACGCCTGGGAGTTGCTGGAGTGCGTGCCCAACTACCGTGACGCGGTCACATCGTTCAATGCCGGCTACGTCGGCATGCTGCGCTCGCTCGGCGGGCTGCTGCGCCGGCTCGGCCTGGACGCGGAGGCGGCCGGCGCCGAGCAGGACGGCGACGCGCTGGCCCGCGCGGTACTGGACGGCTACGCCGGCGGCGGGCGGTGGCTGATCCGGCATCCGGAGGGCAGCGAACCCATCGGCCACTGCCTGGACTTCGCGCTGGTGGCCGCCGACATGACCGGTGACCTGTCGGCGGCGCGGCGCACGGAGATGGTGCGGTTCGTGACGACCCGGCTGATCGACGGCGACTGGATGCGGGCGCTCGACCCGGCCGACCCGATCGCGCCGCTGTCCGACCGGCCCGACCACGGCGCGGCGGGCGCCTTCGCGGCCTGGCCGGGGGCGACCGCGTACGGGCTGTGCCGGCTCGGGCGGGCCGACCTCGCGGCGGACCTGCTGCGGCGCGGCCATCGCGCCACGTCGGGCGGGCTGTGGGGGCAGGCGATGGAGGCCACCGCGGACGGCCGCTACCGCGTCGCCGAGCGCGGGGTGTCCAACCGGGAGAGCGTGGCCGCCGTCGCGGTGACCGAGGCGGTGATCGCCGGGTTGTTCGGGGTCGAGGCGGATGCGGCCGGCGGCGGCGCGGCGCTGCCGGGTCCCGGGCGGACGGTGGTGTCGCCGTTCGGGGAGCTGCGCAACGTCCGTACGGCGTAGGCCGATCGCCGGGCGTGCGCCGCATGTGGTCACGCCTGGCACCTCGGCCATCGATGCACAACTCCCGGTTGTGGCTCGCCGGACGGATGGTTGTTTGCCCTGCCGTCCTCGCACTTGCTTTCATGGCGCCGGTCAACGCGGAGTTGTACGGGCGACATGGCGAGGGGTGCGCTGAACGTGACGGACGGCAGGGCGGACGATAGGGCACCCGGCGCGGCGGGAACGGTGGGGACGCGGTCGCTGGGGCGGCCCTTCGGCCGGCTCTGGGCGGCCTACGCGGTCAGCGCCTACGGCACCGGCTTCGGCTTCGGGGCGTTCCCGCTGCTCGCGATCATGGTGCTGCACGCCGGGTCGGGCGAGGTGTCGGCGCTGTCGGCCGCCGGGCTCGCCGTGGGTGCGGTGGCGGCGGTGCCGCTCGGCCCGTGGGTGGAGTTCCACCGCAAGCGGCCGGTGATGATCGCGATGGACCTGGTCCGGTTCGCCGCGATGATCAGCATCCCCGTCGCCTACGCGTGCGGCCGGCTCGGCTTCGCCCAACTGCTCGTCGTGTCCGTCGTCGTGGCCACCGCGAAGATCGCGTTCCGGTCGGCGAGCGGCGCCTACCTGAAGTCGCTGGTCCGGCCGGAGCACCTGCTTGTCGCCAACGGCCGCTTCGAGTCGACCACATGGAGCGCCACCGTGATCGGACCGCCGCTCGGCGGCGCCGCGATCGGGCTGTTCGGCCCGGTGACGACCGTGGTCGCCGACGCGGTCAGCTACCTGCTGTCGGCCCTCGGCGTCCGCGCGATCGGCGGCAGCGAGCCGCACCCGCGGGCCCGTACGACGCCGGTCCCCGCACAGGGCGGCGCCGCGCCCCGCTCGCGGATCGCCGAACTGCTCGACGGATGGCGGCACATCCTCGGCCACCCGACGCTGTGCCGGCTCTTCCTCAACACGCTCCTGATGAACGCCCTGCTGCTGGCCACCGAACCTCTGCTCGCCGTCCTCATGCTCGGCCGGCTCGGCTTCGCCCCCTGGCAGTACGGCCTCGCCTTCGCGCTGCCTTGCGTCGGCGGCCTGATCGGGGCGCGGATGTCCCGGCGGCTGGTCGCGCGGTTCGGGCAGCACCGCGTCCTGCTCGTCTCGGGCACGCTGCGCGCGTGCTGGCCGCTGTGGCTGGCGTTCCTCCGGCCCGGGATCGCCGGGATCGTGCTCGTGGTCGTCGTGCAGTTCGGCCTGGTCACCTGCATCGGCGTGTTCAACCCGGTGCTCGCCACCTACCGGCTGGAGCAGACCGCGACGGACCGCGTCGCCCGCACGCTGTCGGCGTGGACGGTCAGCAGCAACCTCACCGTCGCGGCCATGACCGCCCTGTGGGGCCTGCTGGCGGCCCTCACCTCACCGCGCCTGGCGATCGGCGCCGCCGGAGTCCTCGTCCTCGCCACCCCGCTGCTCCTCCCCCGCGCCGCCCGCGGCACCTCGGCGGCCGCCGACCCGGCCGACGCCCCGGCCGACGCCCCGGAGCCCGCCCGCGGCGCCGCGTGAAGCCCGAACACGCCGCCACCCGCTACGACTTCCGGGTCAGGCCGCGGTCCAGAAGGGTCATCGCGAGGACCGCGGCGCCCGCGCCGATGAGGATGATCGCCGCCGCGTGCAGCCCGGAGTCGGTGGCGCCGTGCTTGAAGGCGAGCCCGGTGATGGTGGCGGAGACGATGGAGCCGAGGTAGCCGAAGGTGCGGAACAGCCCGGAGGCGGTACCGATCTGCTCGGGCGGCGACTGCGTGTAGAGCGCGGTCTGGTTGCTGACGGTGGCGGTGCCGACGCACAGGCCGAAGACGAGGGTGACGGCCACCACCAGGGCGACCGGGCTGTGCGCGGTCAGCGCGAGGATGCCCAGCGAGCCGGCCAGCATGGCGACCGCGGCGGTGACCAGCGGCCCGCGGACGAGGTTGCGCCGGGACAGCGGCCGCGAGACGAGCGCGGACAGCGCGCCCATCGGCAGGAGCAGCAGCCCCGCCTCCTCGGTGGACAGCCCCCGGCCGGCCTCCAGCCACTGGGTGAGCCCGTACATCACGGTGTAGGTGCCCAGCAAGGTGAGCGAGGTGCGCAGGTAGGTCCGGGTGAGGGCCGCGTTGGCACCGAGGCCGCGGATGTCGAAGAAGGGGGTGGGGGTGCGCAGTTCCCACCACACGAGCGGCCCCACCAGCAGCACGGCGACGGCGAGCGCGATCCAGTCGAGGTCCGGCAGGTCCATCAGGAAGACCATCAGCGCGGTCATGAACCCGCCGAAGCCGACCATGCCGGGCAGGTCGATCCGGGCGGCGATCTGCCGCGCACCGCGGCGCGGTCCGGTGGCGGGCGGGTCGGCCGGCACCCAGCACAACGTCATCACGAACGCGACGGCGGTGACGGGCACGTTGATCAGGAACGCCCAGTGCCAGCCGAGCGCGCCGACCAGGACGCCGCCGAGCGGAGGTCCCACCGCTGTGGTGGCCATCCCGGCGATCGCGATCCCGCCGAGCACCGCGCCGGGCGGCTCGGCCAGGCCCGCGGCGGCGGCCCGCCGCCGGATCAGCACCATCGCCGAGGGGAAGCCCGCGGACGTGCCGACGCCGATCAGCACCCGCGCCACGGTGAGCGTCGCCAGGTCGGTGGCGAAGCCGCCGAGCACACCGCCGAGCAGCACCAGCGTGATCCCGGCCAGGAACACCCGGCGCGGCCCGAACTCCTCCGCGAGCTTGCCCGCGGTCGGCTGGGCGATGGCGCAGGCCAGGTAGAGGCTGGAGACCAGGACCGCGGTGCTGCCGACGGACACGTGCAGCGCGGTGGAGATGGGCACGAGCGCGGTCGCGATGATCGAGCTGTTCACCGGGTTGAGCGCGGAGCCCACGTACAGCGGGGTCACGAAGCGCCAGGCGAAGGGGGCGGCAGCGTCGGTGCCCGCGGGCGCGGACGCTGCCTGCTGCCGTATTCGGAGCGTCATTCCGCCGGACCCTTCGGGCTCGCCACGTCCTTCGGGTCGTCTGATCCCTCCGGACCTTCCGGCCCCTTCGGCTCGCCGTCGTCGAGTTCCGCCGCCGCGAGCCGCTCCAGCAGCGCGATCGTGCGCTCCAGGTCAGCGCGCTCCCCCGCCGGGACCAGCGCGTCCAGGGCCCGGGTGAGGAAGGACTCCCGTGAGGACTCCAACGTGTCCAGCAGGCGCGCGGCGGACGGCTCGGCGGTCACCAGGGTCTTGCGGCCGTCGGCCGGGTCCCGGTGGCCCCGCACCAGGCCGGCCGCCTTGAGTACGGCCAGGTTCTGGGCGATGGACTGCGGGCTCACGTGCTGGGTGGTGGCCAGCCAGGCCGCGGTGACCGGACCGTCGTGCACCACGCTGCCCAGCACCGCGAGCTGCGAGATCGACAGTCCGGTGCCGTGCAGTCCCGCCTCCACCCGCAGGCGCGAGCGGAGGCGGGTGATGGCCACGCTGAGCCGGTGGGCGACCGCCGGCGTGCTGTCGGCCGCGGTGCCGCCGGCGGGCGTGGAGCCGGCCGGGGCGGTGCCGTCGGAAACCGGCACGGGGGTGCCGGCGGGGTCATGTGGGCGCATGACCGCCACCGTAACAGCTCGACAAGCAACTTGTTGAATTTACTTGTCGAAATTACCGATCGCCGCCGAGCGCCCCCTCGCCACGCCCCGCCGCGCCCGGCTCCGGGTGGCCCGCGACCCGCGTCGCCCCCGACGCCTCCGCACCGCTCACCGGCTCCACCAGCACCGTGCCGATCCGGTTCCGCCGTCCCGCCTGCGTCTCCGCGGTCAGCCGCAGCGCGACCGTACCGTCCGGTCCGACCGCCGACGCGTCCACCGGCAGCGGCACCACCGCGACCGCGCCCGGGATCGGCACCCGGCCCAGCGCCTTCGCCAGCAGGCCGCCGACCGTCTCCACGTCGTCGTCGTCGAGCGGCACGCCGTACAACTCGCCGAGGTCGCCGATGTCCAGCCGCGCGGTGACCCGGAACCGGCCGCCGCCCAGCCGCTCCACCGGCGGTGTCTCCCGGTCGTACTCGTCGGTGATCTCCCCGACGATCTCCTCCAGGATGTCCTCGATCGTCACGATGCCGGCGGTGCCGCCGTACTCGTCGACCACGACCGCGACGTGGTTGCGCTGCTGCTGCATCTCGCGCAGCAGGTCCCCGGCGTTCTTGGTGTCGGGCACGAAGAAGGCCGGCCGGATCAGCGAGGAGACCGGGTCGGACTCGGCATCGCGGTTGATGTGCACCCGCCGCGCCAGGTCCTTGAGGTAGACGAAGCCGACCACGTCGTCCTCGCTCTCCCCGGTCACCGGAATCCGGGAGAAGCCGCTGCGCAGCGCCAGCGTCATCCCCTGACGGACCGTCTTGAAGCGTTCGATCATCACGAGTTCGGTACGCGGCACCATCACCTCGCGCACGATCGTGTCGCCCAACTCGAAGACCGAGTGCACCATCCGGCGCTCCTCGTCCTCGATCAGCGACTCGGACTCGGCGAGGTCCACGGCCGCCCGCAGCTCCGCCTCGCTCGCGAACGGCCCGCGCTTGAAGCCCTTGCCGGGCGTGAGCGCGTTGCCCAGCAGGATCAGCAGCCCCGGCACCGGCCCCATCACCCGGGCCAGCGGCAGCAGGACGTACGACGCGGCGGTCGCGGTGTTCATCGGGTGCTGGCGGCCGATGGTGCGCGGCGAGACCCCGACCGCCACGTAGGACACCAGCACCATCACGCCGATCGCGACGCACAGCACCTGCCAGGTGCGGTCGAAGTGCCGGTCGGCGACCACCGTGATCAGGACGGCCGCGGCCGTCTCGCAGGCGACGCGCACCAGCAGCGCCACGTTCAGGTAGCGGGTGGGGTCGGAGGCGACCGCGACGAGGTTCGCGGCCCCGCGCCGGCCGGAGCGCAGCGCGTCCTGGGCGCGGAACCGGGAGACCCGGGCGAGCCCGGCCTCGGCGCACGCCGCGAGCCAGGCGACGATGACGAGCAGTACGGCGAAGACGACCATGAGGGTGCAGTCGCCGCCGTCAGCGGGTGGTGGGCGCGGGCGAGGGGCCCTCGACACCGCGCTCGGCCCGCCAGCCGTCCAGGATCGCCTTCTGCAGGCCGAACATCTCGGCCTTCTCCTCGGGCTCCTCGTGGTCGTACCCCAGCAGGTGGAGCAGGCCGTGCACGGTGAGCAACTGCAGTTCCTCGTCCATGGAGTGCTTCGTCGGCGCCTCCTCGCCCTGCTTCTTCGCCACCTCCGGGCAGAGCACGATGTCCCCGAGCAGGCCCTGCTCGGGTTCGTCGTCCTCCTTGCCCGGCCGCAGCTCGTCCATCGGGAAGGACATGACATCGGTGGGGCCGGGGAGGTTCATCCACTGGAGGTGGAGTTGCTCCATCGCGGCGGCGTCCACCACGATCACCGACAGTTCGGAGAGCGGGTGGATGCGCATCCGGTGCAGGGCGTAACGGGCGGCGTCCAGGACCGCCTCGTCGTCGATATCCCAGCCGGACTCGTTGTTGACGTCGATCGCCATGGTGGTGGAGTGGTTACTTTCTCTTCGGCCCGGAACCGCTGCCGCGCCCGCGCCCGGCGTCCTGGCCGCGCGCGGACTCTTCCTCGGCCTGGGCGTTGTCGTAGCGCTCGTAGGCGTCCACGATGCGCCCGACCAGCTTATGGCGGACCACGTCGGTGCTGGTGAGCCGGGAGAAGTGCACGTCGTCCACGTCGAAGAGGATGTCCTGTACCTGGCGCAGCCCGCTCTTGGTGCCGCCGGGCAGGTCGATCTGCGTGATGTCGCCGGTGATGACGATCTTCGAGTCGAAGCCGAGCCGGGTCAGGAACATCTTCATCTGCTCGGCGCTGGTGTTCTGCGCCTCGTCCAGGATGATGAACGCGTCATTCAGGGTTCTGCCACGCATGTAGGCCAGCGGGGCGACCTCAATGGTGCCGGCGGCCATCAGGCGGGGGATGGTGTCGGGGTCCAGCATGTCGTGCAGCGCGTCGTAGAGCGGGCGCAGGTACGGGTCGATCTTCTCGTACAGCGTGCCGGGCAGGAAGCCCAGCCGCTCGCCGGCCTCGACCGCGGGGCGGGTCAGGATGATCCGGTTGACCTGCTTGGCCTGAAGGGCCTGCACGGCCTTCGCCATCGCCAGGTAGGTCTTGCCGGTGCCTGCCGGGCCGATGCCGAAGACGATCGTGTGCCGGTCGATCGCGTCGACGTAGCGCTTCTGGTTGACCGTCTTGGGGCGGATGGTGCGACCGCGGCTGGAGAGGATGTTCTGGGTGAGGACCTGGGCGGGCGTCTCCGCCTCGCCGTCGGCCGACGTCCCGTTCGCCCGGAGCATCGCGATCGAGCGCTCGACGGCGTCCTCCGTCATGGGCTGGCCGGTGCGCAGCACCAGCATCATCTCGTCGAACAACCGCTGGACCAGAGCCACGTCGGCGGCGTCGCCGACCGCGCTGATCTCGTTGCCCCTGACGTGGATGTCGACGGCCGGGAACGCCTGCTCGATCACGCGGAGAAGAGCGTCACCGGAGCCCAGGACGGTCACCATGGGGTGCTTGGCCGGTACGACGAAGTGCGCGCGCGCCTGATGCGGCTGCTGCGGCTGCTGCTGGGTCGGTGTCTGAGTCATGGGCCGGCGCTAGGGCCTGCTCATCCCGCCTTCTGCTGGTCGATGGGCCCAGGGGGCCTTGGGGTACCAAGCGTACGACGCGGAACGCCGCAGGCAGAGGGGATTAGCGCTCGCCGTTTCGGGCCGCGCTGCCGGGTGCGCCCCCCGGCGCGCCCCCGACCGCGCCGGGGACTGATCCGCTGACCGCTCCACCGACCGCGCCGCCGGCCGCGCCGCCCGCCGGGCGGAAGCCGATCGTGGGGACGGCTCGGCGCAGCGGCCACGGTCGGGTGGCCGCCGGCAGCAGGTCCTCCAGGAAGCCGTACCGGCACACCGCCTCGCGGTGGTGCGGGGCCTGACCTGCGAACGCCTTGGCCTGCTCCCACCAGCCGGCGATCTCCATCCAGCCGGGCGCGGACAGCGACCCGCCGAACTCCTGCACGGACAGCGCCGCGCACAGCGAGGCGAACGCCAGCCGGTCGGCCAGCTGCCACTGCGCGAGGGTGCCGGTGACGAAGCCGGCCACGAAGACGTCCCCGGCGCCGGTCGGGTCCAGCGCCTCCACCGCCAGCGCGGGCACCTCCGCGGTCTGGCCGGTCGCGGAGTCCACCGCGATGGCGCCCTGCGCACCGAGGGTGACCACGGCGAGCGGTACGAGTTCGGCCAGCCGGTGGGCGGCCTCGCGGGGGCCGTCGGCCCGCGTGTAGCGGACCGCCTCCTCGGCGTTCGGCAGGAACGCGGCGCAGTGCCGCAGCCCGGCGAGGTCGGCGGGGTCCCAGCGGCCGGTCTCGTCCCAGCCGACGTCGGCGAAGACCTTCGTGCCGGACGCGGCGGCCCCGGCGATCCAGTCGTACCGCTCCTCGCCCGCCTCCCGGCCGCCGAGCGAGGCGACCGCGGCGCGGGCCGGCGGCGGGCAGGTCGGCACGGCGCCCTCCGGGGGCGGTGCGCGGTGGCCGTGGCTGACCATGGTCCGCTCGCCCTCGTACGCCATCGACACGGTGACCGGGGAGTGCCAGCCGGGGACCCGCCGGGACGGCCCGAGGTCGATGCCCTCGCCCTCCCGCAGGCACTCCCAGCAGTAGTCGCCGTACATGTCGTCGCCGAAGGCCGCGGCGAGCGTCGTGCGCAGGCCGAGGCGGGCCAGCGCGGTGGCCATGTTCGCGATGCCGCCGGGGCTGGAGCCCATGCCGCGCGCCCACGACTCCGTGCCTCGCACCGGGGCGCGGTCCAGCCCGGTGAAGATGATGTCCAGGAAGACGGTGCCCGTCAGGTACACGTCCGTCGCCGGGTCGCCCGGCGCACGCAGCCCTCCCAGCGGGTCGAGAACGGGATGATCGTCCATCCCCCCACTGTCGCACGGTGCCCCTGACCCGCCCGGTTGCCACGTACTGTCGGTTCCCGCGGCGCCCCTGACCCACCGGGTTGCCACGTGCTGTCGGTTCAGGGACCACCTGCCGGTGGGGTTGCGCCACGGACCGGTCGTAAGGTCCGGGGAGGACATTGGCCGGGCAGACGGGACGGATACGGCGTGCGACTCACCATCCTCGGCGGGGGCGGCTTCCGGGTGCCCCTGGTGTTTCGGGCCCTGCAAGGGGACCCCACGGTCACGGAACTGGTGCTGCACGACACGGACCCGCTGCGCCTGCGGGTCATCGCGAAGGTGCTGGCCGAGCAGGGGGCGGCGGGCGAGGCTCCCGGACCGCGGGTGCGGGTCGAGACGGACCTGGACGCGGCGCTGCGCGGCACGGACTTCGTGTTCTCGGCGATCCGGGTCGGCGGCACGGGCGGCCGGGTGCGGGACGAGCAGGTCCCGCTGGCCGAGGGCGTGCTCGGCCAGGAGACCGTCGGCGCGGGCGGCGTGCTGTACGGACTGCGCACCGTCCCGGTGGCCCTGCACCTCGCCGAACGCGTCCGCGCGGTGGCCCCGTCCGCGTGGGTGATCAACTTCACCAACCCCGCGGGGATGGTGACGGAGGCGATGGCCCGGGTACTGGGCCCGCGCGTGATCGGCATCTGCGACTCGCCGGTGGGGCTGGTCCGGCGGGCCGCGCGGGCGGCGGGCGCGAACCCGGACGCGCCGGGCTTCTCGTACGACTACGTCGGCCTCAACCACCTCGGCTGGCTGCGCGGACTCGCCCTGGACGGACGGGAGTTGCTGCCGGGGTTGCTCGCGGACCCGGCGGCGCTCGGCTCGTTCGAGGAGGGGCGGCTGTTCGGCGCGGAGTGGCTGTCGGCGCTGGGGTCGCTGCCCAACGAGTACCTGCATTACTACTACTTCGAGCGGGAGGCGCTGGCGGCGGTGCGGTCGGCCGACGCGACCCGGGGGGAGTTCCTGCACGCGCGGCAGTCGGAGTTCTTCGCGGCGGCGGACCGCGCGGGCGGTACGGAGGCCGGCTCGGCGGGCACGGCCGGCGGCGGCCCGTCGGCGTACGAGCTGTGGGAGCGCGCCCGGTTGGAGCGCGAGGAGACCTACATGGCCGAGAACCGCGCGGCCACCGGCGGCTGGCAGCGCGACCCGCACGACCTGGACGGCGGCGGCTACGACAAGGTGGCGCTCGCCCTGATGCGGGCCATCGCGCGGGACGAGCGCACCGTGCTGATCCTCAACGTGCCCGGCGGTGGGGTGGTTTCGGCGCTGGACCCGGACGCGGTGGTGGAAGTGCCGTGCGAGGTCGGCGCGTTCGGGGCCCGGCCGCTGCCGGTAGCGGCGCCCGACGAGCACCAGGCCGGGCTGATGCTGGCGCTGAAGTCGGTGGAGCGGGCGGCGATCGAGGCGGCGACCACCGGTTCGCGGGCGGCGGCGCTGCGCGCGCTGGTACGGCATCCGCTGGTCGACTCCGCGGCGGCGGCGAGCCGTATCCTCACCGCGGCGAACTGGTGAGAACCGGCGGAACCCGGCCCGCGCGTCTCTGAACTGCGGGTTAACGCAAAGGAAACCACGGATGAACCCGCGTTGCGCCGCCACGCGCGTAGATGGGCCTTGACCTGCTCGGATGCCGGGGTCTACATTCCGCCGCACCACCAAGCTTTGAAGGAGCACCGCCATGCCCCGTGCCCGTCTGTCCCTGCGTACCCGCGCGCTGGCCGTCACCGCCACCGCGGTGACGCTGGGCGCCACGTTCTACGGCGTCGGCGTCGCGACCGCGGACAACTCCGCACCGCGCAGCGACAAGCAGATCCCCAATCTCACCAACGTCGTCGACGAGATCAAGGCGTACTACGGCGACACCGTCGACGCTTCGGGCGAGCACCAGGCGTCCCCGACCAGCAACTACGCCCATCAGGTCGCCGGGATCGAGGCGAAGGCGAAGTCCTGGCTGGCGCAGGCGGGCACCGCCGGCCACGGCCACGGCGGCGGGAAGGGCCACGGCAAGAGCGGCAAGCCCGCGATCGTGCTCGACGTCGACGACACCAGCCTGCTGACGTACAACTACGAGCTGGAGGTGGGCTTCAACTACACCCCGGCGAGCAACCAGACGTACCTGGACACCAAGAACATGCCGCCGGTCTTCGGCATCGACACCCTCGTCAACTGGGCCGCCTCGAAGGGCATCACGGTCTTCTGGATCACCGGCCGCCCGGAGGCGCAGCGCGCCGACACGGTTCGGAACCTGACCGCGGAGGGCTTCAAGGCGCCGGCCGACACCTCGCACCTGTACCTGAAGAACGCGGCCACCCCGCCGTCGTACCTGCCGTGCGGCGCGACCTGCACGACCATCGAGTACAAGTCCGGCACGCGGGCGCACATCGAGTCGCTGGGCTACGACATCGTCGGTAACTTCGGCGACCAGTACAGCGACCTGGAGGGCGGGCACGCGGACAAGTCGTTCAAGCTGCCGAACCCGATGTACTACCTGCCGTAGGGCGTGAAGCCGCCGTAGGCGTGAAGCTGTGCCGTCCGGCGGCAAGGTCCCCTTCAGGGACGGCGTTTGGGCACCGGGACGCGCATCAGGTCGCGGGCGACGGTGAGTTCGCCGGCGAAGCCCGCCGCGCGGGCCTGGTGCCCGAAGTCGTCCGGGTCGGGGTAGCGCTGCGAGAAGTGGGTGAGCACCAGGTGCCGTACACCCGCTTCCGCGGCCACCCGGCCCGCCTGTCCCGCCGTGAGATGGCCGTACTCCTCGGCGATCCCGGCGTCCTGGTCGAGGAAGGTGGACTCGATCACCAACATGTCGCATCCCGCGGCGAGTTCGGGCACCGCCGGGCACATCCGGGTGTCCATCACGAACGCGAACGACTGGCCCGGCCGCGGCTCGCTGACCTGATCAAGCGTCACCCCGCGCAGCTCGCCGTCGCGTTGCAGCCGGCTGATGTCCGGCCCCGCGATGCCGTGTGCGGCCAGCCGCTCCGGCAGTATCCGCCGCCCGTCCGGCTCGTCCAGCCGGTAGCCGTACGCCTCCACCGGGTGCGACAACCGCCGTGCTGACAGCGTGAGTTCGCCGGTGACCGCGATCGGGCCGTCCTCGTCGAGCGGCCACTCGCGCAGCTCGGCGGTCTCGCGGTACGCGGTGGCGTACCGCAGCCGCTCGAAGTACCGCTGCCCGCTCGCCGGGTAGTGCGCGGTGATCGGGTGCGGCACCCGGTCCAGGTTGATCCGCTGCACCACCCCGGCCAGGCCCAGGCTGTGGTCGCCGTGGAAGTGCGTGACGCAGATCCGGGTCAGGTCGTGCGCGGCCAGCCCGGCGTGCACCATCTGCCGCTGGGTGCCGTCGCCGGGGTCGAAGAGGATGCCCTCGGTGTCCCAGCGCAGCACGTAGCCGTTGTGGTTGCGCTGCCGGGTCGGCACCTGGCTGGCGGTGCCGAGCACGACGAGTTCGCGGGGTGACATGGCGCTGGGGTCCGTACGGTCGCGGGTCGGGTCGGGTCCGGGTGTTCGGGTCGGGTCCGGGTGTTCCGGCCTCCGGTGCCCGGCTCAGACCAGCCGCTGGAGGTCGCGGCCGCCCAGCACGTGGGCGTGCGCGTGGAAGACGGTCTGGCCCGCGCCCGGACCGGTGTTGAACACGATCCGGTAGCCGGTCCCGACCACGTTCTCCCGCGCGGCCACCTCGCCGGCCTCCCGCAGCACGTCCGCGGCGGCGGCCGGGTCACCCGCGGCCAGCTCGGCCGCGTCGGCGTAGTGCACCCGCGGGATCACCAGCACATGGGTGGGCGCCTGCGGGTTGATGTCCCGGAACGCGATGGTGGTCTCCGTCTCCCGCACCACCGTCGCCGGGATGTCCCCGGCCACGATCTTGCAGAACAGGCAGTCCGGCTGCGCTTCTCCCGCCACGGCGGCACCCCTTGCTCTTCCGCTCGTCCGTCCGCGGCCGGCGCCGTCCGCCGGCCCGCACCTGGCATCGTATCGGCCCGCCCGTCGTCGTCCTCGCGCTGCGGCCCCCCTTGCGTGTTCCGGTGCGGCGCCCGCTGGGCACATCACGGGAGTGAGGGACGAACGCGCACCCCGGGCGGGCAGGTTACGTGACTGGTCGATCTCCGCGGGCTGCCTGCTCGCGATGCTGATGCTGGTCGGAGCCATCCTGGCGGGGCTCGGCACGATCGCCTACTACGCGCTGCCGTCGTGCCACACCGACTGCCGCACGAGCACGGGGGGCGGCGGTGGAGGCGGCGGAGGCGGGTGAGGCGGGTGAGCCGGCCGACCGGCCCGGGCCCGCAGGCGTCCGCGCGGACCGCGGCCCTTAAGGGCGGACGTCCACCGTGTGGGGGATGGCCGCAGTGAAGAAGGCGGGGCATCGTGGGGGGATGGGACGCATCCGGAGGAACTGGGGTGTCGGGGTGGCGGGAGCCGCCATGGTGATGGCCACGGTCGCGGCGTGCGATCCCGTGGACGGGCTGAGCAGCTCCAACGTGTCGGTGAGCACTGACCAGTTGGCCACCAAGGCGCTGAAGCAGGAGCACGTCGAGGTGCAGTGGCTGTCGTGCAGCGCGACCGAGGACGGGAAGGACCCGAAGGTCGACTGCGTGGGCCGCACGAACGACCAGCGGAAGATCTCCGTGAAGGGCGACGTGACCCGGCAGTCGAACCTCAAGTGCGTCCAGGGCCATCTGACCGCGTTGGTGGAGGGCCGCACCGTGTTCGACGTGCACGGGCTCGGCGCGTGCTGACCGGCCGCGCTCCGCGCGGGGGCCCCGGTTCGTACCGAGGGGCACTGCTCAGCGCAGTTGATCGTGGTTAGGCTGGCTTCGTGACGCAGTCCTCGCTCTCCGCGCGCCCTTCGGGCCCTGTTCACCCCGCATCTCACCCCTCGTACCTGAGGCACCCGCACCCGCACGGTGACCTGGTCGTCTTCACCGCCGAGGACGACGTGTGGGTCGCGCCGCTCGACGGCGGCCGGGCCTGGCGGGTCAGCGCGGACAACATGCCGGTCCGGCGGCCGCGGATCTCCCCCGACGGCAGGTCGGTGGCGTGGTCCTCCGCCCGCGACGGCGCCCCCGAAGTCCACGTGGCGGACCTGGCCGGGGGCCCCTCGCGGCGGCTCACCTACTGGGGCAACGCCCAGACCGGCGTGCGGACATGGACGCCGGATGGCGAGCTGGTGGTGGTGACCACGGCCGGCCAGGCGTCGATCCGCCGTACCTGGGCGCACCGGCTGCCGCTGGACGGCGGCCCCGCGCGGAAGTTGCCGCTCGGCCCGCTCGGCGACCTCGCGTACGGACCGGACGGCGCCCTGCTGCTCCAGTCGGTGACGATGGGGCGCGAGGCCGCGTACTGGAAGGGCTACCGGGGCGGCACCGCGGGCAAGTTGTGGCTCGACCCCACCGGCGAGGGGGAGTTCGCCCGGCTGCACGAAGAGATCGACGGCAACCTCGAGTACCCGATGTGGGTCGGCGACCGGATCGCGTTCCTCTCCGACCACGAGGGCCAGGGCGCGCTCTACTCCAGCCGGCCGGACGGCGCCGACCTGCGCCGCCACACCCCGCTCGGCGGGTTCTACGCCCGGCAGGCAGGCACCGACGGCACCCGGGTGGTGTACACCGTCGGCGGCACCCTGTACGTGCTGGACAGCCTCGGCGAGGACGTACAGCCGCGCCCGCTGGAGATCGAACTCGGCGGCCAGCGGGTGGACTTGCAGCCCCACCCGCTGCGCCCGGCCGCGTATCTGGGTGACGCCCGGCCGGACCACACGGGCCGGGGCAGTGCGGTGGAGGTGCGCGGCACCACGCACTGGGTCACCCACCGGGGCGGCCCGGCCCGGGTCCTGGCCGCGCAGCCGGGCGTACGCACCCGGCACCCGCGGGTGTTCTCGCAGGGCGACGACCAGTACGTGGTGTGGGTGACCGACGCGGACGGTGACGACGCGCTGGAGATCTCCCCGGCCACCGGACTGCCGGCCGGCACCGCGCCGCGCCGGCTCGCGGCCGGGCGGCTCGGCCGGGTACACGAGTTGGAGGTGTCGCCGGACGGCCACCGGATCGCGGTCGCCTCGCACGACGGGCGGGTGCTGCTGGTCGACACGCAGACCGGCGAGGTCCGCGAAGTACCGACGACCGACACGGCCACGGCCGAGGGCGACGACGAACCCGCACCGGCGCCCGCACCGGCCGGAAACGCCGGCGACGTCAGCGACCTGGCCTTCTCCCCCGACTCCGGCTGGCTGGCCTGGTCCCAGCCCGGGCCGGGCTCGCTGCGGCAGATCAAGCTCGCCGCCACCGCGGACCTGACCCTGGTGGACGCCACCCCGCTGCGCTTCATCGACTTCGCGCCCGCGTTCACCGCCGACGGCCGGCACCTCGCCTTCCTGTCCCAGCGGGCCTTCGACCCGGTCTACGACGCCCACGTGTTCGACCTCTCCTTCCCCAACGCCTGCCGCCCGTACCTG
Organism: Streptomyces sp. NBC_00448; assembly: GCF_036014115.1. NCBI lineage: Bacteria > Bacillati > Actinomycetota > Actinomycetes > Kitasatosporales > Streptomycetaceae > Streptomyces > Streptomyces sp. NBC_00448. The sequence continues at coordinate 3,228,560 of NZ_CP107913.1, forward strand.
ATCACGCTCGCCGCCACCACGCCCTCGCCGTTCGGCCCGCAGCGGCACGGCCGCCCGTACGACGACGGGGACGAGAGCGGCGAGCATGGGGACGGCGGCGGCACGGGTACGGGCACGGGTCTGGGGCCGGCCGCGGGCCAGGGCACCGGGGCGGGCGTGAGCGCCGGCACCGGCGCGGACGACGGCTCGGACAGCGGTTCCGGCGAGGAGTCCGACGACGCCTCCGACGGTGACTCCGGCAACGGCTCCGACAGCGACAACGGCGGCTCCGACAGCGGTGGTTCGGGCCGGCGCGGCCGCCGGGACCGGCCCCGTCCCACCAAGGTCGACGCGGAGGGCATCGCCGACCGGATCGTGCCCTTCCCCGTCGAGGCCGGCCACTACTCGGGGTTGGAAGCCGCCAAGGGCGGGGTGCTGTGGCTGCGGCACCCGCTCGTCGGCAGCCTCGGCGCGTCGCTGGCCACACCCGAGGCCGAGCCGCCGGAGACCGTCCTGGAGCGTTACGACCTGCGGCAGTTGAAGGTCGAGGAGATCGCCTCAGACGCCGACGGCTTCGCGGTCTCCGGCGACGGCGCGAAGGTGCTCGTCACCAGCGGGGCGCGGCTGCGGATCGGGCCGGCGGACAGCAAGTCCGATGACGACTCGGACAGTTCGACGAGCATCGACCTGGCCCGGGTGCGCGCCACCGTCCAACCCGCCGACGAGTGGCGGCAGATGTTCGACGAGACGCACCGCCTCGCCCGCGACCACTTCTGGCGTGCCGACATGGGCGGCCTCGACTGGGACGCGATCGGCGAGCGGTACCGCGCGCTGCTGGACCGCATCGCCACCCACGACGACCTCGTGGACCTGCTGTGGGAACTCCACGGCGAGCTGCGGACCTCGCACGCGTACGTCTCGCCCCCCGGCGGCTCCGGTGACCCGCGCCGCCGCCAGGGCCTACTCGGTGCGGACATCTCCCGTGCGGAGGACGGCAGTTGGCGGGTGGACCGGGTACTGTCCGGCGAGTCCTCCGACCCCCGGGCGCGCTCGCCGCTGGCCGCACCCGGGGTGGCGGTCCGCGCCGGGGACACCCTCGTCGCGGTGGACGGGCTGCCGGTCGACCCGCTGACCGGCCCCGCGCCGCTGCTGGTGGGCACCGCGGGCAAGCCGGTCGAGCTGACGGTCACGCCGGCCGCGGGCGGCCCGGTCCGGCACGTGGTCGCGGTGCCGCTCGCCGACGAGGAGGCGCTGCGCTACCACGACTGGGTCGCCGACCGGCGCGCCTACGTCCACCGGGCGTCCGGCGGCCGGCTCGGCTACCTGCACGTGCCCGACATGGTCAGCAACGGCTGGGCCGAACTCCATCGCGACCTGAGGGTCGAGGTGGCCCGCGAGGGGCTGGTGGTCGACGTCCGCGAGAACCGCGGCGGGCACACCTCGCAGCTCGTGGTGGAGAAGCTGGCCCGCCGGGTCATCGGCTGGGACCTGCCGCGGTACGGCCACCCCTTCAGCTACCCGCAGGACGCTCCGCGCGGGCCCGTGGTGGCGGTGGCCAACGAGTTCTCCGGGTCGGACGGTGACATCGTCAACGCGGCGATCCGCACGCTCGGGATCGGCCCGGTGGTCGGCACCCGCACGTGGGGCGGCGTGATCGGCATCGACAGCCGCTACCAGCTGGTCGACGGGACCTCGGTGACCCAGCCGAAGTACGCGCTCTGGTTCGAGGGGTTCGGGTGGTCCGTGGAGAACCACGGGGTCGAGCCCGACGTCGAGGTGGTCGTCACCCCGCAGGATTATGCCGCCGGGCGCGATCCCCAGCTCGACCGTGCCATCGGGATGGCCCTGGAGGCGTTGGCGGCGAACCCGGCGAAGTCGGCGCCGCCCCTTCCGGGGTAGGCGGCACCCTCCCGGGTGCCCCTGTCCGTGGTTCTCGGGACCTTGCGGTGGGGCACCGCGGGACCCTCCCGGGTGCCCCTGTCCGTGGTTCTCGGGACCTTCCCCGTGTGGGTGGCTGGTCGCGAGGAGGCCCCGTAAAACGCACTTTGGTGCGGGACGGGATCGGCGGACCATGGAAGCCATGGGGGTTGTGGGGGCGTACTGCGGCTGCGGGAAGTGCATGGTCGGTGTGCGCCGACTGAGCCGGAAGACGGACGCCACGTCATCGCCGGAGCGGCAGCAGGAACAGGTCGAGGCCGCAGTCAAGTCCATCGGTGGTCACATCATCGCTTGGGCCGATGACTGGGAGGTTTCGGGAGCCACGAACCCACGTGAGCGGCCCGCGCTGGGTCCGTGGCTCCGGGACGAGATGGGTCCGTACTCCGGGATCGCGGGGGCGGCGGTTGACCGTATCGGCCGCAATCAGGTTGACGTCCTGGTCACGGCAGTGGAGATCCACAAGACCGGGCGGCTCCTTGTCACGCACGGGCACGACGGCCCGTGGAATCTGGACGACCCGGTAGATGAGATGCGCCTGTCGATGGAGTCGTTCGGCGCGCAGGTCGAGTTGCGGTCCATTCAGAAGCGCAACCGGGATGAGACTGCCCGGGCACGGCGTGCGGGTGAGCCGAAGCAGAAGAACAGTTACGGCTACCGGTACGTTCGGCTGTACGCGGGTACGAAGGTCGATCACGTCGAGTTGGACCCGGTAGCCGCTCCGGTGATCCGGAACGTGGCACGGCGCATTCTCACGGACCGCACGGGCAAGATCACGAAGTACACCGAGTCTGCGCGTCTGAACCGTGAGGGTGTGCTCGCGCCGTCGGATCACCGTGCGGTGATGTACGGGCGTAAGCCGCGCGGGGTGAAGTGGACCGGCCGTGTCCTGCGGGACATCCTGATCAGTGAGGCAGCACTCGGCTACCTGATACACGACGGCCGACCGGTGATCGGCAGTGATGGTGAGCCGGTGCGGTTGGCGCCCGGTCTGTGGGATCGCCCGACGCGGAACGCGCTGATCGAGGCCACGGCGCCGAAGCAGCCCGCGAAGGCCCGCACGGTTCCCCGGGCGCCGAAGAGTGAGCGCCTGCTGTCCGATCTCATGACGTGCGGTGCCTGCCACCAAAAGACGAACGTCGGGAACAACCGGGGGGAGCACTGTTACCGCTGCGTGGGGCGCCTGCTCGGGTGGCCGGAGTCCGCCGAGTGCAAGCCCGCTCCGAAGGTCACTGGGCGAGTAGCCGACCAGGCCGTCACCGTGTGGTTCCTTGAGCGCTACGGCACCGGTCAGATGATGCGCCAGGAGTTCGACGCGGGCACCGGCTATGCCGTGCGGATCACGGAGCTCAAGGCGGACCGGGCCAGGTTGCGGGACGACCGGCGGGCGGGGTTGTACGACGCGCCGGATGACGTGAAGTGGTTCCGCACGGAGTACGCGCGGATGGGCCGGGAGATCGCTGAACTTGAGAAGCTGCCGGAGCGCCCGGCGGGAATGCGGCTGGTGCCGACCGGACAGACCGTCGCGGACGCGTGGGAGCAAGCCCCGAACGACGCGGCGCGGCGGGAGATCCTGATGTCCTACGAGGTGCGGGTGGTGGTCCACCCCAGGGGCGCCGACGAGCGGTTCGTGATCACTGCGCGCAGTCCGTTTGATCTTGAGCTAGCGGCATAGTCGCCAGCAGGCCGAGGGGTCCCCGCCGAGTTGTTCCGGCACGGGGCCCCTCCGGCTTTTCCTATCTACGGTTCGGCGCAGAGCCGCAGCTCAGGCATGCGGTGCTGGACGCACAGGCCGGTCAGAGTGGTGATAGCCACGTCCCGGACCACCAGCAGCGCCGAGCCCCACCCACCCACCCGGTCCCCGTGCCCCTCAACGCCCGTGGTCACCTCTCCCAACGACCACGGAGCGGACGAGAACGCGAACCATCCCGGCACGCTGCCGTCAACCAGCCGGAACGCCATCCGCATACCACCCGGCTCCGCGCGCCCCGGCACGATCCGGATCTCCGACACACCGGTCACCACTTCCAGCGCACCCCGCTCCGGGCAGGGCCGCACCTGCCCGCCGAAGGCACCCGCGATCCGTTCGGCCGTCCCGGCATCGGACGTGACCGCCCGCCACACGGCAAGCTCTTCCGGCCGTCCGTCGACGGTCCGCCGCATGCTGAACGTGCCCACGATCCGGCCGGGCAGCCGCTCAGCCATCAGGGCTCCGGCCCACCGGGCGCGGCAGCACCCACACGCGCAGCTCCGCCAGATCCTCAGCGATCCCGGCCGCTATCGCCGCCTCGCCCCGGGTGTGACCGGAGCCGACATAACGCCAGGAGGAGACGACCACCACCCGCGACGGATCGGCCGGCGGGGAGCCGACAGGCTGGCGGTGGTCGGCCCGTGCCTGCCGCAGCACCCGATAGGTGGTCGAGTACCGCCGGGATTTCGTCAGACAGTGCCCCCGAAAACCCAACGTGTGCGCCCACGCCCGCAGCCGCAGATCACCCAGCTCAGGCAGACCGCCCAGCCGCCAGCACATCCCCATCAACGCCCGCAGATGAGGAGAGCCCGGAGCGAAGGCGATCTCAGCGACGCTGCGAATCCGGCGGTCGAAGCCGCCCGCGTCGCCGACGCTCTTCGACACATACTTGGCGACGTACGCCGCCACCGCCTCATCCGAGACCGGAGAGCCGTCCCCAAGGTCCGAACGGATCGGCCGTACGTCGAGCTGTCCGCCCCAGCGGAACACCCGCTCACCCAGAACGTCACTCGGCGGCAGCGTCACCCGAGCCGAGGCCGCAGCCATACGCACGGCATCGTCGAGAAGTTCAGCAGTCGCCCACGGCGGAGGCGGAGCGTCCGGGCCATCCGGGCCGTCGAGGCGCACCACCGCATGGAAGTGCACCGCGCCACGCCGTTGGTACTCCGCCACCTTCGCAAACGACAACCCCGGGCCCACACTGGACCGGGCCCGCGCCTCCCGCGCCAGATACCGCCGCACCATCCGGCAGAACCGGGACCACAACTCGCCAACGTGCGCATGCCACAGCACATGCCCGGCGTAGTCGTAACACTCCGCACACACCGGTTGCCCCACCACCACGTCACCCTCGTCATGGACCAGGCCGCACCCGACCGGCCGCCCATGCACACACGACCCGCCACCGGACCGGGGACGGCACCCGTCCGACCCCGCACGGTGCACCGCACCGAACGACGGAGCCGTCAGCGTCACGAACAGCCGAGGGTGACCGCCCACGGAACCCGGAACGCCCTTCCCGCCGACCAGACCCGCCCGCACCAGATGGAAGGTGTCCCCTGAATGCTCACGGGAACACGCCGGACACACCGAGGCCCGCCGGTTGCGGCACCGCACCGCCAACCGCCCCCCAGGCTCCGCCGCCGTATCGAAGTGCCGGACCACCACCCCCGACACCACATCCACCGCAGTGGACGACCCGGCCAGATACACCGGCCGCGCACACCCACCCGTACCCCGAACCTGCTCCACCCACCGCCGATAGCCCGGCTCCTGGGCGAGGCGGACCAGATCACGGTCCAACACCGACACGAAACACGAAGGGCGCCCCGCCACCTGCACAGGACGCCCCACAACAACAACAACCACAGGGCGGCGACCTCCCACGACCGGCAGCCCCACAAGCCGCCGAACCAACGACCAGGACCAGACAAAGAGCCATGAGATACGCCTCCCAACAAGACATTGACGTGCAGAAACTCACTCAACGAGCAGGCCGGCGGGCACGTTCAGCGACGACGCCTGCGCGAACGCGACCCCAACCGAGTACGGGAATCCAGACGACGGCGCGCACGGCGACACTCAGCGCACCGCAGCAACCGACCACCCGGCCCGCGCTTTCGAGGCCGCCCGCACCGAGGACAACGCGGCTCAGGATTGGACATCGACCCACCCCCTACAGACGCCCGACGATGGCCTGCGAGATCACCAGCACCGGATACACCGCCGGAGACAGCGCGACATAGAAGCCGAACAGGAACACCAACGCTGCCTGCCACCAGGGCACCTCACGCGACCGAACGATCAACACGGTGACGATCCCGAGTACCAAGACCACGGACAGCGAGCCGCCCGCCACGGTCATGCCGCCTCCCGGATCTCAGTGATCGCGTGAACCAGCCCCGGAAGCTCCGGGGTGTTCTTCGCGAACTGCACGGCCGTCTGACGCGCCTGCTCAGCCGTCGTGTGCGTGGACCGCGCCCGCACCCACGAACCGCCGACCGTGGTCACCGCCACGCCCCGTTCGTCCTCAGAGATCGTCTGCGCCACCGCGACCGCTTCCGGCGACAAGTCGCCCAGCACCATCAACGCCGTCTGCTCGTCGTTGACCCGATGGCAGATCCGCCCGCCGAGCTGAGCCCGAAGCGCCGTCACCCCAGGCCCCAACTCCGAGCCGACACGTTGCCCGGCGACCACCAGATGCACACCCAGCGCCGCGCCGAGCTGGCCGATCCGCAGAAGCGCCGTCGAGCACGCCCCGGAAAGCTGCTTGCCCTCCCGAGACCCATCCGACAAGTACAGTTCCGCCACCTCGTCCACCAGGACCACCAACGGCACCGGCCGCAGCATCTCCGGCAGATCCCAAATCGACCGCGCACCCACCTCCCGGCAGGTCGCCATCCGAGCCTCGGTCTCCGCCAACACCGCACCCAGCAGCGCCGCAGCCTCCCCCCGATCCCGCGCCAGCGCCGACAACCGAGGCTCGAACAACGACAGCTCCATGCCGCCCTTGCAGTCGATCCCCACCAGTGCCACCGGCTGAGGAGCCAACGCGAACACCAGACTCGCGATCAACGTGGACTTCCCCGAACGGGTCGCCCCCACCACGAGCCAATGAGGCACCACCCGGAAATCCAGCACCCACAGCGCACCGTCCTCCGTGCGCCCGACCATCGCCGACAGCAGCCGTGCCGGACGCGGCACCACCCCCAACCCGCCACCGATCAGCGGGTCACTCGCCGTCGCGGTCGCCAACACCCAGCCACGGCCCGGCGACACGATCCGCACCGCGTGCGCCTGCCACGCGTGCGTCATCGCATCGGCCGCCGCCAGGAAAGCCGCCGGAGTCTGACCCGGCTGCATCCGGATACGCACCCGCAAGCCGGTCGGAGTCGGTTGGGGCACGCCCAGACGCGGCACGACCGGCCGCAGCTCGCTGCCCGACACCAACAGGTCACCGCCGAGCACCACGTTCTTGGACCGACGCGTCACCGCCAGACCCGACTCGATGCACAACCGCCGCCACGTGGCCGCCATCCGGACCACCATGACCGGGAACCCCAGCACGTACCAGCGCACCGGACTTCCCGACAGCCGCCGCAACCACACCGGCCCCGACGACCCTTGAGGCCGCGCCACCAGGACCACACACCCGAACCCCACGCACGCCCAGAACACCAGCGGCGCCCACGGCGGCATCACGCCCCCTCACCCCCCGAACCGGAAGCGCCGTCGAAGGTGCGCCACTCCGGGGTGTCCCACGCCGCCAGCATCACCCGAGCCCGCTCCGCCGCCTGCGGCGCCAACTGCGCAACCAGCCGCAACATCGCCGCCCGCGTGTCCGCATCGGACACCGTCTCCAGCACCAACCGCGCCCCGGTCAAGGCATCCAGATCCCGGCCCAACTGCTCAGCCGCCACGTACTGGTCAGCCATCACGACTCACCCGCCGCACCGGACTTGCCCCGGCCCGCGCCCGCCGAAGCCGCCACAGCCGGCCCCTGCGGAACCGGACCCGCCGTGATCGCGGTCGCCCGGAAACTCGTCCCCGACCGGGCACCCATCGTCCACTGAATGGCCGTCAGGTTCTCGATCCTGACCGGCATCCCCTCCACGATCCCGCGTGGCTCACCCGGCACGGCAACCTCGATCGTCTCCGCACGGCGGCCCTCGACCTGCCGGACGACCACCCCCACGACAAAGATCGTGTTCCCGTCCCTGTCCTGCCGAACCTGCCCCGTCTCGGGATTGACCCGAGGCTCAGGACCCACCACGCACAGGATCATTCCCAAGCGCGACGTATCCACCGGAATGCTCTGCAACTGCCCCACCCCTCTCCTAGGCACCCGACGAGCAATCTGCGTTCAGTCGCTTATTACTCGTCCTGATGAGTAGTGAGTATGCATCGGTTGACGCGGCGAGGCCAGCACTTATCCTGACGAGTGCCGAGTGAATGACCGCTCACCAACGGAAGGTAGGCCGGACCCCATGGCGGACGAGATCACCCGCACGCCCATCTATCAGCAGGTAGCGGCCCGGCTCGCCCAGGAGATCGCCAACGGCACATACGAGCCCGGCAGCCTGCTACCGAGCGAGACTCAACTCATGGAGCGTTACAGCGTCTCCCGGCCCACCGCGCGCGCCGCCATCGCCGAACTACGCCAGCTCGGCTTGGTCGAGAGTCAGCACGGCAAAGGCACCTTCGTCCGGCGCGCCACTGAGCCGACCGTCACCCTGGACCAGTCGATCACCCGCACCGGCAAGACCTTCCACGCCTACGACCGCCAATTCCAGGAGACCGAGGCCCCGCACGGAACCCGCATCCACACCAAGGGCACCACTTCCACGCTCCTGCAAGAACCGGACGGCGTACCCGCGTTCGCCATCGACCGCATCCTTACCGACCCCACCACCGGACTCCGCGCCCTCCACCGCGCAGTGATTCCCTTCGACACCGCCCAGGAGATCCCCGACCTCCAAGCCCACCCCGAAGCCGGCCCCACCACCATCTACGCCCAACTCAGCACAGCAGGCCACACCCTCCACTGGACCGACGACATCCGCGCCCGCATCCCCACCCCCGACGACCGCGCCACCCTCCACGCACCAACTAGTTCATGCCTGCTCGTGGTTCACCGCATCACCCACGGAGCCGACCGCCCGCTCATGCTCGAAACCCTCACCATCGACGCCGACCAAGCCCACCTCACCTACCCCCACACCGCAGCCCGCGCACAGCCCCGGCGCGCCTAGGCCAGCGTTGGCAGTAGGGGTCTGGCCAGTCAGTTGGTGCGCTCCACGCGGGGCGGTGTCCAGGTGCCGTCGAGGATGGGCTGCTGGGGCCAGTAGGCGCGCAGGTAGAGGGAGAACGCGTCGGCGGGGGCGGGAAGCCAGTTGGTGGCGGGGGCGCCGTCGGGCGGGGTGTTGCCGACGTACAGGGTGAGGGACCCGTCTTCGCCGTACTCGAGATCGGGGTTCTTCGTGCCCAGGGAGTACCGGCCGAGATCGTTCTCGGCGTAGAAGTGGTGCTTGTTGTAGAGCGTCATCGAGAAGAAGCCGTTCACCGGCGGCAACTGCCCGGCGTCGAACCGCACGGTGTAGGCGCGGGAGCCGTCGAGCTGGGCACCGTCGATGTCGGTGTCCGTGAAGAGGTACTTGGTCTCGTGCGGCGCGTTCTCGAACATGTTCGAGCGCGCCAGGGCGGTTCGGGTGAGGTAGTCGGTGCCGAACGCGGAGTTGTCGGTCGGGGAGAACCACTTGTTCCCGGCGGCGGGTCCGTTGTACTCCCAGCGCAGGAGCGGCGTGATGATCTCCTGCTCGGCCTCGCGCGCGACATCGACCAGCACCTGCTTGATCTCCGGCGAGGCGTCGGCGGCGGCGAGCAGATCACGGAACTGCTGGTACAGCGCCTCCTCGCCGGGCAGCGGTGGCACCGTGTCGAGGACCTCCGGCAACTGGTCGAAGAACTTCGCCGGATCGACCCAGCGGATCTCGCCCTCACCGCCGGCCTGATCGGGCACGGGAAAGGTGGGAACGTTCGCCCAGTCGTCGCTCTTCATCGTCCCGTCGAACTCGTCCAACGGGTAGACCGTCACGTACGGCAGCAACTCCAGGACCTTCGCCCGGTCCTCGGGCGTGTCCTCGATGAAGACCCGCGGGCAGAACGCCGCCAGCGTCGTCGTGGACCGGAACGACCCGGTGATCTGCGCGGGAAGCTCGCCCGTCCAGTTCGGGCCGACCACGGCGTAGAAACCGGGCTTGGTGCCGTACTGCTTGCCCAGCTCGGCAAACGAGTCCGTGCGGTGGTCCCACGCCGCCGCGACCCAGAACCTGTCGCCGAAGTCGGGGATCTGGAAAACCGCCGGCTGCTCATCCAGGCTGCCGAACCCGAACCCGTACAGGACGTCCTGATTGGTGCACGCCACGAACCGCTGACCGGCCGGGATGTAGTCGGTCATCATGCACACCCGGCCCAGCGGCGCGTTCGGCAGCACGCCACCCCGCAACCCCGGCTCGGACACGGACGTGAGCGCGGTACGACGGTTGATCATCGAGACCATCGGCCAGCCCCACACATATGCGAACCGACCCACCGCCCGCACGAACGACTCCGGCATCCCAGTGAGCGACTCACGGCTTGCAACCTCGGACGACATCGCTGTCCCTTCCCGATCCTCGCGCGGCCAGCGGACGAACACTTCGGACGCTAGCCGCGTGCGGCCGGACCAGCCACCCGGGGGGCCCAACCCAGCTACGTCCCTCACAGCCACGGATGCAGAGCAGCAGGTGTGACCCGTGCCCAAGCAAGGAACGAGGAACACTCCTTCGATGAGCCCGAACGACGCCATCGGCGCCGGGCCCCACCGTCCAATATTTCTTCACTTCCTCAAGAGCTGCGCCGCGACGTGTCCGCGGCCGGCCCATGGCCGGGCATGCGGCCTGGCGGCCGGTCCCGACCCCGCGCCGGCCGCGGTCACTCCCGCCGACCCCGAGAACGGCGAAACCCCCGGCCATCAGCCAGGGGGCGTGCCGTAGAACCACTACTTCGCGCAGGACTCCGCATGCTTGCGCTGCGCGAACTTCGCCGGAGCGACCCCCGGCGCGAACTTTCGTAGACGGCATCCGGTACACACCACCCACTGGCCGCCGCGCTCGTCCTCCTCTATCCGGACCTTCCCGCGACCGGCAGTACGCATCGCCCGTCCGACAACCTTCATCCCCATACCCCCTACCCTCCTACCGGACTTGGCCGTCAGGAAGCCGCACTCGGACCTGACCCGTACCAGCCATCCCCGGTCGCCCGGGGATCGCGCGCGGCGATCTGCCCGTGAGGCTGTTCTCCCGCACAACGCCTGCTGTCAACCTGTTCCAACACGCGCAATAGCATGCGCGCCACCGATGCCGAAGTCGTCGTACGCACCGCACCGACTCCACCAGCGCCCGACCGCGCTTCCGTGGTCACCTCCGCCTCAGGCACCCCCATGCGAATCAGCCGCTCCCGCAACTCAGTCGCAACACCCCGAGCCTCAGCCCACTCACCCACGTAATCCACGCCTGGAGACCAGTCCATCGAGCCCAGGCTCGCGTCCCACGGATCTATACCGTCGCCGTTCTCGCTCTCACCGTGCATTGGCCATGCACCCCTTCGCGCAGCCCGGCACATGCCGGAAGCACAACCCGTCGCGTATGAACGCCAAAGTAGCATCACTGCTACCGTACGTTCCCGGCCATAATCGAACCGTAATCGGAGCTACGCGGCCCCCGCCGATTTACACAGCGGAGACCGCATAGTCCCTCAGGCGACGATCAACGCCAGGCAGTGCAGGGCCACTTGGCGTGCGACCGGCACGACGGGCCGTACAAGTACGACTTCCAGACCCACCCCTTGGTTCCCTTCCGCGCACCCCCGGCACTGCGCTTCGTAAGCTGCACATGCATCCAGTTGGCGCTGTAGCCGATCACCTGCACCCGGTCTCCCCGGTACAGCAGGCCCTTGACCGACCCGCCGAACGAACCACGCGAACGCAGCCGCAAACCGCCGACCCTGGGCGACGAATACTGAACCCGCGCCCCCTTCGCTGGGGCCGCCAACGAAGGTGCCCGAGCCCCCGCCACCACCACGGAGGGTGCTCGGCCGCCCAGGTTCATCGGGCCGGACGCGGAGGCAGACTCCGCACTCACCAACGCCACCATCGCCAACACCACGGCCAGCACCAGCGCACCCAACCTCGCGCGCACACTCTTGATCATCTTTGGTGTCCCTTCGCCGTTCCACGACGAGCCGCCACTCATGAGGACGTAACTCGTCCTTATGAGTGATGAGCATGGAACGACGATCCGTCACAGAGCAACCGAAATACCCGCGTTCGCAAAGAGGCCCCGCCCGACGAAAGCCGGGCGGGGCCCGTCACCGGACGGGTCACCGGTACCCGTGAGGAGTTCTCCGCACGGTGGGCGCATCCGACGACTTCAGGAGGAGGGGAGAGGTGGGGGCCAAGGGATGCGGCTGGTCCCAGGCGGCGCATCCTTCACATTGGAACCGACACGCTTGCTCCAGTCCTCTTGTGCGTCCACCAGCGCGGGCCGGACCTCCCGGTCGAGCCGGTCCGCCACCCACCGGAACGTCGCGGCGAGCCGCGTCAGGTCCTCCGGGCCCAGGTCGGTGAACCAACTCTCCCCACACAGGTGCATGTTGACCAACGGGACGCAGGCGTCGGGCGCTTCGGCGTGCGGATTGCAGTCCAACGTGCAGGAGAAGGCTTCCTCCGCTACCGGTCCGGCAGCCCGGCTGGTGGCGGAGTAGACAGGTACCGCGTGCCCCGCAAAGCGCCGGGTGAGATGGATATCGGCAATCCGGTTCTCCCACGCGTCGGGGGGTACGTTGTGCTCGCTCGGGTCGGCGCCAGCCCACCCGGGAAGATGCCCGGTCACGGTGCGCCCGTCCGTAGCGGTCAGAGTCCATCGCCGCGTTGGAACCGGTAAGACTGAGGTCCCCGCCGAAACGGAAGACGTGCTACTCATCTGATTCTCGTTCCTTGTCATTCAGGTGGACAGCGGGCGGTCGCCGCTACAGCGGAAACGCGGCGGGAGTCTGGGGCGGGTCGTCCAACTCCCAGCTATGGCCGCCGGGATGTCCGGCGAACTCACTGCACGGGCAGTCCACTTCCCGCCCGGCCGGACAGTCCGGAATCTCGATCACCGCATTCGGCGCGCCGCCGTCCCGCCACAGCGCCCACAACGTCCCGGCCTCCGGACCACGCAGATTGAGCGCCGCACCATAGTGAACTGGCCCTTTGTGCACTTCGATCGTGCACACCAGCGTCGCGAACATGTCCTCCCGGGTGTATGCGTACTCACTGCTCGCGTGCGCCACGTCCAGCACCGTACGAATCAGCCCGCCGGGAATCAGCATTCGCCGACCGCAGATGAATCGCTGCGCACGCCGAACGGACATTGCCTGCCTCCTCATTTCCTATGTAGTGATGTTCGAAGAGGAACCCGCCCCGGCCACCGGTGACCAAACCAACGAGTCCACCCCGCTCCATGGGAAAGCGGGGCCCTTGCAAGACTCGACGCGACCGGGACGGGAGTTCAGGGAAACCGAACCGCCGATTCAGACAGCGGGCTTGGGGCGTAGCGGTCGTTCGTCGTCCAGCAAGGTGCGAAGGAAATCCAGCGACGCGACGGGCGAGAGCGCCGTATCGCGAAGCAGGTCGTACGCCAGGCGCAATGGTTCGACGTCTTCCGGCTCCTCGATGAGATGCCCGCTCCAACTGCTCTGCGTGTACGCGACGGTGTGACCGTCCCGGAAGAGGATCAGCTCCAAGCAACCACGGATGTGGTGGGGGCCTGTCCCGAACGGCACCACGTGCAGCGAGACATCGGGCCGCTTCACGACCTTGACCAGGTGCTCCAGCTGGCCAACCCAGGTCTTCGGATCGCGTGCCTTGCGCCGCAACACGGCTTCATCGATCAGGGCTCGATAGTGCAGAGAATTCGGGCCCATCAGGCGATCCTGCCGGCGGAGCTGAGACCTGACCTGTGCATCCAGCTCTTCCATGCTTCGCGGGCGAGCGGTGAGCAGCTGTTCCTCAGCGTATGCCCGGGTCTGGAGCAGGTACGGCACCGCGCTGATGGCGTATTCCTGGATTCCCACCGCATTGACCTCCAACGAGGCCAACCCCAGGAAGGGCCGATCCTTCGCCTCCCGCTTCGCCAGACGCCACAACTTCACCAGCAGCGTCCCCGTCCTGTACACCCGATCCAGCGCGGCAGCCGCCTCAACCGTGCCAAGCCGCTGCCCCCGCTCTAACCGGTGCAGATACGACTGCTCATAGCGACACAATCCGGCGAGCTGTACCAAGGTCATCCCCGACCGCTTGCGCAGCACGGCCAGTTCGGTGGCGTAGACCATCCGCGCCGACAGCCACTCCCCATCAGCACCCTTTCGGTTGCTGGACCTGCTCGTCACGTTCTCCGATCCTTCCTAGCAGCGTTGAACATCAAACGGACTTCCTCTCCTGCGATGTCGGTGGTGGTTACCGGCTCCCGGGCGCGCCAAATCGGCTCGACCGGGATGGAATTCCCCTTGTCCGGAGTCGAACCGGAGTCGTCGGGGCCGTCCGCACGGAATGGAACGAGAGTGCGGTGCGGCCCCGGGCTCTTACAGACTGAGCTACAAGGGGAAGCACTCGAATCAAGGACGGTACGAGTCGCCCGCGATGACCATCCCGATCTCAATCCCGCACAGCACGCCGAGACCGACCAGCACGAGGATTCCAGCCCAGCCCATCGCCAGGACCAGACCCCACTTCCGGATCACGATCCCCACTCCGCCGTAAGCGCCTCGTACAGGTCTTTGGCTTCGGTCAGGTACTGCTCGGGACTGAGCGCAACACGCCACCGGACGCCCAAGCCCTCAGTCCGGTCAGCGGGCGGCACAACCAGGTATGCCGCTGCACCGAGGCACTCCACATCGCGCATTCTCCAACTGTTCCCCGTACCCGGCTTCACCAGCCAATACCAAACGTGCCCGGGGGGATCTTCGATCACCGCTCCGGTCGCTTCACCGAGGCGCGTGAGCACACTCTGAGCGATGCGACTCGGTACTTTCACGGCGTCCCACGCCTGACCGCACGACACAAGCTCCAGGCGCCCACGATTTGGGGGCGTCCACGGCTCCACGAAGCCCGCCCCTACAAGGCCGGACGCCGACAGACGCCCGACCATCCCGCACATTGCCACCACGGAGCGCGCAGTACGTTCGGCGTACCTTTCCGCGCTGAGGGACCGCTGCCCGGCATCCAGCCGGCGCCTAGCCTCACCAACGCCGGTCAGCGCGATTGCCTGCGTGCTGGTCCCATTCGGGCAGCGCAGCGCCATGGCCTCAACGATGGGGATCAGCTCGCCGAGTACGGTTCGCATCCGCTCGGTGACGGTGGACAGTTCGGAAGTGGACAGCAGTGAGGCGGCGTCAACGACTTGTTCCGCTTCCCTGAGCAGTGCCCCGAACGCCAGGCGAGGGGGATCGCCCCCAGGCACACCGGCAGACGCTGTAGTTTCTTGCATGTCGATCTGCTCCTTGAGTTCCGGATCGGCCATGCCCCGGGGCCGTTCGCGCGGTCGCCGGGGTCTGCTGTCTATCGAAGCGGCCCAGCTCGATCAGGTGAGGAACCAGACAGGGGGCCCGGGAGGGGCCAGAATGGTGACGAAGGGGGCCAGATGAGTAACGGAAGCGAACGGCGCCGCAGGTTCGGCAACTACCTGGCGCAGCTTCGACGACGGACGGGCAAGTCACAGCGCGCACTCGCCGCGCGGCTCTCCGACTTGTCGGGAACACAGTCGATCACCCGCAACGAGGTATCCCGCTGGGAGCGTGGCGAGCGCATTCCCGAGACGTGGCTGCCCTTTCTGGCACAGGCGCTCGGGGTACCGGCACCCGAGATGGAGCGAGCCGCCGCGTACGCCCGTAACGCTGCGGGGGGTGTCCTCCCGGGCCCATCCGCCACACTGGCCGAGCTGCTGCCTGACGGTGACCTCATGGCCCCGTTGCAGGCCCCCGGTGGCCGCCGTATCGGCGCCGAAGCCGTTGCCGACCTTGGCGCTCGGGTCCATGCCCTGCGCTTGGCTGATGACGTATTGGCCGGTGGCGACCTGATCGAACCTGCCTTCCGAGAACTGCACGCCGCCGTCCGCCTGCACCAAGAGGCGACGTTCAGCGAGGCCACCAGTCGTGCACTCCTCGTGCAGATTGGGGAGCTTGCGCAGATTGCAGGTTGGATCGCGTCGGACGCCGGACGCCACGCTGACGCGGAACGGGCCTACTCACTCGGTATCTCCGCCGCACGACAAGCTGACGACAAGCCGCTTGTCGCCAACCTCGCAGGGTCGCTCGCCTACCAGCACTCGAACACCGGCAGGGAGCGCGAGGGAATCGACTTGGCGCACGCGGCCGTCGAGGAAGCCGGACCGAACGCCCCCGCCAAGACGCGTGCCCTGTTCTTCGATCGGGTGGCATGGGCCCACGCGAAGGCCGGGGAGGCACAGCCCGCCATCCAGGCACTTGGCGACGCTCATGACGCGCTCGAAACCGGCGGTAGCGCGGAGGCACCCTCATGGGCCTACTGGGTGACTCAGGAAGAACTGGACGTCATGGACGCTCGCGCTTTCACCGAACTACGGCGGCCGCTTCGAGCAGTCCCCCTGCTCAAAGACGTACTCGGTCGGTACGACGCCACACATACCCGCGAGGTGGCGCTCTACCGTTCGTGGCTGGCCGTGGCTCTTGCTGACGCCAACGAACCCGAGCAGGCAGTACAAGAGGCCCACCGGACCATTGACCTGTCCGGCGACCTTACGAGCACCCGCACCGCCGAACGTGTGCGAGTAGTACTCAACAGGTTGCGCGAGTACGACGACCTGTCCGAGGTCCGCGACCTGATGAACACCCACGGACACCTGCTGTTGACCTAGAGAGTCACGCGGTCAGGAGCCGGGGTTGCGTTTGAGGCCGGGGCCGCCCTCTCTCTCACGGTACGGGCCACGGTGGGCCGTCAAGGGCGCCTCCGGCGTCGCTACGCGATGAGCAAGCTCACCCTTGACCGCCCACCGTGGCCCTGGTGCTGGCTGGCTGTCGGGCGGCCCCTCCCGCCTGGCGCCCGGCGGTAAGCGCGCGACGCTCCGGGCGCCTCCGTCCAGACAAGTCCGGCGCGCATTATTCGTGCAGGTCAAAGGCGGTAAAACCCTGCCCAGCCGACCGGACTACCGGTAAAATGGTGCGCATAGAGGGGGTACCTCGCGCGGTTCCCCGCGCCCCTGGGTATGTGCGGCTCGGCGCACATCTGCAGGGGTGCGCTGGAACACCCGAACTGATGAAGTTTCAGCCGCCGCCCGCGGCAATCTACCGGTGTCCGTGTTGCGTCGGCCGGCAAAGGGTCATGCATCTTCGGAAGGCCCGCACCGCCCACCACCGAGAGGTGACCGCCCATGCGCCGACGCAGCCGCAAGCTCCTCGCCCGTACCGCGTCCCTGCTGGCCGCGGGGCTGGTGGTGGCGGGCACTCCCGCCGCCGCGCACGCCGCCGCGCCGTCCGCCGTACCCGCCGTACCCGCCGGGCGGATCGGCCTGCCCGGTACCGCGCCCCCGTGGGCGACCGCGCAGGCCGACCAGGGCCAGGCGCCGACCGGCACGACCGTGACCGCGCACGTGTACCTCGCCGGCCGGGACCACGCCGGGCTGGAGGCGGCGGCCCGTTCGGTCTCCGACCCGGCCTCGGCGGGGTACGGCCGGTACCTCACCCCGGCGCAGGTGCAGGCGCGGTACGGCGCCACGCCCGGCCGGCAGGCCGCCGTACGCGACTGGCTGACCGGCGCCGGCTTCCGGGTGACGGCCGCGGACGCGCACCAGCTGACCGTGCAGGGCAGCCCGAAGGCCGTCAGCGCCGCGTTCGGCACGACCCTGCACCGGTACCGCAAGGGCGGCCACGTCTACACCGCGCCCGTCACCGCCGCCTCGGTCCCGGCGGACATGGCCGACGCGGTGCTGACGGTGACCGGCCTGGAGGACACCCCGCACCTGGCGACACCCAAGGCCGTATCGGCGGCCTCGCCGGGCGATCAACTCCCCGGCCCCACCGCCGCCTTCGTCAACGCACCGCCTTTCTCGACCAGTTGGGGCGACCACTCGGCAGCCGGCGTCCCGCAGGCGTACGGCGCCGTCCCGCCGTACGCCGTCCAGGGCTACACCGGGCGGCAGTTGCGGAGTGCGTACGGCGTGACCGGCTCGGGCCTTTCCGGGCGCGGCGTGACCGTGGCGGTGGTGGACGCCTACCACTCCCCGACGCTGACCGCGGACGCCCAGACGTACGCCCGGCGCAACGGCGACGCGCCCTACCGCGCCGGCCAGTTGACCACCGTGGACGCCCCGGCCTGGACCGACACCGACCAGTGCGGCGCGGACGGCTGGTACGGCGAGCAGTCGCTCGACGTGGAGGCGGCGCACGCGATGGCGCAGGACGCCAGGATCACGTACGTCGGCGCCGCCTCGTGCGACGACCCCGACCTGCTGGCGGCCCTGAACACCGTCGTGGACCACCATCTCGCGGACATCGTCAGCGACTCGTGGGGCGAGCCGGAGAGCGCCGCGGACCCGGCGCTGGACCCGGCCTACGACCAGACGTTCGCCACCGGCGCGCTGGAGGGCATCGGCTTCTACTTCTCCAGCGGCGACGACGGCGACGACAAGGCGTCGACCGGCACCAAGCAGAGCGAGACACCCGCGTCGCGGCCGTGGGTGACCGCGGTCGGCGGGACGTCGCTCGCGGTGGGCGCGGACGACGGCTACCAGTGGGAGACCGGCTGGGGCACCGACAACTCGCGACTGAACGCCGCCGGGACCGCGTGGTCCTCGCTGCCGGGCACCTTCGACGACGGCGCGGGCGGCGGCACGAGCGTGCGAGCGGCCCAGCCGTGGTACCAGCGCGGCGTGGTGCCGGCCGCCCTCGCGCGGCCGGGCGGCGGCGGGCGGGCGATGCGGACCGTCCCGGACATCGCGGCGGTCGCCGACCCCACCACCGGATTCCTCATCGGCCAGACCCAGACCTTTCCCGACGGCACCGTGAAGTACAGCGAGTTCAGGATCGGCGGCACCAGCCTGGCCGCGCCGGTGATCGCCGGCATCCAGGCACTCGCCCAGCAGGCGCAGGGCTTCCCGATCGGCTTCGCCAACCCCCGCCTCTACGACCAGCGGCACGCCGCCGACTTCCACGACGTCACCGACCACCCGCTTGGCGCCGACCGGCAGTTGGCTGCCGTACGGGTCGACTACCGCAACGGCGTGGACGATTCGGCGGGCACCTCCACCACGCTCCAGACCCTCGGCCACGACTCCTCGCTGGCCGCGGTCCCCGGCTACGACGAGGTGACGGGCGTCGGCTCCCCCGCCCCGGCCTATCTGCGCTCCTTCCAACTCCTGCCCGTCAGGAAGTAGTCAGCCCGCGGAGACGGACCACCCCCGGACAGGGACCGCCCAAGGGCAGGGAACGGGTGAGCGTGGCGCCGCGTCGGTGCGGCCGGGAACGGGTAGGTTTCCGGCCGACCGCCCGCTTTCACGGTGCTTTCCGGAGGTTTGCGTGGAATCGCTCGACGAACGGCACCGCGAGGCACAGGAGTTGATCGCCCGGGCGCGGCGCGAGCTGGCCGGCGCCGCCGCGCGCAACGCGTTCGTGGAGCTGGTGGAGGCCGGCGCCGCGCCCCGGGAGCGGCTGGTCCGCCTGGTGGCGGAGGAGTCGTTGATCGTGCGCAGCGACCGGCGCAGCTTCGCCCTGGCGGCGTCGCGGTTCGGCGGCGACGATGCCGCGGCCGAGCTGTTCCTCGGCCTGGCGCAGGGCGAGACGCGGGCGTTGGAGCTGCTGGCGCGGCTGGGGTCGGCGCTCGATCCGGCGGGGCCGCCGGCCGGTGCGGCCGGGTGGCGGCCGTCGCCCGCCGCGCAGGGCTATCCGCACTATCTGGGCTGGCTGGTCGGGTCGGGCACACGCAGCGAGCTGGCGCTGGCGCTGCTGGTCAACTTCGGTTTCTGGGGCGGTTATTGCGCGCGTCTGGCGGAGGCCGTGCCGCCGCGCCACGACCTGTCCGCCGGCGACGTGGAGTTCTTCGCGTTCTTCTCGACCCTGCCGCCCGGCTTCGAGATCCAGGCGACCCGGCTGCTCCAGGCCGGCCTGGACGCGGGAGAGGACCCCTCGGCCGCGCTGGAGGCGGCGCGGCTGATGCAGGCGTACGAGGCCGCGTTCTGGCAGTCGCTGGCCTGATGAGGCCATACCCCCACGTACCGGTGACGCGACTGTGGCGCTATCGGGACATTTTTCCCGCGGAGGTCGGGCAACAATCGAGTTGACCATGGTTCCGACGGGGAGACCTCGGGGCCGTTGAGCAAGACGAGGAGCACGAGTTGATGCGTACCAACCGGAAGATTGCCGTCACCCTCGCCGTCGCCGCCCTGGTGGGGGCGGCCGGTGCGGGAGTCGCGCAGGCGTCGCCGGCCAAGGGCAAGAGCCCCGCCCCCTCCGCCTGCCGTCCGGCCAACCACCTCGCGAAGATCACCCAGACGGCCAACTCCGCGGGGCACCGGCACTACCGCGTCACCCTGACCGCGCCTCGCGGCTACGAGTCCTGCACGCTGGCCGGCTCGCCCACCGGCGTGCACTTCACGAACCACGACAAGAGCGTCAAGCTCACCACGAAGCGCTACGGCAGCCAGCACACCAAGGTGACCTTCGGCCCGGGCCACCCGGTGCACTTCGACATCCAGGTGCCCAACAACGCGCACGGCCTCGCCGCGAACGAGGCGTCGTTCACGCTCCAGGCCCCCGGCGGCGACATCCCCGGCACGTCCTTCGCCGACGGCAAGCTCACGGTCGCCAAGGGCACCCTGGTCGGCCCGGTCCAGCGCGGCGCCTGACCCGCGCCTGCCCCCACCGGGCACCGCAGCACCGCACTCCACGCGGGCTCGCACGTACGTCGTGCGGGCCCGCGTTCTGCGTGCGACCGCCCGCAGCCGACACCCCCTCAACCGGTCCACCACGAATGCGTCTTGGCTTCACTCCTTGAAACCAAACGGGCGGATGGCGCCAGTCGGTCAAGGGCTGGGCGCAATGATGGTTCAGACCTTGACCGCGCCCCGGTAGGCGAGTTCAATCACACCCGCACCATGGGCAGACGACCGGCCGTCATCGGCGACCGCGGGTCGGCCCCTTCGCGCACAGCACTTCCGCACGCCCGCTGTCCCGCTCCCCCGCACTCTCGCTCCCCTGCTTTCCCGTTCTCCCGTTCTCCCGTTCGGCACGGAAAGAGTGCGTGGACGCGCACTCCTGGGAGCGCTCCACCCGCGGTCCGACCGCGGGGCCGGAGCGTTTCCGCGCCGCCGTGACGACGCCCGGCCGCCGTAGGGCATGCGTCCATGTTCCGAAGTCGGCCACCGCGCCACGCACCACGCTCACCACCCCCACGCTCCACGTCCGCACTTCCATTCCCCCACCGGACCCCGAACCCCGACCCCGAACCCCGACCGGAACACCCCCCCTCGGCAGATGCTTGGAGGCATCGTGCACACGTTCCGCACATCGGTGAGACGGCGAACGCCGTATCTCGCCGCCCTGGCCCTGGTGGCCGGCGGCTCCGGCCTGCTCGGCGCCGTCTCCGCCCCCACCGCGCAGGCCGCCCCCACCGCGGCCGACGCCTGCCCCTGGGTGCACTCCACCGCACCGATTCCCGACCGGGTCGCGCAGGTGCTGGCGCAGATGACGACCGCCCAGAAGGTGGCACTGGCCACCGGCACCGGCGGCTCCAGCTACGTCGGGTTCACACCGGCGATCCCCGCGCTGTGCATCCCGGCGATGACCCTGGAGGACGGCCCGGCCGGCGTCGCCGACGGCATGAACGACGTCACCCAACTGCCCGCACCGGTCAGCGTCGCGTCCACCTGGGACACCGCGGCCGAGCAGACGTACGGCCAGGTGATCGGCAGCGATCAGGCCGCCAAGGGCACCACCGTCGACCTCGGCCCGACCATCAACATCGACCGCGACCCGCGCTGGGGCCGCGCCTTCGAGTCGATCGGCGAGGACCCTTACCTCAACGGCCAGTTGGGCGCCGCCGACATCAGGGGCGTGCAGTCCACGGGGGTGATGGCCCAGGTCAAGCACCTGGCCGTCTACAACCAGGAGACCAACCGCAACACCCCCTCGGACGACGCGGTGATCAGCGACAAGGCGCTGCAGGAGATCTACCTGCCGGCCTTCCAGGACGCGGTGCAGCAGGGCGCGGCCTCCTCCGTGATGTGCTCCTACAGCACCATCAACGGCACCTACGCCTGCCAGAACCCCGACCTGCTGAACAGCACGCTGCGCGGGCAGTTCGGCTTCCAGGGTTTCGTGACCTCCGACTGGGGCGCCACCCACTCCACCGCCGCCTCGGCCAACTCCGGCCTGGACCAGGACATGCCGGGCAACGACGGCTACTACGGCACCGCGCTGAGCAACGCGGTCGGCTCCGGGGCGGTCAGCCAGGCCACGCTCGACACGATGGCCACCCGCATCCTCACCGAGATGTTCGCGTTCGGCCAGTTCGACAAGGCGCCGTCCGGCTCGCCGGGTGCGGTCGCCACCAGCACCGCGAACAAGACCGCGGCGACCCAGCTCTCCGCCGAGGGCACCGTCCTGCTGAAGAACAGCGGCGGCGTCCTGCCGTTCGGCTCGGGCACCTCCTCGATCGCGGTCATCGGCTCGGACGCCTCCACCAGCCCTCAGACCGCCGGCGGCGGCAGCGCGGCGGTCAACTCCAGCGGCACCGTGACCCCGTTGCAGGGCATCACCGCCCGGGCCGGCAGCGGCGTCAGCGTCAAGTACGACAGCGGTTCCGACACCGGCTCTGCCGCCTCGCTCGCCGCGGCCTCGTCGGTCGCGGTGGTCTTCGCCAGCGACTTCGAGTCCGAGGGCAGCGACCTGGGCGGCATCGACCTGCCTGCCTCGGAGAACAACCTGATCTCGGCGGTGGCCGCCGCCAACCCGAACACTGTGGTGGTGCTCAACACCGGCTCCGCCGTGACGATGCCCTGGCTGAACTCCGTGAAGGGCGTCATGGAGGCGTGGTACCCGGGCCAGAACGACGGCACCGCGATCGCCTCGCTGCTCTTCGGCGACAGCAACCCCTCCGGCCACCTCCCGGTGACCTTCCCCACCTCGCTGTCCCAGGTCCCCGCGCACACCACCGCGCAGTGGCCCGGCGCCGGCGGGCAGGTGCAGTACTCCGAGGGCGTCGACGTCGGCTACCGCTACTACGACGCCAACAACCTCACGCCGCTCTTCCCGTTCGGCTACGGCCTGTCGTACACCAGCTTCGCCTTCAGCGACCTGCACGTGGGCGCCCTGGCGGCGGGCGGCGCGGCCACCGTGACCGCGACCGTCACCAACACCGGCGCGCGGGCCGGCGCCGACGTCGCCCAGCTCTACGTCAGCCGACCGGCCGGCAACGGCGAACCGCCCCGGCAGCTGGAGGGCTTCGCCCGGGTGGACCTCCAGCCCGGCGCCAGCCAGACCGTCAGCTTCCCCGTCACCCAGCAGAACCTGCGCAGCTACGACGCCTCGTCCGACGCCTGGACCACCGCGACCGGCTCCTACGGCATCTCGGTCGGCGACTCCGACGGCAACCTGCCGCTGACCGGCACCCTGGACGTCACGTCGGCGCAGCTCGGCACGCCGCTGACCGTCACCGCGCCGGGCGCGCAGGAGGGCCTCACCGGCGCCGCGGTGTCCGTGCAGGTCGCCGCGCACGACACCACCGCCGGGCAGACCCCGTCCTTCACCGCCACCGGGCTGCCGGCCGGTACCGCGATCTCGTCCTCGGGCGCGATCACCGGCATCCCGACCAAGGCCGGCACCAGCACGGTGACCGTCACCGCCCACGACGGCGCGGGCGCGAGCGCCTCGACCACCTTCCTGTGGACGGTGGTGCCCGCGGACGCGGCGCTGGCCGGTCAACTCGTCGGCTACCAGGGCCTGTGCCTGGACGTGAACGCCGCGAACTCCGCCGACGGCACGAAGGTCGACGTCTACACCTGCAACGGCACCGCCGCCCAGCAGTGGACGGTCGGCAGCGACAACACGGTGCGGGCGCTCGGCAAGTGCCTGGACATCACGTCGGCGGGCACCGCCAACGGCACGAAGGTGCAGCTTTACACCTGCAACGGGACCGGTGCGCAGGTCTGGCAGCCGCAGGCCGACGGGGCGCTGCTCAACCCGAGTTCGGGGAGGTGCCTGGACGACACCGACGAGTCCACCACTCCCGGGACCCAGGTGCAGATCTGGGACTGCACCGGCGCGGCCAACCAGGTCTGGAAGCAGGGCTAGGGTGCCCTGACCCCCCAGGGTGCCCCTGGACCCCGGTCGAGGGACCACCTGCCCGGTGGTGGGTTGCTCGCGCGGTTCCCCGGGCCCCTGGGTATGTGCGGCTCCCTCCGCGAGAAGAGGGTCACATACCCGGGGGCGCGGGGCGCCCTACGACCAACGGCCCGTTCGGGCCATCAGCACGGACACCGCCGCCACCCCCGCTGTCGAGGTGCGCAGCACCGTGGGGCCCAGCCGGTAGGCGGCCGCGCCGGCGTCCGCGAACAGGGCCAGCTCTTCCGGGGCGACGCCGCCCTCGGGGCCGACCACCAGCACCACGGAACCGGTGGTGGGGAGTCGGGCGCCGGCCAGCGGGGCGGAGCCCTCCTCGTGGAGCACCGCGGCGAAGTCGGCGGCGGCGAGCAGCGCGCAGAGCTGACGTGTCGTCACCTGCTCGGCGACCGAAGGGAACCGCAGCCGCCGGGCCTGCTTGGCGGCCTCCCGGGCGGTGGAGCGCCACTTCGCCAGGGACTTCGCGCCGCGCTCGCCGCGCCACTGCGTCACGCAGCGGGCCGCCGCCCACGGCACCAGCGCGTCCACCCCGGCCTCGGTCATGGTCTCCACGGCGAGTTCGCCGCGGTCGCCCTTGGGCAGCGCCTGGACGACGGTGACCGACACGGCCGGCGCCGGCTCGGCGCGCGGCTCGCGCACCTCGACGTCGAGGACGTCCTTGCCGGTGACCGCGGCGACCACGCCGCTCGCCCCGCGCCCGGTCCCGTCGGTCAGCACGATCTCCTCCCCGACCTGGAGCCGCCGCACCGACACCGCGTGCCGGCCCTCCGCGCCGTCGAGCCGTACCGTCGCCGGGGAGCCGTCGAGCGCGTCGGGGCCGACCAGGAAGACAGGGGCGGTCATGCGTGGGCCCCCTGAGCGGCGTGGAGTTCGGCGACCAGGGTCTCCACGAGCGCGCCCGCCGACAGCTCCCGGGCCAGCCGGTGGCCCTGCCCGGCCCACAGCGCCATCGCCTGCGGGTCGCCGAGGTCGGCCGCGGCCCGGCGAACGGGTTGGGTCAGGTGGTGCACTTGCGGGTAGCCGGCCGGGGCGTAGCGGCCGTGCTCGCGGACGAAGCGGTTGAGCAGGCCGCGGGCCGGGCGGCCGGTGAACGCGCGGGTCAACTCGGTACGGGCGTACACCGGGTCCGTGACCGCCCGCTTGTGCAGGGCGGACGCGCCGGACTCCGGGCAGACCAGGAACGCGGTGCCGAGCGCGGCCGCGGAGGCGCCCGCGGCGAGCACGGCGGCGATCTGCTCGCCGCGCATCAGCCCGCCGGCGGCGATCATCGGCAGTTGCACCGCCTCGCGGACCTGCGTGATCAGCGACAGCAATCCGAAACCGGTGCCGTCGAGTTGGGGGTCGTCGCGGTGGGTGCCCTGGTGGCCGCCGGCCTCGACGCCCTGCACGCACAGCGCGTCGGCCCCGGCCCACTGCGCGGCCAGCGCCTCCGCGGGCGTGGTGACGGTGACGACGGTGTAGGTGCCGGCCTTCGCGAACGCGTCCAGCACGGTCCGGTCGGGGCAGCCGAAGGTGAAGCTCACCATCGGCACCGGGTCCTCCAGCAGGATCGCCACCTTGGCGTCGTACCCGTCGTCGGAGCCCGCCTCCGGGTCGCCGAGCGCCGTGCCGTACCAGGCGGCCTCGCCGGCGAGTTGCTCGGCGTAGACCTCGACCGCGGACGGATCGACGGTGCCGGGCTGCGGCATGAACAAGTTCACCCCGAAGGGTTGCGACGTGGCGTCCCGCAGCTGCCGGATCTCCTGGTACATCGCCTCGGACGTCTTGTACCCGGCGGCGAGGAAGCCGAGGGCGCCGGCGCCCGCCACCGCGGCCGCCAGCCGCGGGTTGGACGCGCCGCCGGCCATCGGGGCCTGCACGATCGGGTACGCCGAGTAGGAGGAGAGATCGGTCAACGCGGGCATGTGGTCATCGTGTCACGTAGGGTGCCGCGCCAGGTGCCGCGGGGTGGCCGGGGCGGGAGACCGCCAACGGCGGGCCCGCCCCGCGAACGGCGTCCTCACCGCCCGTTGAAGGCGTCCTTCAGCCGGGAGAACAGCCCCTGCTGGCCGGGCGCGAACTGCCCGGTGGGCCGCTCCTCGCCACGCAGCTTCGCCAGCCGCCGCAGCAGGTCCTCCTGGTCGGCGTCGAGCTTGTGCGGGGTGACCACCTCGACGTGCACGATGAGGTCGCCGCGCCCGCCGCCGCGCAGGTGGGTGATGCCGCGCTGGTGCAGCGGGATCGACTGGCCGGACTGGGTGCCGGGCCGCACGTCGACCTCCTCAAGGCCGTCCAGCGTCTCCAGCGGGCACTTGGTGCCGAGCGCGGCCGCGGTCATCGGGATGGTGACGGTGCAGTGCAGGTCGTCGCCGCGGCGCTGGAAGACCGCGTGCGGCAGCTCGCGGATCTCCACGTACAGGTCGCCGGCCGGGCCGCCGCCGGGGCCGACCTCACCCTCGCCGGCGAGCTGGATGCGGGTGCCGTTGTCGACGCCGGCCGGGATCTTCACCGTCAGGGTCCGCCGGGAGCGCACCCGGCCGTCGCCCGCGCACTCCGGGCACGGGGTGGGCACCACGGTGCCGAAGCCCTGGCACTGCGGGCACGGCCGCGAGGTCATGACCTGGCCGAGGAAGGAGCGGGTGACCTGCGAGACCTCGCCGCGACCGCGGCACATGTCGCAGGTCTGCGCGGAGGTGCCGGGCGCGGCGCCCTCCCCGTTGCAGGTGCCGCAGGTGACCGCGGTGTCCACCTGGATGTCCTTGGTGGTGCCGAACGCGGCCTCGTCCAGCTCGATCTCCAGCCGGATCATCGCGTCCTGGCCGCGCCGGGTGCGCGAGCGCGGGCCGCGCTGCGAGGACTGCCCGAAGAAGGCGTCCATGATGTCGCTGAAGTTGCCGAAGCCCGCGCCGAAGCCGCCCGGGCCGCCGCCCCCGCCCGCGGCGGACAGCGGGTCGCCGCCGAGGTCGTAGACCTGCTTCTTCTGCGGGTCGGAGAGGACCTCGTAGGCCGCGTTGATCTCCTTGAACCGCTCCTGCGTCTTCGGGTCCGGATTGACGTCCGGGTGCAGTTCGCGGGCGAGGCGGCGGAAGGCCTTCTTGATCTCGTCCGGGCCCGCGTCGCGGCGTACGCCGAGTACGGCGTAGTAGTCCGTGGCCACCTACGACTCCGCCAGGATCTGTCCGACGTAACGTGCCACTGCGCGTACCGCTCCCATCGTTCCGGGGTAGTCCATGCGGGTCGGTCCGACCACGCCTAGCTTGGCGACTGCCTCGTCGCCCGAACCGTAGCCGACCGCCACCACGGAGGTGGAATTGAGGCCCTCGTGAAAATTCTCATGCCCGATCCGGACCGTCATGGTGCCGTCGGCGGTCTCCCCGAGGAGTTTGAGGAGCACCATCTGCTCCTCGAGCGCTTCGAGCACCGGCCGGATCGTGAGCGGGAAGTCGTGGTGGAACCGGGTCAGGTTGGCCGCGCCGCCCAGCATGATCCGCTCCTCCTTCTCCTCGACGAGGGTTTCGAGGAGGGTGGCGAGCACCGTGGCGACCGACGGGCGGTCGTCGGGGTCGAAGCTGTCCGCCAGGTCCTGCACCAGCGGCGGCACTTCGGGGAAACGGCAGCCGGTGACACGGCTGTTGAGCCGGGCGCGCAGGTCAGCGAGGACCGTCTCGCCGACCGGCCCCGGGCAGTCGATGATCCGCTGCTCGACCCGGCCGGTGTCGGTGATCAGCACGAGCATCGCCCGGGCCGGCGCGAGCGAGAGCAGTTCCACATGGCGCACCGACGAGCGGGTCAGCGACGGGTACTGCACGACGGCGACCTGCCGGGTGAGCTGCGCGAGCAGCCGCACGGTGCGGGCCACCACGTCGTCGAGGTCGACGGCGCCTTCGAGGAAGTTCTGGATGGCGCGCCGCTCGGCGCCCGACAGCGGCTTGACGCCGGCGAGCTTGTCGACGAAGAGCCGGTAGCCCTTGTCGGTGGGGATACGGCCGGCGCTGGTGTGGGGCTGCGCGATGTACCCCTCGTCCTCCAGGACCGCCATGTCGTTGCGCACGGTGGCCGGGGACACTCCCAGCGAGTGCCGCTCGGTGAGCGCCTTGGAACCGACCGGTTCCTCGGTGCCGACGTAGTCCTGAACGATGGCACGCAGCACTTCCAGCCTGCGTTCGCTCAACATCGCGCACCTCCAACCCGGCGTCCCGGCCCTGCGGCCTGGCACTCCTCCGTTTCGAGTGCCAGCGCTCCCGCAGTCAGTGTACGGCGCGGCGGCAAGGGCACGGCAAGAGCGCCGGGGATACGGTCTCGCGCGGCGGGCGGTACGGGCGATACGCGCGGTACGTACGGTGCCGCACGCGGTGGGTACGGTACCGCGCGCGGCCGGGGCGGGTCCCGGGGGTGCGGCGCGCGGCGCGGCGGGCATGGCGATAGCGTCGAGTCGTGAGCGATGAGGACAGCGGGTCGGTGTGGGAGCACCTCGCGCCGGGAGTCGCCAGGCGGCGGCTGCCGCACCTCGACGTGACCATCGGGCTGGTGGTCGGCGCGGACGGGGTGCTGCTGGTCGACACCGGGTCCACGCTGCGCGAGGGGGCGGAGCTGCGCGCCCAGGCCGAGGCGCTGACCGGCCGCCCGGTCACCCACGTGGTGCTCACCCACGGGCACTTCGACCACGTCTTCGGCACCGCGGCCTTCCCGGACGCCGAGGTGTACGGGCATCGCGCGCTCGACGGTCTGCTGCGGCGCGAGGGAGACGTCCTGCGCGCGGACGCGGTGGCGCACGGCACCGACCCCGCGGAGGCGGCCGACGCGGCCGACGCGCTGCGCCGCCCGACGCACCCGGTCGCCGACCGGCTCGCCCTCGATCTCGGCGACCGCCCGGTACTGCTGGTCCACCCCGGCCGCGGGCACACCGACCACGACCTCGTCGTGCACGTGCCCGGCGCCACCGCCAGCGATCCCACGGTGGTCTTCTGCGGGGACCTCGTCGAGGAGTCCGGCGAGCCCCAGGCCGGCCCCGACGCCCACTCGGCGGAGTGGCCGACCACCCTCGACGCCCTCCTCGCCCTCGGGGGCGAGACGGCCCGCTACGTCCCCGGCCACGGCGCGGTGGTCGACGCCCGCTTTGTCCGCGGGTTGCGGGATGCCCTGACCCCCTAGGCTGCCCCGTCCTGTCGGCCCCGGGACCACCCCTCGGTGGGTGGCTTGCCGCGCAGTTCCCCGCGCCCCTTCGGATTCGCGCCGTCTTGGTTGCCCGCCGTCCCCGTCCGCGCGCCGGTGGCCTGCTTGTCGCGCAGTTCCCCGCGCACCTTGGTAGGTGACCCTCTTTTCGCGGAGGGAGCCGCACAAACCCCGGAGGCGCGGGGAACTGCGCGCTCGGCAGGCCACCGCCCTGCGGCCGGGAACGTGCCTCAGCCGAGACGGCGATGGCCCGCCACCCCGGCAAGGCGGGGACGGCGGGCAGCCAAGACGGCGGGTTGTCGTGGGGGGTGGGCACGACGGGTGGTCCCGGGGCGGGAGATCCGGGAAACCCGGGGGGTCAGGCCCTACGATCATCCGCATGCGTAGCAGGAGTTATGACCCTGACCTCACCCCGCCCTGGAAGAAGTCCGACGCGGCGCCGGAGGTGGCCGCGGAGCGGGACCTGGTGGTCGAAGAGGTGAGCACGGGGTTCTGCGGAGCCGTGGTCCGGGTCGAGAAGACCGCCGAGGGCCTGACCGTGACGTTGGAGGACCGCTTCGGCAAGCTGCGGGTGTTCCCGATGGCGCCGCGCGGCTTCCTGATCGACGGCCGCACCGTGACCCTCGTACGCCCGCGCGCGGCCGCACCGGCCCCGCGCGGCCCGCTGCTGTCGGCGTCGGGCTCGATCGCCGTGACGGACGCGAAGGCACGGGTCGCCCGGGCCGGGCGGATCTACGTGGAGGGCCGCCACGACGCGGAGCTGGTGGAGCGGGTGTGGGGCCACGACCTGCGGGTCGAGGGCGTCGTCGTGGAGTACCTGGAGGGCGTCGACGACCTGCCCGCGATCGTCTCGGCGTTCTCCCCCGGCCCGGACGCCCGCCTCGGCGTGCTGGTGGACCACCTGGTGCCGGGCTCCAAGGAGTCCCGGATCGCATCGTCGGTCACCGGCGCCGACGTGCTGGTGGTCGGCCACCCGTACATCGACGTGTGGGAGGCCGTGAAACCGTCGTCGGTCGGCATCCCGGAGTGGCCCCGGGTGCCGCGCGGCGAGGACTGGAAGACGGGCGTGTGCCGGGCGCTGGGCTGGACGGACCTGACCACGGGCGAGGCGTGGCAGCGCATCCTGGCGTCGGTGGCGTCGTACAAGGACCTCAAGCCCGAGCTGCTGGGGGCCGTGGAGCACCTGATCGACTTCGTGACGGCGCCGTAGTGCGGGAGGCGGCGACGGGGCGGCCGGCCGCGGGCGTCAGTCGACCAGGTCCCTGACCACGGCGTCGGCGAGCAGCCGGCCGCGCAGCGTGAGGACGGCGCGGCCCTCCGCGTAAGGGCCGGGCTCCAGGAGACCGTCCCTTACCGCGCGGGCGGCGGCCTTCGCGCCCTGTTCCGCGAGGATCGCCAGCGGGCAGCCGTCGGCGAGCCTCAGCTCCAGCAGGACCCGCTCCACCCGCCGGTCCTCCGCGCCGAGCAGTTCCCGGCCGACCCCGGGGGTGCGCCCCTCGGCGAGGGCCTGCGCGTAGGCGCCCGGGTGCTTGGCGTTCCACCAGCGCACCCCGCCGACGTGGCTGTGCGCGCCGGGACCCGCGCCCCACCAGTCCGCGCCGGTCCAGTACAGCTCGTTGTGGCGGCAGCGCGCGGCGGGCCCGGTGGCCCAGTTCGAGACCTCGTACCAGCCGAAGCCCGCGGCCGACAGCCGCTCCTCGGTGATCAGGTAGCGGTCGGCGTGCACGTCGTCGTCGGTCATCGGCACCTCGCCGCGCCGGATGCGGCGGGCCAGCCCGGTGCCCTCCTCCACGATCAGCGCGTACGCCGAGACGTGGTCGGGCTCGGCGCCGATCGCCGCGTCCAGCGACGCGTGCCAGTCCTGGTCGCTCTCGCCGGGGGTGCCGTAGATCAGGTCGAGGTTCACGTGCTCGAACCCGGCGGCGCGGGCCTCGGCGACGCACGCCTCGGGGCGGCCGGGGGTGTGCGTGCGGTCCAGCACCTTCAGCACGTGCTGCCGGGCGCTCTGCATGCCGAACGAGATCCGGTTGAAGCCGGCGGCCCGCAGTTCGGCCAGATAGACCGGGTCGACGGACTCCGGGTTCGCCTCCGTGGTCACCTCGGCGTCGGCGGCGAGCCCGAACTCCGCCCTGATCGCGGCGAGCATCCGGCCGAGGTCGGCGGCCGGCAGCAGCGTGGGAGTGCCGCCGCCGACGAACACGGTGCTGACCTCGCGGGGGTCGTCGCCCAGCACCTTCCGGGCCAGCCGCACCTCCTCCGCCAGCACGTCCGCGTAGTTCTCCCGCGACGCCAGCGCCCCGCCCGAGCCCCGCAGCTCGCTCGCGGTGTACGTGTTGAAGTCGCAGTACCCGCACCTCGTGGCGCAGTACGGCACATGCAGGTAGAACCCGAGCGGGCGGTCTTCGACGCCCTCGAACGCGGAAGGCGGCAGACCGCCGTCCGCGGGCACGGGTTCCCCCTCGGGGAGTACGGAAGGCATTCGTCCAGTATCCGTCACCCGGGAGGAGCCCTCAGCGGCGCCGTCCTCAGGCCTCGCGGGCGCCCTGGTACATCTCGTCGATCAGCGGGGCGAACTCGCGCTCGACGACCGGCCGCTTCAGCTTGAGGCTGGGCGTGAGGTCGCCGTGCTCGACGTCGAGGTCGCGCGGGAGGATGCGGAACTGGCGGATCTGCTGCCACCGCTGGAGCCCGGCGTTGACCTCCTGGACGTACCCGTCGATCAGCTCGCGCACCTGGTCGGTGCCGACCACCTCCGCGTAGGGCCGGCCGCCGAGGCCGTTGTCCTCGGCCCACCCCAGGAGCGTCGGCTCGTCGAGGGCGAGCAGCGCCGTACAGAAGTTGCGGCCGCCGCCGACCACCAGGACGTTGCTGACGAACGGGCACACCGCCTTGAACTGACCCTCGACCTCGGCCGGCGCGATGTACTTGCCGCCGGAGGTCTTGATCAGGTCCTTCTTGCGGTCGGTGATCTTCAGGAAGCCGTCGGGCGACAGCTCACCGATGTCCCCGGTGTGGAACCAGCCGTCGGGCTCCAGCACCTCGGCGGTCTGCTCGGGCAGCCCGTGGTAGCCCTGCATGATGCCGGGGCCGCGCAGCAGGACCTCGCCGTCCTCGCCGATCCGGACCTCCAGGCCGGGCAGCGCCTTGCCGACGGTGCCGGTGCGGTAGGACTCGCCGGGGTTGACGAAGCTCGCCGCGCTGGACTCGGTGAGGCCGTAGCCCTCCAGGATGTGGATGCCGGCGCCGGCGAAGAAGAAGCCGATCTCGGGGGCGAGCGCGGCGGACCCGGAGACGCAGGCGCGCAGCCGGCCGCCGAACGCCTCGCGCAGCTTCGCGTAGACCAGCCGGTCGGCGACCGCGTGCTTGCTGCGCAGCGGCAGCGGCACGGACGGGGTGCCGGTCAGCCGCATGCTGTTCTGCGCCGCCTTGGCGTAGTCGCGGGCGACCTGGGCGGACCACAGGAAGATCTTGTACTTCGCGTTGCCGCCCTCCCTGGCCTTGGCGGCGACCCCGTTGTAGACCTTCTCGAAGATCCGCGGCACGGCGGCCATGTAGGTGGGCCGGACCACCGGCAGGTTCTCGATGATCTTGTCGACCCGGCCGTCCACGGCGGTGACGTGGCCGATGGTGATGTGCCCGGCGGTGAGCACCTTGCCGAAGACGTGCGCGAGCGGCAGCCACAGGTACTGCACGTCGTTCTCGTCGAGCAGGCCGACCGCCTCGATGGCGCGGGCCATGTACGCCCACGCGTCGTGCGGCAGGCGCACGCCCTTGGGGCGGCCGGTGGTGCCGGAGGTGTAGATGAGGGTGGCGAGCTGGTCCTTGGCGAGCGCGCCGATGGCGTCGGTGACGGCGGTCGGGTGCCGCTCCAGATAGGCGGCGCCGCGCTTCTCCAGGTCGGCGAGGGACAGCACCCAGCCGTCGCTGTCGGCGGCGTCGGCGCCCGTCGGGTCGATGACCACGACGTGCGCGAGGTCCGGCAGGTCGGCGCGCCGCTCGCGGGCCTTGGCGAGCTGGACCGCGTCCTCGGCGATCAGCACCCGGCTGTCGGAGTCGGCGAGGATGAACGCGGTCTCGTCGGCGTTGGTGGACGGGTAGACCGTGGTGGTGGCGGCGCCCGCGCACAGCA
Source organism: Streptomyces sp. NBC_00448 (assembly GCF_036014115.1). Taxonomy (NCBI): domain Bacteria; kingdom Bacillati; phylum Actinomycetota; class Actinomycetes; order Kitasatosporales; family Streptomycetaceae; genus Streptomyces; species Streptomyces sp. NBC_00448. The sequence continues at coordinate 3,261,949 of NZ_CP107913.1, forward strand.
CGCCGAGGTCGGAGAGAATCCAGTCCACCGAGGTGTTCGCGGCGATCGCGACCCGCTCCTCGGGGCGCACCCCGAGGTCCATCAGGCCGGCCGCGATGGCGTACACCCGGCTCGCGGCCTGCGCCCAGGTGAGCGACCGCCACTCGTCGGGGCCCTCGCCGGACGCGGGCGGCACCGGCATGCGGTACGCCTCGGCGTCCGGGGTCGCGTCGACCCGCTGCAGGAAGAGCGTGGCCACGGACGGCGGCCGGTTCTCGATCAACGTCTGTGTGTCGGTCACGACAACCTCCGGGCCGAACGGCGTTCTTAACTCACCAGTAACCTATCCGCGATCAGGGTAGAGGCCCAGCGCCCGGCACGTAAGGGGGAACGGGCGGCGGGTCGTAAACCGTGACCGGACCCACCCGTTTCCCCGCCGCCCTCCCCGCCCGGCGGCGCGGCCTGCCCCGCGCCCTACTTCTTCGCCTTGGACTCCCCCTCGGAGTCGGTGGACAGCACCGCGATGAACGCCTCCTGCGGCACCTCGACGTTGCCGACCATCTTCATCCGCTTCTTGCCCTCCTTCTGCTTCTCCAGCAGCTTGCGCTTACGGGAGATGTCGCCGCCGTAGCACTTGGCGAGGACGTCCTTGCGGATGGCGCGCACCGTCTCGCGGGCGATCACCCGGGCCCCGATGGCGGCCTGGATGGGCACCTCGAAGTTCTGCCGCGGGATCAGCGCGCGCAGCTTGCCGACCAGCCGCACCCCGTAGGCGTACGCCTTGTCCTTGTGGGTGATCGCGGAGAACGCGTCGACCTTGTCGCCGTGCAGCAGGATGTCGACCTTCACCAGGTCGGCGCTCTGCTCGCCGGTGGGCTCGTAGTCCAGCGAGGCGTAGCCGCGGGTCTTGGACTTGAGCTGGTCGAAGAAGTCGAAGACGATCTCGGCCAGCGGCAGGGTGTAGCGGATCTCCACCCGGTCCTCGGAGAGGTAGTCCATGCCGAGCAGCGAACCGCGCCGGTTCTGGCACAGCTCCATGATCGCGCCGATGAACTCGGTGGGGGCGAGCACGGTGGCGCGCACCACCGGCTCGTGCACCTCGTCGATCTTGCCCTCGGGGAACTCGCTGGGGTTGGTGACGGTGTGCTCGGCGCCGTCCTCCATCGTGACGCGGTAGACCACGTTGGGGGCGGTGGCGATCAGGTCGAGGCCGAACTCGCGCTCCAGCCGCTCCCGGATCACGTCCAGGTGCAGCAGCCCGAGGAAGCCGACCCGGAAGCCGAAGCCGAGGGCGGCGGACGTCTCGGGCTCGTAGACCAGTGCCGCGTCGTTGAGCTGGAGCTTGTCCAGGGCCTCGCGCAGCTCGGGGTAGTCGGAGCCGTCCAGCGGATACAGGCCGGAGAAGACCATCGGCTTGGGGTCCTTGTAGCCGCCCAGCGCCTCGGTGGCGCCGGCGGCCTGGGTGGTGATGGTGTCACCGACCTTGGACTGCCGGACGTCCTTCACCCCGGTGATCAGGTAGCCGACCTCGCCCACGCCCAGGCCGTCGGCGGCGAGCATCTCCGGGGAGTTGGTGCCGATCTCCAGCAGCTCGTGCACCGCGCCGGTGGACATCATCCTGATCCGCTCGCGCTTGGTGAGCTGCCCGTCGATCACCCGGACGTAGGTGACCACGCCGCGGTAGGAGTCGTAGACCGAGTCGAAGATCATCGCGCGGGCCGGGGCGTCGGCGACGCCCACCGGGGCCGGCACGTCGCGGACCACCCGGTCCAGCAGCGCGTCCACGCCGACACCGGTCTTCGCCGAGACCCGCAGCACGTCGGCGGGGTCGCAGCCGATCAGGTTGGCCAGCTCCTCGGCGAACTTCTCCGGCTGGGCGGCGGGCAGGTCGATCTTGTTGAGCACCGGCACGATGGTGAGGTCGTTCTCCATCGCGAGGTAGAGGTTGGCGAGCGTCTGCGCCTCGATGCCCTGGGCCGCGTCGACCAGCAGGACCGTGCCCTCGCAGGCGGCCAGCGAGCGGGACACCTCGTAGGTGAAGTCCACGTGGCCGGGGGTGTCGATCATGTTCAGGATGTGGGTGCGGCCCTGGCCGTCACCGGCGGTCGGCGCCCACGGCAGCCGGACGGCCTGCGACTTGATGGTGATGCCGCGCTCGCGCTCGATGTCCATCCGGTCGAGGTACTGGGCGCGCATCTGCCGCTGGTCGACGACTCCGGTGAGCTGGAGCATCCGGTCGGCCAGCGTCGACTTGCCGTGGTCGATGTGGGCGATGATGCAGAAGTTCCGGATCAGCGCCGGGTCGGTACGGCTCGGCTCCGGGACGTCGTGCGGCAGAGGGGAAGGGGTCGCGGGCACGCGGGGTCCAGTTTCTTGAGAACGTGAGGGTCGAGGGAGCGTCGGAGAACATCGGAGAGCGTCGGGGTGCGGACTGTCCCCCATAGTCCCATGGCCGGGGGGCGGGCACGGTTTGGGAGCGCGCGTGCGCTGCTGGTAGCCTGGACCGCTGCGTCTCGTGCCCTCTACCCGAGGCGCGCACTCCTGGTAGACACGCCGACGGCATCAGCCGGCGGCCAGACGAACCTGAGAAGGCTCTTTCGTGGCGAACATCAAGTCCCAGATCAAGCGCAACAAGACCAACGAGAAGGCGCGCCTGCGCAACAAGGCCGTCAAGTCCGAGCTGAAGACCGCGATCCGTCGCACCCGCGAGGCCGTCGCGGCCGGTGACAGCGCGAAGGCCGACGCCGCCGCGCGCGCCGCCGCCAAGAAGCTCGACAAGGCCGTGAGCAAGGGCGTCATCCACAAGAACCAGGCCGCCAACAAGAAGTCGGCGCTGGCTCAGTCGGTCTCCGCGCTCCAGGGCTGAACCACCCGCACCACCACGTTCCACGGCCGTACGGCCGCGCGCCCCTGACCGGGGCCGGCGCGTCCGCACGACCACGCGTCATGGATCGCGGCACCGCCGGCAACCGGACTCAGCGGCCCCTCTACCGCCCGGACCGGCATCGCCCCGACCACGTGCGTCGCACGCGGACGTTCGCCACGTGCCTGCGGCGCCCGACGTACTTCGAGAGCCCGCCCGGGTCCGCCCGGGCGGGCTCTCGCACGTTCGGGTCGCGACGGGGTCACGGGTACGTGTGCGTTCCGTGACCGCCCGTCGCCGCAGGGGCAGCGCGCCGATATTCTCACCGCATGTCGACGCCGCCCGAGCAGCCGAGCCCCAACCCCTACCAGCAGCCCACGCCCGGCCAGGGCCAGGGCCCTGGCCCGATACCCCCGCAGCCGCCGGTCGGTGGATACGGGACCCCGGTGCCGGCCCAGCACAACCCCTACGCCCAGCCCGGAGCGTACGGGCAGCCGGGCGCCGCGCAGCAGCCGCCGACGCAGGGCTACTACATGCAGCCGGGTGCGCCCGGGGCACCGGGGATGCCGGGGGCACCGCGGACCTCCGGCGGGGCCGGGCGGGCGGTGCTGTGGGCGGTGGTCGGCGCGGCGGTGGCGTCCGCGCTGTGGGGCGGCGGGGTGCTGCTGCTCGGCAAGGACTCCTCGGCCAAGGCCGACCTGCGCGGATACACGGTGAAGGACAACCTCTGCGACACCGAGGACGTGTCCGCCTTCACCACGCAGTACCCGCAGAAGGACGACGACCCGACGTCGTACACCACCAAGACCGCCACGGTCGACGAGATGTACTGCGACCAGAGCCTCAAGCGGGAGACGTCCTCCCTCTCCGACGCCTACCTGTACGTCGATGTGACCCTGCACCACAAGACGGACCCGAAAGCGGAGTTCGCCGACACCTGGCGCAGCTACACCCAGCGGCACCAGCAGTACAAGATCTCGACCGTCGCCGGCATCGGGCAGGAGGCGTACCTGCTGACGGAGGACGAGAGCAGCAGCCAGTACGTCACCCTCGCGGTCCGCGACGGCTGGATGACGTACACGATGAGCTGGAGTTCCTACAGCGTCGGCACGAGCAGCGACGACTCCACGACCGTCGACGAGGCCGCCACCATGGTGAAGACGGCGACGCGGGCGACGCTGCCGAAGCTGAAGTAGCGGGCCGGGCCCGGATACGAAGGCGGGCGGCGACCGCGGCTCGGGCAGCGCGGGCGGCTCGGGTCTGGCGGGTGGGCCGGGCCGGCGGTCAGGTGCGGGAGCGGGCGGCGCGGGCGATGGTGACCACGGCCTTCTCCAGGGCGTAGGCGGGGTCGGCGGCCCCGCCCTTCACGGCGGCGTCCGCGTCGGCGACCGCGCGCAGGGCGACCGAGACGCCGTCCGCGGTCCAGCCGCGCATCTGCTGCCTGACCCGGTCGATCTTCCAGGGCGGCATGCCGAGATCGCGGGCGAGCTGGCCCGGGTTGGCGCCGCGCGGCGCGGAGGCGAGCTTGCCGATCGACCGCACACCCGAGGCGAGCGCGAAGGTGATGCCGGGCAGCGGCTGGCCGACGGACAGCGCCCAGCGCAGCCGCTCCAGCGCCTCGGCGGTGCGCCCGGTCACCGCGAGGTCGGCGACCTCGAAGCCGGTGGCCTCGGCCCGCCCGGTGTAGTAGCGGGCCACCACGTCGACATCGATGGTGCCGTCCACATCGGCGGTCAACTGGGTGCAGGCGCTGGCGAGTTCGCGCAGGTCGCTGCCGATGGAGTCGACCAGCGCCTGGGCCGCCTCCGGGGTCGCGGACCGGCCGAGGGTCCGGAACTCCTGCCGGACGAACCCGAGCCGGTCGGCGGGCTTGGTCATCTTCGGGCAGGCCACCTCGCGCGCGCCGGCCTTGCGGGCCGCGTCCAGCAGCGCCTTGCCCTTGGCGCCGCCGGCGTGCAGCAGGACCAGGATGATCTCCTCGGCGGGCGCGGCCAGATACGCCTTGATGTCCTTCACGGAGTCCGCGGAGACGTCGTGCGCGTTGCGCACCACGATCACCTTGCGCTCGGCGAACAGCGACGGGCTGGTCAGCTCCGCGAGCGTGCCCGGCTGCACCGCCTCCGGCGGCAGGTCCCGCACATCGGTGTCCGGGTCGGCGGCCTTGGCGGCGGTCACCACCTCGCGCACCGCGCGGTCCAGCAGCAGGTCCTCCTGGCCGACGGCAAGCGTCAGCGGGGCGAGTACGTCGTCTGAAGCGGTCTTCCTGGCCATCGCGACCAGCATCCCACGCGGCACCGACAACACCGTCCTCCGCCCGCGCTTCTCCCGTCCCCTCGCCCGGGTTCAACCGTCGGCGGACGCTCGGGCACAATGCCGGGGTGAGCGACGTACGACATGTCCTGGTGCTGCCCGAACGCGACGCGGCCGAGGAGGTCGCCGAACTCCTCTCCGACCTCTTCGACCTGCCCGGCGAGCCACGCGTCCTGCGCGACGCCCTCGCCGGCGAGGACGACGCCGAGGACGCCCAGTGGCTGGTGGTCGTCGAGGACGACGACGACCTCCTCGACCCGGCGGCACTCGACGAGATGGCCGGGCGGCTGGGCGGCTGGCTGGAAGAGGACCGCGAGGAGCTGTAGGCGGGGAGAGCGGGCGGCGGAGGGCGGCCGGGCGCGGCGGGGAGAGCGGAGAGCGGCCGGGCGCGGGTCGGGCGGCCGATCGGCTCACGCCGCGGCGGCAGTCGGCACGCCGGCGTCGGCCTCCGGGTCCTCGGCCTTTTCCGGCAGTGCGCGCATCCGCGGTATCGGCGACGGCAGCAGCCACAGGGCGCCCAGGACACCCCCGACGGTCGCCACCCACAGGGTCGGCCGCAGTCCCAGGGTGCTGCCGAGCAGGCCGCCGGCCAGCGCGCCCAGCGGCCGCACCCCGTAGTTGACCATCCGGAACGCGCCGCTGACCCGCGACCTCAGCGCGTCGGGTACGAGCGCGGCCTGGAACGACCCGCTGCCGATGTCCAGCAGCATCAGCCCGACGCCGGACAGGAACTCGGCCCCGAACAGCGCGGCCAGGACCAGCAACCGCGGCCCGCCCGCCAGCGGCACCAGCACCAGCGGCGCGGGGAACCCGACGAAGCCGAGCAGCACCGTCGGGCCGATGCCGATCCGCCGCACCACCCGCCCGGTCACGAACGCCCCCAGCAGCCCACCGACCGCCCCCGCACCGAGCACCACACCCAACGTGCCCGCGCTCAATCCGAGTTGCTCGACCGCGTAGAGCACCATCAGCGCGTGGAAGACGAAGTTGAAGAAGTTCACCGTGGCCGCGCCCGCCACCAGCGCGCGCATGGCACGGGAGCGGGCGATGAACCGCAGCCCGGCCGAGAAGTGGCCCTTGCGCGGTGCGGCGGGCGGCGGCTCGACAGGGGCGATACGGGCCAGCAGGCCGGCCGAGCACACGTACGACAGCGCGTCCACGAACAGCGCCAGCGGCGCCGCGAGCACCTGCACCAGCAGCCCGCCGACGCTCGGCCCGGCGACGAACGAGAACGCCCTGCTGCCGTTGACCAGCGTGCTGCCCTGGACGTACTCCTCCGGTTCGACCAGCGAGACGAACAGCGCGGCGTTGCAGACGTCGAAGACCACCGACAGCGTGCCGACCAGGAAGACCACCGCGTACATCTGCGGCAGGGAGAGGTGGCCGAGGGCGTAGGCGAGCGGGAGCGAGGCCATGAGAGCGGCCCGGCCGAGGTCGGCGGCGATCATCACCTGACGGCGCCGCCCCCTGCGGTCGACCAAGGCACCCGCGGTCAGCGAGAAGAGAAGCGCGGGCAGCAGCCCGGCCATCGACAACCAGCCCATCTCGGCCGCGTCCACGTGCAGCACCAGCACGGCGGCGAGCGGCACCGCGAGGAAGGTCACCTGGTCCCCGAAGAGCGAGACCGTCTGCCCGGTCCAGTACCGCCGGAAGGCCCGCTCCCCCAACAGCTCCGGTACCCGAGCCGCCACCCCGCGCCGCAGCGCACCGCCGCCGTTCACGACCGCTCCCCGCTCTCCGTCCCGGCGCCGGCACCGTCGGCGGGGCCGGCGGGTTCGGGCTCCACGAAGGCGATCTGGAGCCAGGGCACCCGGCGGGCGCTCTCCGGGCGGAGCGCCGGGTCGGCGCCGCGGTCGGCGAACTCGGCGAGCAGCCCGGCCATCCGCTTCCCCAGCGCGCTCAGCTCCTCCGCGGTCAGGTAGAGCGTGGTGTCCGTGAACACCTCCGCCTCCTGCCACGCGCGCGGCAGCTCCCGGCGCGCGTCCTGCGCCCGCGCCATGCGGTGGAAGTAGTTCTCCGCGACGGCCGCGGTCAGTGCCTCGGCCGCCGCCGCGACCGCGGGGTCCTCCGCGTACCCGGGCCAGTCCGTGAACTGCGCCGTGGCCCGCCACGGCTTCTCCCGGCCCGGCCCCTCCGGGTCGTCCTCCTCCGCGAGCCCGTACTTGGCCAGGACCCGCAGGTGGTACGAGCAGCTCGCGACGGACTCCCCGGTCAGTTGCGCCGCCCGGGTCGCCGTGAGCGGCCCTTCCCGCCTGAGCAGCCCGGACAGCGCCATCCGGGTCGGATGCGCGTACGCCCGCAGCGCTCGGGGGTCGGTGAGCTGGACCGAGGACTGTGCCGGCTTCTCCGTCATGCGTATAAAGGTATCTTTAGAAAGAAGTGCTTACAAGGGTTCCTTGCTCAAGGGTTCTTTAGGGTCGCTGCGGGGAGCCCGGGCGGGGTGCGGCATGCGGTGAGGTCCGGCACCGACTTGGCCCTGCAGCATTCCGGCCCGAGGGCAGGTCAGGGACGGTCGCCCACGAGAGCGAGCGCGCGGGCCTCGGGAACTCCCAGCATCAGCAGGCTCGTGATCGTCGCCGCGCGGGCGCCGACGGTCCCGTTCGACAGGTCGCTGTCCGCGATGGCGAACACGACGCCGTAGGCGACCTGACTCAGAATGCCCGCCGGCAGGTGCTGTGCGAACACGCCACCGTCCTGGCCCCGTTTCACGAGGTCGGCGAGGAGCTCGTCGACCGGCCCGAGCAGGGCGTGGATCGCCTCGCCATACTCGCCACGGCGCAGCGCCAGCAGCACTCGGTACCGGTGCGCCACCGGCCAGACGCGGGCGACGAACTCGCCCCACGCCGCGTCCGCTTCCGCGCCTGCGGCGCTGACGTCGGCGAGCACGGCCGTCATCTCGGCAACGGCCCGCTCCGTGAGCGTCCGAACCAGGTCGAGGCGCGAGGGGAAATGGCCGTAGACCGTGCGACGGACGACGCCCGCGGCGGCGGCGATGTCGCCCATTCCGGCGTCGGGGTCCTCTCCCAGCACATCGAGGGCGACGTCGAGGATGCGATCGCGCGTCTCGTTCATCGAGCGCGCACGGGAGGACTCGGTGGGCACAACACCATTGTTGCACACCAGTGTGCAACGACGTAGGCTGCACACCAGTGTGCAATGAAGAGTTGCACTGTGCTTCGAAGCTCAGGAGAAGAGGGCAATGACCGCACCGACGCCGCCGACCTCGACCCTCGTCCGCCCGTTCACCGTCTCGATCCCGGATGCGGAGATCGACGACGTGAAGCAGCGACTGGCCAGAACTCGATGGCCGGACCCGGAAACGGTGGGCGACTGGTCGCAAGGGGTCCGCGTGGAGAACGCCAGATCCCTGGTCGAATACTGGGAGCGCGGCTACGACTGGCGGCGCTTCGAGTCCCAGCTCAATCGCTTCCCCCAGTACCTGACGGAGATCGACGGGCTGGACATCCACTTCATCCACGTCAGGTCCAAGAACCCCCACGCGATGCCGCTGATCCTCACGCACGGATGGCCGGGCTCGATCGTCGAGTTCCTGAAGCTGATCGGCCCGCTGACCGATCCGGTTTCGTTCGGAGGAGACGAAGCCGACTCATTCGACGTCGTCATCCCGTCGCTCCCCGGGTTCGGGTTCTCCCAGAAACCCACGGAGACCGGATGGACGGTATCTCGCATCGCAAGCGCGTGGGCGGAGCTGATGAAGCGGCTCGGCTACACAAGATGGGTCGCGCAAGGCGGCGATTGGGGCGCCGTCGTCACCACCGCCCTCGGGGCCATGCGACCTGAGGGGCTTCTCGGAATCCATCTGAACACCCAGTACGCCTTTCCCGCGCAGATACCCGACACCCTGTCGCCCGAAGAGCGCTACGCCGTGGAGACCCTCGCCCGCTACACCGGCGAACTCGGCGGGTCGAACCACCTCCAGGGCACGAAGCCGGAGACCGTCGGATTCGCCCTGGCGGACTCTCCCGCCGGCCAGGCGGCCTGGATCTACGAGAAGTTCCAGTCCAAGACCGACAACCACGGGCTCGCCGAGGACACCCTCAGCATGGACGACATGCTCGACGCGATATCCCTCTACTGGTTCACCAACAGCGCGGCGTCCTCCGGCCGCATCTACTGGGAGAACAGATCGGCCACTCTCGCCGGCCCGAAGCTGACGCTTCCGGTCGCGGTGACCGTCTTCCCGAACGACATCCCGCGCCTGCCACGAAGCTGGATCGAGGACACCTACAGCAATCTGATCCACTACGGCGAGGCCGACAAGGGCGGGCACTTCGCGGCCCTGGAACAACCCGAGATCCTGGTCGGCGAGATCCGCACCGGCCTGCGCACCCTTCGCTCCTGACGTGGTGCCACCCGCGACTCACCTGCTCAGCGGGGCGGCGTGGTGGGGGACGAAGGACGTGCGCAGTTCGGCCGGGGTGTCCCCGCTCACCGCGATCGGCCCGTCCAGGTCGGTGCGCAGGACCACGGCGCCGAGCGCGCGCAGCGCCGTGACCGTACGAGGTGCGGGGTGGCCGTAGGAGTTGCCCGCGCCCACGCTGATCAGGGCGAGGCGGGGACGTGCGCGGGCGAGCAGCGCCGGGTCCTGGTACGCCGAGCCGTGGTGCGCGACCTTCAACACGTCCACGCGCGGCAACCCAGGCCGCTCCGCCAGCACTTGGGCCTGCACATCGGGCTCCAGATCGCCCATCAGCAGCAGTGTCAGGCCCGCGTCGTGGACCAGCAGCGCGATGCTCGTGTCGTTGGGCTCGCCCGCCGGCAGTTCGGCGGCGGGCAGCCCGGCCGCACCCGGCGCGGGCCACAGCGTGCGCCAGGACAGCGGGCCGACCGCGCGCTCCTCCCCCGGAACCACCCGCAGCAGCGGCACCCCGGCCGCCGCGGCCTGCCGCCGCACCCGCGCGGCCTGGCCTGGCGGATCGTCCAGCAGGGTCGTCTCGATCGCGCCCACCCGGCGCCCGCGCAGTGCTCCGGGCAGCCCGTCGACGTGGTCGGCGTGGAAGTGGGTCAGGATCAGCAGCGGGATCGACGTCACCCGCAGGTCGCGAAGGCAGCGGTCGAGCGAGGCCGGGTCCGGGCCGGTGTCCACCACGACCGCCGCGCCCGGGCCGGTGGAGAGCGCCAGCGCGTCGCCCTGGCCGACGTCGCACATCGCGAACCGCCAGTCCCCCGGCGGCCACGCGGCCATCACCCGGGGCAACGGCACCGGCCGCACCAGCGCGAGCAGCAGGGCGATCGCGGCGCCCGCGCACAGCCACGGGCGGCGGAGCAGGCTCCGTCCGCAGACCACCGCCGCGGCCGTGACCACTGCGAGCAGGGCCGCTCCCGGCCAGCCGCCGGGCCAGGCGAGCTCCGCGCCCGGCAGCGCGGCGCCGTGCCGGGCCACGGACACGAGCCACCGCGTGGGCCAGCCGGCCAGCCACGCCAGCGCCCGGGCCCCCGACGGCGCGAGCGGGGCCACGGCCAGCGCGCCGAACCCCAGCAGCGTGGCGGGGCCGACGGCCGGCTCGGCCAGCAGGTTGCACGGCACCGCGACCAGGCTCAGCCGCGCCGACAGCAGCACGATCACCGGACCGCACGCCGCCTGCGCGGCCGCCGCCGCGGCCAGGGACTCCGCCAGTCGCGGCCGCAGCCCGTGCCGGTGCAGTGCCGCGCCCCAGCGCGGTGCCAGCGTCAGCAGCGAACCCGTGGCCAGCACGGACAGCGCGAACCCGAACGAGCGGGCCAACTCCGGTTCGTACAACACCAGGAGCAGCACCGCCCCGGCCAGTGCCGGGAGCAGCGAACGGCGCCGGCCCGTACCGATCGCGAGCAACGTGATCAGGCCGCACACCGCCGCCCGCAGCACGCTCGGGCTCGGCCGGCAGACAAGCACGAAGGCGGCGGTGAGCGCGGCACCGAGCACCGCGGTCCAGCGCAGCGGCAGGCCGAGCCGGGCCGCCAGGCCGCGCCGCTCCGACCGCGTGGCCAGGCCGGGCGGGCCGATCAGGAGGATCAGCACGATCGTCAGGTTCGCGCCGGACACCGCGGTCAGGTGCGCGAGGTCCGTGGCCTTGAACGCCTCCTTCAGATCCTCCGGCAACCCCGCCGTGTCCCCCACGACCAGGCCGGGAAGCAGTCCGCGGACGTCCGCCGGCAGCGGCGCGGCGGCCTTCAGCAGCCCCCCGCGCAGCCGCGCGGCCAGGCGCTGCACACGCGTCGGCGGGCCGGTGATCCGCGGCACGCCCCGCACCCGGAGCACGGCGGCGGTCTGCCCCCGCTCGTCCGGCGCGAACCGCGCGGTGGCGGTCAGCCGGGTGGTGGGGACCAGCCGCAGCCAGTCGTCCGCCGCGCCCGTCGCCATCACCACCACCGGGGTACGCAGCCGGGTCGGGCCGACGCGCTCGACGGTGGCCGGTACGACCACCACCGGATGCGGCGCCCCCGCCTCCGCGGCGAACGGGTCGCCCGTCACCCGCACCGCCACCTCCGCCCCGGCACGGTGACGCGCGAGCGACGGCACCGGCCCCCTGGTCAGGTCGGCGTCCTCCAGGGCGGCGGCCATCGCCGCGACCGCGCCGCACAGCACCATCGCGATCGCCGCGGGCAGCAGACCCGTCGGACCCGTCCTACGTCGCGCGGGCCCGCGACCGCGACGCCCTGGGCCGCCGCGGAGGGCCGCCGCCACGGCCGCGATGGGCGGTGCGGCAACGACCGCCGCGGACAAGGCGATCAGCGCCGTCAGCCCCGCGATCGCGGTGACCGCGCCCACCGTCGGCGCCGCCGCCGCGGCTGCCCACGCGGCCAACGCGGGCCCGACCAGGCGCAGGTCCGGTGGACCCTCCTGCCGCGGGTTGGCCGCACCGAGCCGTGAGGCCGCGCCCGCATGAACCGCCGCCCGCTGCTCACCCGTCGGCCACCCGGCCGGACCCTCGGCTGTCCCCTCGGTCGGACCACCGCCCGGCCACCGCGTCGCCCTGGTCATCGGTCACCCCCGCCGGCCTGAACCGGACCGGCGCCGCCGCGCACCGCCCTCGTATGAGGCCGCACCGCGCCGCGCGGGCATCGGAAGCCGGGCGATCGCCGCGGAACTGCCGGACCGGCAGACGTTGTCCGGGTGCCGGCCCACCCCGCCAGGCTGGCCAGGCCCGGCGGGCGGACGCGGGTCACGGCGCGACCAGGGGCTGGAGCGTGGCGAGCTTGCGCGGGCCGATGCCGGGGATCTGCTGGAGCTGCTGGGCCGAGGTGAAGGAACCGTGCTGGGTGCGGTAGGCGAGGATGCGCTGGGCGGTGACCGGGCCGACGCCGGGCAGCGCGTCGAGTTGGGGCTCGGTGGCGGTGTTGAGGTGGAGCGGGGAGGCAAGCGAGCCGCCGGAGGTGGAGCCGCCGCCAGTGGACGCATCGGCTGCGGCGCCCACGGCGGACGGTGGTGGGGTGATGCCCACGAGGATCTGCTCGCCGTCGGTGACCGGCCGGGCGAGGTTCAGGGCGGTGGTGTCGGTGCCGGGCAGGGGGCCGCCCGCCGCGGTGAGGGCGTCGGTGACGCGGGCGCCCTTGGCGAGCCGGCGCACTCCGGGCTTGGCGACCTTGCCCGCGATGTCGACGGTGAGCTGGGGCGGAGGCGCGGGCGAGGAGGACGGCGGGGCCGCCGCGAGCGGAGTCGGCGGGGGCGGAACGTGGACGGTGCGAGGGCGGCCCACCCAGTAGTGCTGGAGGGCGAGCCCGGCGGCGACGGTGAGGACGACGGCGAGCGCCAGCACCGTCTTCAGTTCGAGTCCGCACCGCACGAACAGCCATGTCCGCATCCGCCCGAGTGGTCCCGTGCCGAAGACGGGCGCGCCCGCGACCGGCGGGCCGAGCGACGGCTCGGCCGGTGGCTCCGTGCCCGGCGGCCCCTCGCGTGCCGTGCCGAAGATCGCCGCGGTGCGGTCACGGGCCGCCGCGACGCTTCCCGCCCGGTCACGGCCGCTCCCCCGGTCACGGCCGCTCCCTCGGTCACGGCCGCCCGCACGTGCGTGCCCGCCCGCACGGTCATGCCCGCCCGAACTCAGCGGCGGTTCGGGCCGGTCCAGCGATTTCAGCGCGTCCAACGAGTCCAAAAGGTCCATGACTCGATGCTGGCCCAGCACCGAACCCCGGAACGATCTTGCTCAGGATCTGTGGACAACCCGCCGGATGTGGATAACTTCGCCACTCGTGTGGGTGACCCGACCGCCCGAGGACGCCCCCGGCCCCACCAGCCTCGCCCCCGGCCCCACCGGACCCCCGGCCTCAGCGGCCCCCGCCCCACCCGCCACCCTCAGCGCGGCGACACCACGACCCCGAGCAGCCCCGGCCCCGCATGCGCCCCGATCACCGCGCCGACCTCGCTCACCACCAACTCCCCCAGCCCCGGCACCCGCGGCCGCAGCCGCTCCGCGAGGGCCGCGGCGCGGTCGGCCGCCGCGAGGTGGTGCACCGCGAGGTCCACCCGGCCGGAACCCGCCCCGCCGTCGACGGCGGCCCCCGCGCACTCCACCACGATCTCCTCGAGCCGGGTCACCGCCTTGGACGCGGTGCGCACCTTCTCCAGCAGTTCGATCCGCCCGTCCGCGAGCCGCAGCAGCGGCTTCACCGCGAGCGCGGAACCGAAGAGGGCCTGCGCCGCGCCGATCCGGCCACCCCGGCGCAGGTAGTCGAGCGTGTCGACGTAGAAGAAGGCAGAGGTGGCGGTGGCCCGGCGTTCCGCGGCTGCCACCACGTCGTCAGCGGTGCCGCCCGCCTCCGCGGCCTCGGCTGCGGCGAGCACGGTGAAGCCCAGCGCCATCGCGACCATGCCGGTGTCGACGACGCGCACCGGGACGGGTGCCTCCTTCGCGGCGACGGTGGCGGCGTCGTACGTCCCCGAGAAGTCGGCGGACAGGTGGAGCGAGACGATCGCCTTCGCGCCCGACGCGGCGGCGGCTTCGTAGGCCGCGGTGAACTCGGCGGGGCTCGGGCGTGAGGTCGTGACCGGGCGGCGGCGCTGGAGTGCGCGGGCCACGGCCGGTGCGGAGATTTCCGTACCCTCCACGAAGGCTTCGTCGTCGATCACCACGGTGAGGGGGACCAGGCTTATGGCGTGCCGGGTGAGGGCTTGCGGGCTCAGGTAGGCCGTCGAGTCCGTGACGATGGCGACGTGCGGGGGCATGTCCGGAGGTTACCGGGGTGGGGTGCGGGGTGGCACGTCGGGACCTGGGGGTTCAGGGTGCGGTGCGGCTTCCCGCCGCGACGGTTCCGGTACGCGCCCGGGTGCGCCGCCGTCGTGCGTCACCCGCGCAGTCCCCGCGGCCCGGGACCCGGCCACCCGCCGCGAGGGTACCGGTGCGCACCCGGGTGGGCCGCTGTGCGAACCGGCTCAGCCGGCGCTCGGAGGGTTGTTCCGGAGTTCCCGGGCGCGCTCTCGGTCGCGGTCGTCACCGCTCTGGAGCGGCTCCCAGTGGCGGAGCGCCGTCGCTTCGATGTCGATCTCGCGGGTGAGGGACGCGAGGTCGTCGCCGGTGGAGTGGTGGACGCGGTCCTGGGCCGCCCAGCGCAGCGCGTCGGCGGAGTGGGTGATGCGGTGGGCACGTTCGGTGAGCGCGGGGAGCTGCGCGGAGACCCTGGACTTGTCGGGTTCGCGTTCGAGCAGCTTCAGCTCGGCGTCGAGGGTGCGGGCGTGGTCGTTGAGACGGTCGAGGAGGGCGGCCGCCTCGGGCAGCGACGCGTGCGCCATGGCCTCGAAGGTGCTGTCGATGGAGGAGCGCAGGTCCAGCCGGAGCTGGGTGAGCGCGCCGATGTCGCCGGGCTGGGCGAAGCGGCGGGCCCGCAGCCGCTGGTCCTCGACGATCCGGCGCGCCTTGGCCGTACGCCGCTCGACTCCCCGCTTCACGGCGCGGGTCGTCCGCACGATCGCCACGGTGGCAAGCGTCGCGAAGATCAGGAAGAACAGCAGCAGTATGATGCCGACGGTCTCCACGGACAGCGCCTCCGATCGCGGGCCACCGGCCCGTTCGGGCCTGCTTCCACGGTAATGCCTGGGGACGGGCGGAGGGGCCGGAGCGATCCCCCAACCTGCTCCGGCCCCTCCCCTAAGGGTCCCGAGGGCCACCGAGGACCCGCACGCCCTCGCGCCCCAGCGCCCTCAC
Source organism: Streptomyces sp. NBC_00448 (assembly GCF_036014115.1). NCBI lineage: Bacteria > Bacillati > Actinomycetota > Actinomycetes > Kitasatosporales > Streptomycetaceae > Streptomyces > Streptomyces sp. NBC_00448. The sequence continues at coordinate 3,277,243 of NZ_CP107913.1, forward strand.
ACCCTCACACCCTCACACCCTCACACCACGATGTTGACCAGCTTCGGCGCGCGGACGATCACCTTCCGCACCGTCGCCCCGCCGACCGCCTCGACGACCGCGGGAGCGGCCAGCGCCAGGGCCTCCAGGTCGGCGTCGGTGATGGCCGGGGGCACCTCCAGGCGGGCCTTGACCTTGCCCTTGACCTGGACGACGCAGGTCACGGCCTCGTCCTGGACCAGCGCGGGGTCGGCGACCGGGAACGGCTCGTGGGCCAGCGAGTGCGGGTGCCCCAGCTTGGCCCACAGCTCCTCGGCGAAGTGCGGCGCCAGCGGCGCGATCAGCAGCACCAGCGACTCGGCCACGGAACGCGGCACCCCGCCGGCCGCGCCCGACGTGCGGGTCAGCGTGTTGTTCAGCTCGGTGATCTTGGCGATGGCCGTGTTGAACCGCAGGTTGGCCATGTCGGTGGAGACGCCGTCGATCGCCTTGTGCAGGGCGCGCAGCGTAGCGTCGTCGGCTTCTGCGTCCACGACGGTGACCTCGCCGGTGGCCTCGTCCACGACGTTGCGCCACATGCGCTGCAGCAGGCGGTACTGCCCGACGACGGCCCGGGTGTCCCAGGGCCGGGACACGTCCAGCGGGCCCATCGCCATCTCGTACAGCCGCAGGGTGTCGGCGCCGTACTCCGCGCAGATCTCGTCGGGCGTGACCGCGTTCTTCAGCGACTTGCCCATCTTGCCCAGCAGCCGGGAGACCGGCTCGCCGTCGTGGAAGTAGACGCCGTCCCGCTCCTCCACCTCGGCCGCGGGCACCGCGATGCCGCGCGCGTCGCGGTAGACGAACGCCTGGATCATGCCCTGGTTGTACAGCTTGTGGAACGGCTCGAAGGACGAGATGTGCCCCAGGTCGTACAGCACCTTGTGCCAGAAGCGGGCGTACAGCAGGTGCAGTACGGCGTGTTCGGCGCCGCCGACGTACAGGTCGACGCCGCCGGCCGGCTGGCCCTCGCGCGGGCCCATCCAGTACGACTCGGCCTCGGCGGAGACCAGCTTGTCGCTGTTGTGCGGGTCCAGGTAGCGCAGTTCGTACCAGCAGGAGCCGGCCCAGTTGGGCATGGTGTTGGTCTCGCGGCGGTAGGTGCGCGTGCCGTTGCCGTCGCCCAGGTCCAACTCGACGGTGACCCACTCCTCGTTGCGGGCCAGCGGGGGCTCCGGGGAGGTGTCGGCGTCGTCGGGGTCGAAGGTGCGCGGGCTGTAGTCGTCGACCTCGGGCAGCTCGACGGGCAGCATCGAGTCGGGTACGGCGTGTGCGGTGCCCTCCTCGTCGTAGACGATCGGGAACGGCTCGCCCCAGTACCGCTGGCGGCTGAACAGCCAGTCGCGCAGGCGGTAGTTGACGGTGCCCTCGCCGACGCCGCGCTCGGTCAGCCAGGCGGTGATCGCGGCCTTGGCGTCGACCACGCCCAGCCCGTCCAGGCTCAGGGACTCACTCGCGGAGTTGACCAGCTTCGCGTCGTAGGAGGCGAACGCGTCCTCCCACGTGGCCGGGTCGGTGCCGCGGCCGTCGCTGGGCGCGACGACGCAGCGCATCGGCAGCTCGAAGGCCCGGGCGAACGCGAAGTCGCGGCTGTCGTGGGCGGGCACGGCCATGATCGCGCCAGTGCCGTAGCCCATCAGGACGTAGTCGGCGATGAAGACGGGGACCTGCTCGCCGCTGACCGGGTTGACCGCGAACGCGCCGGTGAAGACACCGGTCTTCTCCTTGGCCTCGGCCTGCCGCTCGACGTCGGACTTCGAGGCGGCCTGCTTGCGGTAGGCGGCGACGGCGTCGGCGGGGTTGGCGTGGCCGCCGGTCCACACGTCGTGGGTGCCGGCCGGCCAGGCGGCGGGCACGATCGCGTCGACCAGTTCGTGCTCGGGGGCCAGCACCATGTAGGTGGCGCCGAACAGGGTGTCCGGGCGGGTGGTGAAGACGGTGATCGGGCGGTCCGCGCCGGGCACCGCGAAGTCCACCCGGGCGCCCTCGCTGCGGCCGATCCAGTTGCGCTGCTGCAACTTGATCGCCTCGGGCCAGTCCACCGCGTCCAGGTCGGCGGCCAGCCGGTCCGCGTACGCGGTGATCCGCATCATCCACTGGCGCAGGTTCGCCTTGAAGACGGGGAAGTTGCCGCGCTCGGAGCGGCCGTCGGCGGTGACCTCCTCGTTGGACAGCACCGTGCCCAGGCCGGGGCACCAGTTGACCGGCGACTGGGCGACGTAGGCCAGCCGGTAGCCGCTCAGCACTTCGGCGCGCTCGGGGCCGGTCAGTTCGGACCAGGGGGCGCGGCCGGGCACCTGGCGGCTGCCGTCCTCGAACTGGGCGATCAGCGTGTCGATCGGGCGGGCCCGGTCGGCGTCGGGGTCGTACCAGGAGTTGTAGATCTGCAGGAAGATCCACTGGGTCCAGCGGTAGTACTCCGGGTCGATGGTGGCGAAGGAGCGGCGGCGGTCGTGGCCCAGGCCCAGCCGGCGCAACTGCGCCTTCATGTTGGCCATGTTGGCCTCGGTGCTGACCCGCGGGTGGGTGCCGGTCTGCACGGCGTACTGCTCCGCGGGCAGGCCGAACGCGTCGAAGCCCAGGGTGTGCAGGACGTTGTGACCGGTCATCCGCTGGTGCCGGGCGAAGACGTCGGTGGCGATGTAGCCCAGCGGGTGGCCGACGTGCAGGCCCACTCCGGACGGGTACGGGAACATGTCCATGACGAACTTCTTCGGCCGGGCGGCCAGCTCGGGCTGCCCGTCCAGTTCCCCGCTGGGGTTGGGGGCGGCGAAGGTGCCGTGCTCGTCCCAGTGGTCCTGCCAGTGGCTCTCGATCCGCGCGGCCAGCTCGGCCGTGTAGCGGTGTGGCGCAGCCGTCTCGGCGGCCGGGGTGGTGTCGCTCATCGTCCTCGGTACTCCATCGATGTCGTGACGGCTGCGGCCGCCGGTGAGCCGGTCCGGAGAGCCCACGGGCGGACCCGGAGGCGGAAACAAAAAAACCCCTCGCACAGGAGGGGTGCCGCACTGACGTCTTTCGTGGTCAGCGCGGCGGGCTAAGCAGGAGGCTCACGGCTCGCATGCGGTCAGGGTACCGCAGCGGGGGGCAGGCCCGCACGGGGGCCGCCCCGGCCGGGCGGGAGCCCGCACCGGGGTTGCCGGTGCGGTCCCCGCGCCCGTGCCGGGGCGGCCTGGAACCTGTCGTCCGTACCTGCTGTCAGTGTTTGCCGGTCTTCTTCGCCGGCTTGTACGACTGGACGTAGTCCTTGGCCGGGGAGCCGACGCCGGTGACGTCGTCGTAGCCGACCGTGGCGTGCAGCGAGCTGTCCGTGCCGAAGGTGCGCAGGCTGGTGATCAGGCCGTCCGAGGCGTCCACGCTGTTCACGTAGTCGACGCGGACGTTGGCTATGCCCTGGCCCTGGCCGAGCGGGTGGTCGGTCACGTCGTGGTACGCGGAGGTGCCGTACCGGTCGTAGATCAGCGGGTTGGCGAAGCCGATCGGGACGCCGCCGCGGGCCTGCTCGGCGAGCGCCTGGACGCCGGCGATGACCGGGGAGGCCAGCGAGGTGCCGCCGAGGCGGTACTCGTTGTACTTCGCGGTGCCGTCCGGGAAGGTCTCCGTCTCACCGACCAGGAAGCCGGTGTTCGGGTCGGCGACGGCCGCGATGTCGGGCTCGACCCGCATCTTGGTGGTGCCGCCGTTCGCCAGCGCGAGCGAGTCGGGGACGACACCGCGCTGGTAGAAGGGCTGTTGGACGAGCTTGCTGGTGCCGCCGCCGGCGCCCGAGGTGAACGGGCCGGGGAAGCCGTCCCAGCTCTTGCCGTCGGCCGACAGCGGGGCGCGCTCGGTGCCCCAGCCGGTCTCCCACAGGTACTTGTCGTTCTTGCCGACCGCCAGCGAGGTGCCGCCGACGGAGGTGGCCCACTGGGAGTCCGCCGGGGTGTTGACGTCCTTGGCACCGTCGATGGTGTTGTCGCCGTCGTCGCCGGAGGAGAAGTAGAAGCCGATGCCCTCGACCACGCCCTGCTGGAAGGTCTGGTCGTAGGCGGCCTGCAGGTCCGGCGTCTCGTTGGCCTCGACGTCACCCCACGAGTTGCTCACGATGGTGGCGAGCCGGCCGTCGACGACCGTGTTGAGCGCGTCGAGCAGGTCGTCGTCGTAGCAGGACTTGGCGCCGACGTAGACGATGTTCGCGTCGGGGGCGACCGCGTGCACGGACTCGACGTCCAGGGACTCCTCGCCGTACCAGCTGGAGCCGCCGCAGTCCTCGACGCTGTTGTAGCCGTCGGGGCCGGGGGTGACCTGGGTCAGCTGGCCCTTGCGGTACTTCTGGCCGCCGGTGTCCTTCGCCAGCTTGGCGCTGTCGCCGACGATGTTCGGGGAGGCGTACGCGTCGGTGATCGCGACGGTGACGCCCTTGCCGGTGTACTTGCCGGCACCGTACGCGGAGCGCAGCTGGTCACCGGTGTAGCCCTTGATCGTGTACGGGGCCTTGCCGCCGTACGCGGAGGGAAGCTTCTTGTCGGTGTTCGACCCGTAGTAGGTCGAGAACGGCCCGGCGTTGGAGAAGGCGGCCTCGGGGGGAGGCAGCGTGTCGTCGTGGCTGGCTCGCTTGGGGGCGTTGTCCAGGCCGGTGACGGTGAGGACGGCACCCTTGAGGGCGGCGGGCGCGGACGCCGTGCTGGTGGGGGCGCGGTAGGTGTGGCCGCTCTTCGTGTAGTTGTGCAGCTGGGTGCCGAACGCCTTCTCGGCGGCCTTCACTTCACCGGTGACGGTGAGGTAGTGGGCGTTGGTGCCGGTCACCTTCAGGCCGGCCGAGGTCAGCCAGGCGGTGATGGCGTCGGTCTGCGCCTTGGTGGCGCCGAACCTGGCCTTGGCCTGAGCCTCCGTCAAGTAGTGGGCGTAGTCGGCGGAGTTCGGGTCCGAGACGGCCTTGGCGTAGGCGGCGAGGCCGCTTGCGTCCTTGCCCGCGAGGTAGACCCGCACGGTCACCTTGCCGCTGTCCGACGTGGCGCCCTTGTCCGCGTGGGCGGTGGCCCACTGCGGCTTGGTGCCGCTCAGGAGCTGGCGTCCGGCGGGCTGTGCGGCCGTGGCGCTCTGGGCGCCCAGCGCGAGGGCACCGGCGACCAGCGGCAGCGCCGCCGCCACCGCGAGTGCCGCGCGCGTTCTCTTGCGCTCAAATCTCATGAAACCCCCATACGCAGCGAATGGTTGTCGCATCCCAGACGGCGTCGCCGCTATGCGTGCGCGGCTCACCGCAGAGCGACACTCTTTCGCTGATCAGTTCATGCCAGGGATATGGTTTCACCAAGAGAAGGTCAAGGAATGGTACGCACCGGCGGCCGGACATGACGCCGCGACAGCCGCCCACCGCACCCCAACTGGCCTGCGGGCACGGCGAATCCGCTCCCCGACGAATTGATGTTGCTCGCTGCGCACCTGGCCAAACACCGGACCCGGTCCACGGAACGCGCCGAGTTGGCATGCTACGGCCGGAACGGGGTTGGCGGCAGCGGCAGTCGACGGCCGAGCCCGACGGTCGAAGCCTGATGCCCGGTGGCCGGTGGCCGGTGGCCGAACGAAAACGCCGCACACCTGGTGGTGTGCGGCGTCGATGATCGCTGTGGAGCTACGGGGAATTGAACCCCGGACCTCTTGCATGCCATGCAAGCGCTCTACCAACTGAGCTACAGCCCCGCGCGGACCCCGGGACACCCCGGCGACCTGGAGTTACTTTACACGGCGACGGAGCCGGGAAGCACATCGATTGGCGGGAGCGCCGGGCGGCGCGGCGGGGTCCCGGACGTCGGCCCCGCGCACCGGTGACGGGACCTGGTGGCACGACTCGTCGCGGTGTTCACGAAGTCTCAATAATTGGTGCAGGGTTCGCGGGCTACGGTGGGTTCGGCCGTGTGGACGAGAGGCTGGAGACCACCGTGACCACCGCGTTCGACCCGATCGACCTGGGCGGGATACGCCTGCGCAACCGGATCGCCATGGCGCCGATGACCCGCAGCCGGGCGTACGGTCCCGGGCTCAGCCCCACCGAGTCGGCCGCCGCGTACTACGCGCAGCGGGCCTCGGCCGGGCTGATCGTGACCGAGGGCACCCAGCCGTCGCCGGGCGGGCAGGGCTACCCCGACACCCCCGGGCTGCACAGCGCCGAGCAGATCGCGGCGTGGCGCCGGGTGACCGGCGCGGTGCACGCGGCGGGCGGCCGGATCTTCGCCCAGCTCATGCACACCGGGCGGATCGGGCACCCCTCGCTGCTGCCGGACGGGCTCTACCCGGTGGGGCCGTCCGCGGTCGCCGCGAAGGGCTCGGTCTACACCGCGAGCGGGCCGAAGGCGTACGTGGTGCCGCGCGAGCTGGGCGAGGACGACATCTGGCAGACCGTCGAGGACCACGCCACCGCGGCCCGCAACGCCATGGCCGCCGGCTTCGACGGGGTGGAGGTGCACGGCGCCAACGGCTACCTGGTGCACCAGTTCCTCGCCCCGAACTCCAACACCCGCACCGACCACTGGGGCGGCGACGACCAGCGCCGGACCCGGTTCGCGGTGGAGGTGGTACGAGCGGTGGCCGCCGCGATCGGCCCGGAGCGCACCGGGCTGCGGATCTCCCCCGGCAAGCCGTTCGGCGACATCGACGAGCCGGAACCGGACGCCACCTACCTCGCGCTGCTGCGCGCCGTGGAGCCGGTCGGCCTGGCCTACCTGCACCTGATCGAGAGCCCCGACCGGGCGCTGACGCTGGAGCTGCGCAAGCGGTTCGCCGGGGTGTTCATCCTCAACGCCCGGGCCGAGGGCGGGTATTCGGGCCCCGACCAGTTGCCCCTGATCGAGGACGGCACCGCCGACATGCTCGCCTTCGGCGCCCTCTTCCTCGCCAACCCCGACCTGCCGCACCGGCTGCGCCGCGGCGGACCGTACAACTCCCCCGAGCGGGCCACGTACTACGGCGGCGACGACCGCGGCTACACCGACTACCCGGCGCTGCCCGCGGCCGAGGAGGCGTGACCGTACGGTCGGCCGCGGCCGGTACGGGCCCTCCCGAACGAGCCCGTACGGGCCGCCCCGCTCAGCCCCGGCGGCGGACCGTCGCCACCACCGCGACCACCGCGCCCACCACGGCGACCGCGACCAGTGCGACCGAGGTGATCGCGTAGGCGTGGGCGGAGTGGTGCCCGCCGGTGCCGGAACCGACCCGGTTGAGGAAGACCGTGCCGAAGGTGGCCACGCCGATGAGCTGGCCGAGCTGGGTCACCGTGGCGAGCAGCCCGCTGGCGTCGGCCGCGTCCTCGGGTGCGACCTTGGACAGCGCGAGGGCGAACGTCGGGCTGAAGGCCAGGCCGAGACCGCCGCCCAGCAGCACCATGCCGACGTAGAAGGCCGCGCCGCCGTGGCCGCCACCGCGCAGGGCGAGTCCCAGGACCGCCAGCGCGATCGCGGCCAGCGCCATGCCGGCGCCGGCCAGCCGGTGCCACCAGGAACTCGGCAGCAGCCGCCAGTAGAGACTGGTGCAGCCGAAGACCACGGCGGTGACCGCGAAGGTCAGCCCGGTGCGCAGCGCGCTGTAGCCGAGACCGGTCTGCAGGTGCAGCGCCACCGCGAACAGGAAGCCCGCGTTCACCGCCATGGAGAGCATCAGCAGCGCGACCGACCGCGGCATCCCCGGCGCCCGCAGCACCCGGCCGGAGACCAGCGGGGCGCCGCCGCGCCTGGTCAGCCGCGACTCGATCACGGTGAACGCGGCGAACAGCAGAACGCTCAGCGCCAGGCAGATCCAGCCCCACACCGGCCAGCCCTCCTCCTGCCCGAGCACCAGCGGCACCGTGAGGAGGGTGACCGCCGCACCCAGCGCCACCAGGCCCGGCACGTCGAGGGAGCGCCGCCGCTCCGGCGCGGTCCGCCGGTCCTTCGGCAGCACCCGCGGGGCGACCACCAGCAGCGCCACGCCGATCGGCACGTTCACCAGGAACACCGGCCGCCAGCCGGTGCCGAACAGGTCGGCGCTGACCAGCACCCCGCCCAGCGACTGGCCGAGCGCGGCACCGGAGGAGATCACGGCCGAGTAGACGCTCATCGCGCGGGTGCGCGCCTCACCGCGGAAGTTCAGCTGGAGCAGGCTCAGCACCTGCGGGATCATCAGCGCGGACCCGGTGCCCTGCACGAAGCGGAAACCGATCAGCTCGCCGGTGTTCTGGGCGAGCCCGCAGGCCAGCGAGGCGGTCGTGAACACCGACAGCCCGATGATGAACAGCCGCCGGTGCCCGAACAGGTCGCCGAGCCGGGCGCCGGTGATCAGCAGCACCGCGTAGGAGATGGTGTAGCCGGCGATCACCAGTTGCAGGGCCGCGCCCGAGGCGTGCAGGTCCGTACGGATGGTGGGGGCCGCGACGTTGACGATGAAGACGTCGAGCAGCGCCATGAACAGCCCGGCGAGGATGGTCCCGAGCAGCAGCCCCGGACGGGGCCCGGCCCGGCCGGTACTTCCGGCTCCGGGTAGGACGGCGGCTGCCACGGAAGAGGGGGCGGGGGCGGACGTGGGATCGGGGGTCGCGGAGGTGGCTCCGGCCAGCGTGTCGTTGCTCATGTGGACGAGCCTGGCGCCGGCCCGGTACCAGTAACGAGAGCCCAGCGATCCTGGTACTGGCACCACCTGGCACCGGCGCCGCCGCCCGTACAGGATGGGGGCATGGCACAGCCGCAAGCTCGGCCGGACACGCGACGACAGGCCCACCAGGCGCAGGCGGCCACCCCGCCGCGGGCGCATCCACCGGCACAAGCGCAGACACAGGCGCAGGCACCCGCTCGGGCGGCAGCACCCCCGGCGCGGGTCGGCGGCGTGAAACCCCAGCGCCGCGGCGAGCTCGCCGCCTTCCTGCGCAGCCGCCGGGCCCGGATCAGCCCGGAGGACGTCGGCATGCCGCCGGGCTCGCGCCGCCGCACCCCCGGCCTGCGCCGCGAGGAGGTCGCGCAGCTCGCCGGGGTCGGCGTCACCTGGTACACGTGGCTGGAGCAGGGCCGCCCGATCAACGCCAGCGTGCAGGTGCTCGACGCGGTGGCCCGCGTGCTCCAACTCGACGTGACCGAGCGGGACCACCTCTACGGCCTTGCCGGCATCCCGTTCGTCAGCGAACCGGTCTCCGACGCGGAGATCGTCGGCGAGGAACTGCTCGGCGTACTCGGCTCCCTGGACCCGCTGCCGGCCGCCGTCTACAACGCCCGCTACGACGTGCAGGCCACCAACGCCACCTACCGCGTCCTGTGGCCGATGACCGCGCTCGTCGAACGCTGGGAGCGCAACGTCCTGTACAAGCTCTTCACGACCCCCGAGTGCTGCTCGACCTTCAAGAACAGCGCGGAGGAACTGCCGTGGATGGTCGCGCAGTTGCGCCGCAGCTACGCCCGACACATCGGCGAGTCCGCGTGGGAGGACTTCGTGGCGCTGCTGATCAAGGAGAGCGCGACCTTCGCGCAACTGTGGGCGAGCGGCAACGTGGCGGCGCCGGGCCGCCGGGTGAAGGTCTTCCGGCACGCGGAGGTCGGCATCATCAACCTGACCTCCCTGTCGCTGAGCATCGACGGCATGGCGGAGCACCGGATCGTGGTCTACACCCCGGTCGAGGAGGAGGACCGGCTGCAGATCGAGCGGCTGCGGGCGATCGATGACCCGATCGTCGGCTGCGAGCGGCACGGCCGGCGCCTGTCGGCGGCACTGGCGGACAGCGTCGGACGCACCGAGCGCGCCCGGCAGACCGGCCCCGCCGTCTGACCGGAGCCCGCCCTCCCGGAGTCCGCCGTCTGCCCCGGCCCGCCGTCCGACCGGCCCCGCACGCGAGGGGAACCCGGGCGCAGGGAGTCGAGCAGACGGAAAAGAGCGGGACCCGCCCGCGTCTTCCGCGAACAGGTCCCGCTCTCTCGTCTGTGGAGCTACGGGGAATTGAACCCCGGACCTCTTGCATGCCATGCAAGCGCTCTACCAACTGAGCTACAGCCCCGCGTCGGCCCGGTTGTCCCGGCGACGTGAAGAAGCATAGCCGGTGGACGGGCCGGAAACGAAATCGGCCGCACGGCCCGCCCGAGCAGCGGGAAGCGACGCTGCGCGCTGAACCTAGGCGTCGTCGCCGAGCACCGGTTCCGGCAGGGTGCCGGCGTTGTGCTCGGTCAGCCGCCAGCCGCGCGCGCCCTCACCGAGCACCGACCAGCAGCAGTTCGACAGGCCGCCCAGCGACTCCCAGCTCGTCGGGTCCAGGCCGAGCAGGCGGCCGATGGTGGTGCGGATGGCGCCGCCGTGGCTCACCACGACGAGCACTCCCCCGTCGGCGAGCTTGTCCGCGGCGGCGAGCACCAGCGGCGCGGCACGGTCGGCGACCTCCGTCTCCAGCTCGCCGCCGCCGCGTCGGACCGGCTCACCGCGCTTCCACGCGGTGTACTGCTCGCCGTAGCGGGCCAGGATCTCGGCGTGGGTGAGCCCCTGCCAGGCGCCGGCGTAGGTCTCCCGCAGGCCCTCGTACGGAGTCACCGGCAGGTCGGTCAGGGCGGCCAGCTCGGCCGCGGTGTCGGCGGCACGGCGCAGGTCCGAGGAGATGATCGCGTCGGGGGCGAGCGCGGCGAGCAGCCGGGCGGACCGGCGGGCCTGGGCCACGCCGGTCTCGGTCAGCGGGATGTCGGTGCTGCCCTGGAAGCGCTGCTCGACGTTCCAGGCGGTCTGCCCGTGGCGCCACAGCACGATCCGCCGACGCCGGTCGGGGACGGCCGCGTGATCGGACCCGGCCGCTCCCTCGGGGACGGCCGAACCCTCGGACCCGGCCCCACCCTCGGCGCCCCTCGCACGCTCGTTGCCGGTCACCGTGCCCTCACGCCTCCTCGCGCTCGGCGGCGTCGGCCGCCGCCTCCGCGGCCGCCGCGTGGGCCGCCGCCTTGCCCCGGGTGGCCACCGCGTCCTCGGGCAGCGCGATCTCGGGGCAGTCCTTCCACAGTCGCTCCAGCGCGTAGAAGACCCGCTCCTCGGAGTGCTGTACATGCACCACGATGTCGACGTAGTCCAGCAGCACCCAGCGGCCGTCACGCTCGCCCTCGCGCCGCACCGGCTTGGTGTCGAGTTCCTTGAGCAGGTGTTCCTCGATCGCGTCGACGATCGCCTTGACCTGCCGGTCGTTGGGCGCGGAGGCGACCAGGAAGGCATCGGTGATGGAGAGCACATCGCTGACGTCGTAGGCGATGATGTCGTGCGCGAGCTTGTCGGCGGCCGCCTGGGCGGCGGCGCGGGTCAGCTCGATGGAACGGTCAGTGGCGGTCACGGATGCGGCTTTCCGGTCGGGAACCTGTCGCCCCCAGGGTCTCACGACCCTCCGACAGACCCCGACCGCATTACCGGGCGACGCAGCTGACCTGCGGCGCCACCCGGTCGGACGGTCAGCCGTCGTCGTTGGTCGGCTTGTAGTCCTTGCCGAGGACCACCGAGATGTCGGCGTTCGACGGGACCGTGCCCTTCTTCACCGCGGTCGCCTGCAGGCCCAGCGTGGCGGCCACGTCCTTGGCCGCGGCCTCCCGGGCCGGGTCGGTGTAGAGCACCTGGGACACCGCCTGCACGGTGGCGGACTTGCCGCCAGACACGTAGGTGTAGGTGCCGCCGTTGACGATCGCGGCCTGCGCCATGGCCGCGGACTTGGCGTTGCCGCTGGCGTCCTTGATCGCGACTCTCGCCGGACCTGAGTTCCCGGTGGCCTGCTTCACGTTGCCGCCGAGCACGTCCTTCACCACGCTGTCGGTGGCCGCCTCGCTGAGCGTGCCGTCCTTCTGCACCGGCAGCATCGAGGTGCTGTACTGGCCGGTCTTGGCGAGGTCGGCGAGCTGGGCGAGCGAGGCACCGAGCTGCTTGTCGGTGAGCGACGGGTCGAGGATCTGGGCGAGCGCCTGCACCGTCCTGGTCGCGTCGGGCGCGTCGCTCGGCATCTTCATCAGCACCGCCTGCATGACCTGCCCGAACCGGTTGAGCTGGGCGGTCTGCGGCTCGCCGGGAGCCTTGTACGTGGCGTACGCGACCGCGGCGTCCCCGCTCAGTTCCTGCTGCTCGCCCTTGGGCACGAGCACCTTGTCCTTGTCCTTGCCGGTGCCCTTGACCTCGGTGTCGGTGTTGACGTAGATGTCGCCGAGGGAGTCGACCAGCAGCTCCAGATACGGCGAGTCGAGCCGCCAGCTGCCCTTGATGTCGGTGCCGAGCAGGGTGTTGAGCGAGTCCCGGGTGGGCCCGACACCGTTCGCCACGGACTTGTCGAGGGTGGTCACCGAGCCGTCGTCATCGGTGAGTTGGACGTCGCCCGGGATCAGCACGGTGTTGCCGTGCTTCTTCGTCGTGTTGTCCACCAGCAGCGCGGTGGAGCTGGCGCCGCCGTTGACCGGCAACATGTGCACCACGATCACGTCGCGCCGCTCGGCGCCGCCGCTCGCGGCCGCCGCCGCGGAGCCCTTCTTGAATCCGGGGAGCTTCCCGGCCTGCCACAGATACCCGCCACCGCCGAGCAGGGCGAGCACAAGTATGACCACCAGGCCGAACTTCCGTTTGCGGCCCCGCCGTTTGGCCTCCTCCCGGCGCTCGGTGCGCGACTCGGAGAACTTCAGCCAGTCGATGACCTCTTCGGACTCCTCCGACTCCTCGTCGACGAAGGCGAACTGCTCGGTGCGGTAGTCCTGCGCGGCCTGTAGCTCCGCCTGCTCCGCCGCCGCGGACGCCTGCTCGTCCTGGTAGGCCGGTTGCTGCCCGGTGGAATAAGCCGGTTGCTGACCCGTCTCGTACGCGGGCATCTGCCCGGTCTGGTAAGCGGGTTGCTGCCCTGTGTCGTACGCCGGCTGCTGGCCGGTGTCGTACGCCGGCTGCTGTCCGGTGCCGTAGGCGGGCATCTGCCCGGTGCCGTAGCCCTGGTCGTAGCCGGGCTGGTAGCCCTGCTGCGGGTAGACCGGGTGCGCGCCGGTGTCGTACTGCTCCTGGTACGGCGGCGGGGCCTGCTGGGGGACCCCGTAGCCCTGCTGCTGGCCGCCGTACGTCGAGGACGGGTCCTGGTAGGGCGGCGGGGGCTGGGTGAGCGGGCGGCCGTACTCGTCGTAGCCGTAAGGCTGCTGCTGGTAGTAGGGGTCCTGCGCGTAAGGGTCTCTCTCGTTGTCTGGACCGCCCTCGGCATAGTGCCTGCGGGGGTTTGCGTCGTTCACGAGGAACCCCTTCACGTTTGCTGTGCGCCGCTACCCGGTCTCGTGCCGGTAGAGCGCGCGCTTGTCGATGTAGCGCACCACACCGTCCGGAACCAAGTACCAGACCGGGTCTCCCTTGGCCACCCGCTGGCGGCAGTCGGTCGACGAGATCGCCAGCGCCGGGACCTCCACCAGCGACACTCCGCCTTCGGGGAGGCCCGGGTCCGACAGCGTATGCCCTGGACGTGTGACGCCGATGAAATGCGCCAACGCGAAGAGCTCCTCGGCATGCCGCCAGGACAGGATCTGCGAGAGCGCGTCGGCCCCCGTGATGAAGAACAGCTCCGCCTCGGGGTGGTCGTTCCGCAGATCCCGCAGGGTGTCGATGGTGTAGGTCCGGCCGCCGCGGTCGATGTCGCTCCGGCTCACCGAGAACTGCGGATTGGAGGCGGTGGCGATCACCGTCATCAGGTAGCGGTCCTCGGCGGCCGAGACCTTGCGGTCTTCCTTCTGCCAGGGCTGGCCGGTGGGCACGAAGACGACCTCGTCGAGGTGGAAGAGACTCGCCACCTCGCTCGCGGCCACCAGGTGCCCATGGTGGATGGGGTCGAAGGTACCGCCCATCACGCCGATGCGCTTCTTCTCTGACATGCGGACGGCTAGTCCCGGTTGAAGCGGGTGACGACCCACAGGAGGAGCAGGAGGGCGCCCAGGGCGCCGAATCCGGTCAGGTAGGGGCTGAGGCTCGGGTGGTTGCCGCCCTCGGCGAGTGTGGTCAGGGTGGTGGCTGCTGCGGTCGACATTCGGCTGACCCTTTGCTTTCTCGGGGACGGGCGGGAAGACTCACGGCACATGGTACGGGCGGTGCCCGGGGAACTTCGCGCTGGCTCCGCGCGTCCAGCACTGTGTAACGGTTGGCGAGCAGGGGGTTGGCCCACGTGTCCGAATCGTCCCAGTCGAAGAAATCGAAGAAGGACGGGCCCGGCGGAAAGGGCTCGGCCGGCAAGAGTTCGGGTGGTGAGAAGCTGCCCAGCCGCACCCGGCGCCGGTTCCCCGACATCTCGTCGCGGGCCTACGAACACCCGGCCGACAAGTCGGCGCTGGTGGCGCTGCGCAAGCTCACCGGATTCGACACCGTCTTCAAGGCGTTGAGCGGGCTGCTGCCCGAGCGCAGCCTGCGGCTGCTGTTCCTGTCCGACTCCGTCCGGGTCAGCGACGAGCAGTTCGCGCACCTCAACGCGATGCTCCGGGACGCCTGTTACATCCTCGACCTGGAGAAGGTCCCGGCCTTCTACGTGACGCAGGACCCGCAGCCGAACGCGATGTGCATCGGTATGGACGAGCCGATCATCGTGGTCACCACCGGCCTGGTGGAGCTGCTGGACGAGGAGGAGATGCGCGCGGTCGTCGGCCACGAGGTGGGCCACGCGCTGTCCGGCCACTCCGTCTACCGGACGATCCTGCTCTTCCTCACCAACCTCGCCCTGCGGGTGGCGTGGATACCGCTGGGAAACCTGGCGGTGCTGGCGATCGTCACCGCGCTGCGCGAGTGGTTCCGCAAGTCCGAACTGTCCGCGGACCGGGCCGGGCTGCTGGTCGGCCAGGACCTCCAGGCGTCGATGCGCGGCCTGATGAAGCTGGCCGGCGGCAACCACCTGCACGAGATGAACGTGGACGCCTTCCTCAAGCAGGCCGACGAGTACGAAGCGGCCGGCGACCTGCGCGACTCCGTGCTGAAGATCCTCAACGTGCTGCCGCGCAGCCACCCCTTCGCCACCGTGCGCGCCAGCGAGCTGCGCAAGTGGGCGACCAGCCGGGACTACCAGCGGCTGATGGACGGCCACTACCCGCGGCGCACCGACGACAAGGACGCGTCGGTCTACGACACGTTCAAGGAGTCGGCCAGTCACTACTCCGAGCGGGCGAAGCAGAGCAAGGACCCGCTGGTCGGTCTGATCCGCGATCTGGGCAACGGCGCCGGTGACATCGGCGGCAAGCTGCGCGACAAGTTCACCGGGGCGGGCGGCAAGGGCGACACCGGCCCCGACCCGTCGGGCGCCGCGCCCGAAGGGGCGTAGCAGCGCGCGACGGGCACCGCGGACGCGGCGGTCACCGTCGCCGGCGGCACGACCGCACTGCCGGTCGTGCCGCCGGTCGCGGTCACCAGCCCCGTCTCGGTCGCCGTCGCGCGCCCGGACCCGGGCCCTGACCCTGCCCCGCTCCCGGTGGGAGTGGGCGTACGGGCGGTGGCCGTGCCGGTGGGGGCGGCCGCGGTGCCGTCCATCGCGCTGCAGACCGAGCCCGCCGGGTGGTCGGGCCGGTACGGGTCGACGCCGTCGAGCCGGCCGCCGCTGCCGCCGGCGAGTATCGGCCGGAAATAGCTGCCGACGGTGTCGGTGCAGGCCAGCGGCCCGGCCTGGACGTCGGCGTCGACCAGCTCGATGTGGTGCTGCCGCACATCCGTGTGGTTGACGTGGAAGGTCAGATCGCGCCGGACCGAGAACAGTGACACCGGGGTGTCCGACTCACCGTGCAGGGCGTAGAAGAAGGTGTAGTCGGTGACGATCTCCAGCTCGCTGCCGGCCGCGGCGGTCCGCACCTTGCCGTCGTTCACACGGATGGCGTTGTCGGCGCTGCCCGCGAGGGAGATCCCCGCGCTCGGGTCGAAGCGCACCAGCCAGCCGGTGGCCGCGTGGCTGCCGTCGTCGCTGGGCTGGGTGAGGGTGGCGTCGAACTGGTCGAGCTGGCCGGGGCTCAGCAGGTCACGCACCGGCTCCAGGTCGCCGGAGATCACCGTCTCGCGGTCGAGCGAGGTGACGGTCAGATACTCCTTCGCGGTGTCCAGCGCCTCCTGGACCTCGCTCTGCGCGTAGCCGCCGATCCGCCGGGCCGCGTCGGTCGGCACCCTGATGCCGTGTCCGTACCCCTCGGCGCGGCTGCCGGCGAACGGCTCGCTCGGCGAGACCGCCTGCACCGTGCCCTTCGGCACCAGAGGTATCAGGTTCACCCGGATCTGCTCGCTCACCGCGGGGGTGTGGCTGCGGTACGGGTGGCGGACCCCCATGTAGACGGCGAAGCCGAACGCCACCATGATCAGCGCGAACATCGCCAGTGCCTGGCGGGCCAGGCCGTGCGGCATCACATGGCGGATGTGCACCGCGTGCGCGGCGTCGTCGAGCCGCTCGCGCGCGGAGTACTCCTGGATACGGGCAGCCTTGACGAACGACTCGTCGAACACGACGGATCGGTATTCGCTCTCGTCGTCGCCCCCGGCCGGCACGCCGTCGGGCGAGCCCTCGGGAGGGTCCTCATGCCCGCTCATATCACAAGGTTAAGTCCGTATGGACGGGAACAGGCGCCCTTGTGGCGGTCAAGTTGACGTGCGATCAGGGCTGCGGGACGAAGTGGATGGTCGGGGTCGCCGATGTGCCGATCGGCGGGTGCGTCGGCGGCGGGGTCGTGGTGCGCCCGCCGCCCGCGCCCCGGTAGACCGCGGCGAAGGTCAGGGCGACCACGCCGATGCCCATCACCACCGCGAGCGCCCAGGCCACCGGCCGGTGCCAGCGGGTGCTGCCGGCGCGGTAGGGGTGCCCGGCGGCGTAGAGCTCGTCCGACTCCAGGACGGAGTCGTCCTCCAGCTCGGGTACGGTGGCGCCCCGGCTTCTGTGCCGTCCGGGACGGCTGGGTGGCAGCGCGGGACCTTCGGCGACGGCAAGCATCCGTTCCCTGGCCGTGGGCTCATGGAACAGAGCGGACCGTACGAATTCCTCGTCGAGGACTACGGAGGCGAACTCGTCATCGTCCGGCATCTGTTCAGAGTAAGCCGGAAGGGGCCCTTTTGGGCAGGGCTTTCCTGGCCCACCGTGCGGCGGCTGTGCGCCAGTGGCGGGGGCGTGGTACGCCAGCCGTCCCGACCGCCGGGGCGGGCGGGACGGCGGATACCGGTGAGTACCTGTGGGGCGCCGGTCAGCGGATGTGGCCGTCGCCCGTGACGATGTACTTGGTGGAGGTCAGCTCGGGCAGGCCCATCGGGCCGCGCGCGTGCAGCTTCTGGGTGGAGATGCCGATCTCGGCGCCGAAGCCGAACTGGCCGCCGTCGGTGAACCGGGTGGAGGCGTTCACCATCACCGCGGCGGCGTCGACCAGCCGGGTGAAGCGGCGGGCGGCGGCCTGCGAGGTGGTCACGATCGCCTCGGTGTGGCCGGAGGACCACAGCCGGATGTGCGCGACGGCCGCGTCCAGCGAGTCCACCACGCCGGCCGCGATGTCGTACGACAGGTACTCCGTCTCCCAGTCCTCGGCGGTGGCCGGCACCACGGTGGCCTTGCCGTCGTGCGCCCGCGCGGCCGCCACCACCCCCGGGTCGCCGTGCACGGTGACGCCCGCCTCGGCGAGCGCGTCCAGCGCGAGGGGCAGGAAGCGGTCGGCGATGTCGCGGTGCACCAGCAGGGTCTCGGCGGAGTTGCAGACGCTGGGCCGCTGCGCCTTGGAGTTCACCAGGATCTGCACGGCGGTGTCCAGGTCGGCCTCGGCGTCCACGTAGACGTGGCAGTTGCCGGTACCGGTCTCGATCACCGGCACGGTGGAGCCCTCGACGACGGTACGGATCAGGGCGGCGCCGCCGCGCGGGATCAGCACGTCGACCTGGCCGCGGGCGCGCATCAGCTCGGTGACGGACTCACGGCTCTCACCGGGCACGAGCTGTACCGCGTCCGCGGGCAGGCCGGCGCCGCCGATCGCGTCGCGCACCACGGTGACCAGGGCGGTGTTCGAGGCGTACGCGGAGGACGAGCCGCGCAGCAGCACCGCGTTGCCGGACTTCAGGCAGAGCGCGGCGGCGTCCACGGTGACGTTCGGGCGGGCCTCGTAGATGATGCCGACCACGCCGAGCGGGACCCGGACCTGCCGCAGGTCGAGGCCGTTGGGGAGGGTGGAGCCGCGCAGCACCTCGCCGACGGGGTCGGGCAGCGACGCGACGTGCCGTACGTCGGCGGCGATCGCGGCGACCCGCTCGCGGGTGAGGGTGAGCCGGTCGATGATCGCCTCACTGGTGCCGGCGGCCTTCGCCCGGGCGACGTCCTCGGCGTTGGCGGCGACGATCTCCTGGGTGCGGACGATCAGCGCGTCCGCGATGGCCAGCAGCGCGTCGTCCTTCGCCGCGCGGGCCTGCGGGGCCAGCTCCGCGGCGGCGGCGCGGGCGCGGTACGCGGCCAGCAGCACGGGGGATGTGGGGAGCGGCGAGGGCAATTCCATGCGGTGCAGGGTACCCTGACCCGCCCGGGTGGCTGGTTCTGACGGTTGAGGGACCACCTGCCGGTGGGGGTTGCGCCCGCCGTTCTCCCCCAGAGCTTCGCCTGGGAGGTACCCCCACGCGCCCCTGGATTTGTGACGGCTCTTCCCGGGCTCCCTCGGCTTCGCGCCGTCACGATTCCTGTTTCGTTCCCGGCCTTCCCCCGGTGGGCTGTTGAGCGCGCAGTTCCTCCCCCAGAGCTTCGCCTGGGAGGTACCCCCAGCGCCCCTTGGTGGGGCTGCTCGCCGCGGAAATGGTGCACCGTCCACGGTGCCTAGTACGGGTGGACGCCTACGGGGACGGCGGGTGGGGGGCCGTAGCCTTCGGCGAGGCGTTGGTGGTAGGTGGTGCGGTCGATGACTTCGAGGCCGACGGTTTCCCAGGGGGGCAGCCCGGCGGTGGAGCGGTGTTCGCCCCACAACCGCAAGGCCAGCGCAGCGGCATCGTGGAGGTCGCGGGCCTCTTCCCAGTAGCGGATCTCGGCGTGGTCGGTCGCGTAGCGGCTGGTGAGCAGGAACGGGTGATCGTGCGCGAGCTGTTCCAGTCCGCGTCTGACCTCGGCGAGGGGGGCGCGGGGTCCGGAGACGCTGAGCGTGACGTGCCACAGCCGGGCGGAGGGGTGCTCGTCGTGCCCGGTCTCCGCGTCGTCCGCGCTGCTGCCGGCGCCGGCCGTACCGACGTCGTGCCCGCTGCTCACGCTGACGAGCGCGCGCCCCGATGTCCCCCTGGACGAGTGCCCTGGGCGCCCTCGTTTCACCGGTGGCCTCCCTGTGGGTGACGTGACCGAGCCCGCCCGCACGCTCCCGGCGGACGACTCCTCCGCTTCACAGTTGACCAGGCTCGGCGGCCGGGCGTGGCGTTTTCCCGGAGATTGGCCGAGGAGCGACCGGCCGGGCGGGTCCCGGGGGCCGGGCGGAACCGGGCATTCGCACGCGGGAAACGGGCAGCCCCTTGCTCAGGGGCGCAGCAGTACGAGGTCGTCGCGGTGGACCACTTCGCGTTCGTACGCCGGGCCGAGTTCCCTGGCGAGGTCGCGGGTGGAGCGGCCGAGCAGGCGGGGCAGTTCGCGGGCGTCGAAGTTGACCAGGCCGCGGGCGACCGGGTGGCCGGATTCGTCCAGCAGGTCGACCGGGTCGCCCGCGGTGAAGTCGCCCTCGACCGCGGTGAGTCCGGCCGGCAGCAGGGAGCTGTGCCGCTCGGTGACGGCGCGCACCGCGCCCGCGTCCAGCCGCAGCGAGCCGCGCGGGGTGGAGGCGTGCGCGAGCCACAGCAGACGGTCGGCGGAGCGCTTGCCGGTGCGGTGGAAGTACGTGCCGGTCTCGCGGCCGGCCAGCGCGTCGGCGGCGTGCACGGCGGAGGTGAGCACCACCGGCACCCCGGCGCCGGTGGCGATGCCGGCGGCCTCGACCTTGGTGACCATGCCGCCGGTGCCGACGCCGGCCCGGCCCGCGCTGCCGATGGAGATGCCGGCGAGGTCGCCGGGGCCGGTGACCTCGCCGACCAGGCTGGTGCCGGGGGTGCGCGGGTCCCCGTCGTAGAGGCCGTCGACGTCGGAGAGCAGCACCAGCAGGTCGGCGTGGACGAGGTGGGCGACGAGGGCGGCGAGCCGGTCGTTGTCGCCGAACCGGATCTCGTCGGTGGCGACGGTGTCGTTCTCGTTGACGATCGGCAGGGCGCCCATGGCCAGCAGCTGGTCGAGCGTGCGGTAGGCGTTGCGGTAGTGGGTGCGGCGGCTGACGTCGTCGGAGGTGAGCAGCACCTGGCCGACGCGGATGCCGTACCGGGCGAAGGAGGCGGTGTAGCGGGCGACCAGCAGGCCCTGGCCGACGCTGGCGGCGGCCTGCTGCCGGGCCAGGTCGCGGGGGCGGCGCGGCAGGCCGAGCGGCGCGAGCCCGGCGGCGATCGCGCCGGAGGAGACGAGGACCACCTCGCGGTCCGCGCGGGCCTTGGCCAGCACGTCGACGAGGGCGTCCACCCGGTCGGCGTCCAGCCCGCCCGCGGCCGTGGTCAGCGACGAGGAGCCGACCTTCACCACGACCCTGCGGGCCTCCACCACGTCCTGCCGTGCCGCCGCTGCCACCTGCGCCGTCCCTCTGTCCGCTGTTCCGCGATCCGTCCGGCCGTGACGAGCCGTCACCCCGGGTGGCGCGCCTGCCAGCCCGCCCATGCCGAACCCACCATCTCCCGGACGTCGTACTGTGCGCGCCAGTCCAGCTCCTTGGCGATCGCCTCGGCCGAGGCGATGACACGGGCCGGGTCACCCGGGCGGCGCGGGCCGACTTCGGGCACGAGATCAGTGTGACCGGTCACCTCGCCGATCACCGTGACCATCTCGGCCACCGAGACGCCGAGGCCGGTGCCGATGTTCAGCACCAGGGCGGTGTCCGGGTCGGCGGTGAGCCGGCGGGCGGCGGCCAGGTGCGCGGAGGCGATGTCCTGGACGTGGACGTAGTCGCGGACGCAGGTGCCGTCCGGCGTCGGGTAGTCGTCGCCGAAGATCAGCGGCGGCGCTCCCGCGGCGAGCCGCTGGAAGACCATCGGGACGAGGTTGGACACGCCGGTGTCGGCGAGTTCCGGGGTGGCCGCGCCCGCGACGTTGAAGTAGCGCAGCGAGACGGTGGCCATGCCGTACGCCCGGCCGGCCGCCGCGACCAGCCACTCGCCGGCGAGCTTGGTCTGGCCGTACGGGCTCATCGGCGCGCAGGGGGTCTGCTCGGTGACGAGGTCGACGTCGGTCGGGCCGTAGACGGCCGCGGAGGAGGAGAAGACGAAGCGGCGCACCCCGGCGGCCGCGGCCGCGTCGAGGACGGTCCGCAGTCCGTCGATGTTCTCCCGGTAGTAGTACAGCGGGCGTTCGACGGACTCGGCGACCTGCTTCCGGCCGGCGATGTGCACGATCCCGTCGACGGCGTACTCGCGCAGCACGCGCGCCAGCACCTCCGCGTCGAGCACCGAGCCGCGCTCCAGCACGATGCCGGCCGGCAGCCGGGCCGGGTCGCCGCTGCTCAGGTCGTCCAGGACCACGAGGCTCTCGCCGGCGGCGGTCAACTCCCTGACGACGTGGGACCCGATGTATCCGGCTCCGCCGGTGATCAACCACATCGTCCCACCCTAACAGCGGGGGCGGCGGGGCCCGATGGCCGCTTCCGGAGGCCGCCCGGCCGTCACCCGAGGTACAGGAGATCTTCACCGAATTCACAGAAAAGCCTTGCGCTTCGAGCACATATCCGCATAGGACAGAGAGTCGGAGCACCCCGGGGGGGACATCGGCGGTCGAGGCGACCTGCGCGCTCTGCGCGGTCCTGCCTGCGACACGTGGCCCGGCGCTGTGGTGCCCGCACACCATTTCTCGACGAAGGAACACACACGTGTCCAACACCACTCGCCGCAAGGGCCGCCGTACGGTCGCCTGCGCGGTGCTCGGCTGCGCGGGCCTGCTGGCCACCGGCGCGCTGAGCGGCACCGCGGCTGCTGACGCGCCCGGTGCCCCCGGCCCGGTCAAGCGGCCGGCCGCCACGGCCAAGGCCTCGCAGTTCTCGCTGCCGGCCCGCTCGTCGAAGAAGCTGCGCGGCAAGACCGCGAAGATCGCCACCTCCGCCGCGACCACGCACCCGTCCGACTTCGACGGTGACGGCGCGGACGACCTGGTCTACCGGTACAGCAACGGCGACATCGTCATCGACCTGCTCAACGGCGCCTCCAACCGCCTCACCACGGTGATCGAGGGCGACACCTCGCAGGTGAAGGACCTGCTGACGCCGGGCGACCTGAACGGCGACGGCAAGCCCGACCTGCTGACGCTGACCGCCAGCGGCTCGCTGCGCCTGCACAGCGGCGCCAACGGGCTGCAGACCGACGGCTTCCAGTCGTACACCACCATCGGCACCGGCTGGCAGCAGTACAACAAGCTGTTCGCGCCCGGCGACCTCAAC
The DNA here is from genome assembly GCF_036014115.1 of Streptomyces sp. NBC_00448. Classification (NCBI taxonomy): domain Bacteria; kingdom Bacillati; phylum Actinomycetota; class Actinomycetes; order Kitasatosporales; family Streptomycetaceae; genus Streptomyces; species Streptomyces sp. NBC_00448. The sequence goes on from NZ_CP107913.1 coordinate 3,299,652, forward strand.
GGTGACGGCAAGCCCGACCTGCTCGCGCGCAGCTCGGCCGGACTGTTCTTCTACCCGGGCACCGGCTCGGGCTCGGCGCCCTTCGGCGCCCGGGTCCAGGTCGGCGGCGCGGGCTGGAACCAGTTCAACCAGCTCGTCGGCGTGGGCGACTTCAACGGCGACGGCATCGGCGACATCGTCGTCCGCAACTCCAGCGGTCTGTGGCTGTACACCGGCAGCGGCAAGGCGGCCACCCCGTTCTCGGCGAAGACCCAGATCGGCGGCACCGGCTGGAACCAGTACAACCAGATCCTCGGTGGCGGTGACTACGACGGCAACGGCACCCAGGACCTGCTGGCCCGCGGCTACGACGGCACCCTCTACCTGTACGACGGCAACGGCAACGGCACGTTCGACCCCACGCGCGTGACGGTCGGCACGGGCTGGGGCTGGGAGCGGCAGTTCGCGGGCGCCGGCGCCAACCCGTTCTTCGGCAAGGACGGCATCTACGCCAACACCTCCAACGGCACCCTGTACTACTACGACGCCACCGGCACCGGGAACCTCGACGCGAAGTACGACGCCGGCACCGGCTTCGACCGCAGCGCGATCCGGCTCTACGAGGTCTCCTCGCTGACCGACTCCGGGTTCTCGGACCTGATCGGCAAGGGCCTGTACGACGGCCACCTGTACAACCTGGCGAACTACGCCATCGACGACGACATGCTCGCCGGCGGTTCGACGTCGTACAACCTGGTGGTCGGCCCCGGTGACCTCAACGGCGACGGCAAGGGCGACCTGCTCGCCCGCACCTCGTCGGCGCTGTACTACTACGGCGGCAACGGCAACGGCCTGTCGATGAAGGGCCGCGTGCAGATCGGCGGCAGCGGCTGGAACCAGTACAACCAGATCGTCGGCACCGGCGACCTGACCGGTGACGGCAAGGCGGACATCGTCGCTCGCTCGTCGGCCGGGCTGTACCTGTACGCCGGCACCGGCAACGCGTCCTCACCCTTCGGGGCGAAGAAGAAGATCGGCGGTACCGGCTGGAGCCAGTACAACAAGCTGATCGCGCCCGGCGACATGAACGGCGACGGGGTGGCGGACCTGCTGGCCCGCAGCTCGAAGGGCCTGTACTTCTACGCGGGCACCGGAACCGGCACCTTCAAGGCGCGGGTCCAGATCGGCGGCGCCGGCTGGAGCCAGTACGCCGACCTGGGCTGATCCGAGCAACCAGCGGCTCACCTGAGGGGCGCCGGCACCGCTTCACGCGGTGCCGGCGCCCCTTGCCGTTCCCGCCCGGCGCCGCGCCCACCCCGCCCATCCCGCCGACGTCCCACCTGAACAGCCGCCGACGTCGAAGTGACACCAGTCACAATCCGCGGTGTACGTACATCCTTTCGCCCGCTGAATCGTCTTACCGCAGAGCGCCACGTACCCCTGAGGCACGCCCGCGCTCTGTTCGGCGACCCCTCACGGCCGCCGTAGGATTCCACGGACATACCAGCGGCCTGAACCAGCGCTGCGAAAGGCGAGGCGGAAACAAGGATGTCGGTCAAGGTCAGCGTCATCGTCCCGGTCTACAACCCCGGGAAATACATAGAGCCGTGCATCGCGTCGCTGTTGGGGCAGACGCTGCCGGCGGACGAACTGGAACTCCTTTTCGTCAATGACGGCTCGACCGACGACACCCCCGCGAGACTGGACCGGCTCGCCGCCGAGCACTCGCAGGTGCGGGTGATCCACATCCCGAACTCCGGCTGGCCGGGCAAGCCGCGCAACATCGGCGTCGAGCAGGCGCGCGGCGAGTACGTGCACTTCGTCGACCAGGACGACTACATGGCGCCCGACGCGCTGCGCCGGCTGTACGACATGGGCCACCGCAACGGCTCGGACATCGTCTTCGGCAAGGTCGCGAGCAACTTCCGCGGCGTCCCGCACGGCGTCTTCCGGGTCAACCGCGAGAAGTGCACGATCCACGACGCGCCGCTGGTGGACAGCCTCACGCCGCACAAGATGTTCCGCACCCAGTTCCTGCGGGACAACAAGATCGCCTACCCCGAGGGCAAGCGGCGGCTGGAAGACCAGCTGTACATGATGGAGACCTACTTCCCGGCGAAGGTCGTCTCCATCCTCGGCGACTACACCTGCTACCACTACTCCAAGCGCGACGACGGCAAGAACGCCGGCTCGGCGAAGATCGTGCCGTCCGGTTACTACGGCAACCTGCGCGAAGTGCTCGACGTGGTGGTCGCCAACACCGAGCCCGGCACCTTCCGGGACGACCTGCTGCGCCGCTTCTACCGGGTCGAGATGCTCGGCCGGCTCAGCGAGCCGTCGGTGCTGAAGTACACCCCCGAGTACCGCGACGAGATGATCGACGCCGTCAACGACGTGGCCGGCGACTTCGTCAACGACGGGGTGCACGACGGGCTCGGCGCCATCATGCGGCTGCGCTCCACCCTGCTGCGCCGCGACCGGCGCGAGCAGCTGGTCGTGGTCGCCCGCCGGGCCTCCTCGGTCAAGGGCGCCGCCCGGCTGGAGGACTTCCGCTGGGTCGACGGCCGGATCGCCGTCACCGTCACCGCCCGCCTGGTGTGGGGCGACGACAAGAAGCCGCTGTCGCTGCTGCGCCGCGGCGACCGCTACTACCTGCACCCCGACTTCCACCAGGACCTGCTGGAGGACGGCGAGCTGATCGACGTCACCGACGAGATCGACGGCTACCGCGCGGAGGTCAGCATCCGCGACCGGGAGACCGCGGTGGAGTGGGCCTGCCCGGCGGAGTTCGAGACCGCGGTGGAGGACCTGCCGGCCGTCGCGGGCGGCCCGGAGGGCGTGCTCTGCGAGGTGGTGCTGCACGGCACCGGCTACCTCGACCCCAAGGCGGTCAAGGGCCGTGACGCGCTCACCCGCGGCATGTGGGACGTGTGGGTGCCGGTGCGCGGCCTCGGTCTGGTCCGCAAGGCCCGGCTCGGCGCCGACCGGGCGCCGGGTGTGGACGACGCGTGCCTGCCCGCCCTGCTCGGCGAGCCCGCCCAGCTCACGGTGCCGTACTTCACCGACCCGCACGGCAACCTGACGCTGGACGTGGCGCGGCGCGGCAAGAAGCTCGGCGACGCGCTGGCCGGCCACGAGGTGCTGCGGATGCCCGGCGACCAGCTGGAACTGGAGCTGGCCGCGGTCTCGCACACGGGCACCGCCACGGCCCGGGCCTGGCTGGTGCTGCGCGGCACCGGTCCGGACGCGGCCTTCGCGGGGCTGCCGGCCGTGCTGGAGCCGGTGGGCGGCCGGGTGCACCTGCGGCCGGCCGACGTCAAGGAGGGCGCCACTCCGTTCACCGGGCTGCGGCCGGGCACCTGGCAGCTGTCGGCCCGGCTGGACGGCGCCGCCTCGGGACCCGAGCTGAAGATCGGGCAGGTGCGGGTCGACGACCGCGGCCGGCTGCACCCGGTCGAGGGTCTGGCTACGGTGGACCCGGCGACCGCCCGTGAGGCCCAGGCCCAGCGGCGCCGGTCGGCCAAGCGCAGCATGCTGAAGCGGATCGGCGGCCCGGTGATGCAGCGGCTCAACCCCGGCTCCCGCAAGAAGCTCCGGCGGATGGCCGCGCGCTTCGGCGCCTAGGTTCGGAGCCTGGATTCGGAGCCCAGGCTCCGGCGCCCGGGTTCGGCCGGGCTTCGGGGCGGGACGGCCGCACGGCACGCAGCACCACTCGAACGGGGTCCCGCGCACATCGGCGGGACCCCGTACTCCTCGCGGGTGCTCCTGCCGCCGGCCGGTCACCGCTTCGCCCGCCTCTTTTCCCGTCGCCCTCTCCCCCACCCGTCACCAACCCCCAAGGACGTGATCCGCATGCGGCAGCTGGACATCGCCGGCGCCTTCGTACACGAGCCCAAGATCTTCCCGGACAGCCGGGGGAGCTTCCACGAGTGGTTCCGCGCCGCGGACTTCGAGGAGTCCGTGGGCCACCGGCTGGACCTGGTGCAGGCCAACTGTTCGGTGTCCAGCCGCGGCACCCTGCGCGGGGTGCACTTCGCGGACGTGCCGCCGAGCCAGGCGAAGTACGTCAAGTGCGTGCGCGGCGCGGTGCTCGACGTGATCGTGGACATCCGGGTCGGCTCGCCCACCTTCGGCCAGTGGGAGGGTGTGCGGCTGGACGACGACCAGCACCACGCGGTGTACCTCTCCGAGGGCCTGGGGCACGCCTTCATGGCTCTCACCGACGACGCCACGGTGGTCTACCTCTGCTCGGCCGGGTACTCCCCCGGGCGCGAGCACGGCATCAACCCGCTCGACCCGGAACTGGGCATCGCCTGGCCCTCGGACGTCGAGCCGCTGCTGTCGGAGAAGGACGCCCAGGCGCCCACCCTCGCCGAGGCCCGCGCCCAGGGGCTGCTGCCCTCGTACGAGGACTGCCTGCGGTTCGACGCAGAACTGCGGGCCGGCGGCCCTGCGGGCTCCTGAAACCTCTGAGGTCTCTGAGGATTCGACAAACTTCCGCTGAACGATGTCGGTCCGGCGGAGCAAGCGCTAGCGTCGCTGCATCACTCCCGCCGTCTTTCGCATCGAGGGGTTGTTCAGTGCACCGTCACGAGTTCCTGCGCAGGCTGCACAAGGTCTACAAGCCGCGCAACTATCTGGAGATCGGCGTCAACGACGGGAAGAGCCTGGCGCTGTCCCGGGTACCGTCCGTCGCGATCGACCCGGCCTTCAAGCTCACCCAGTCCATCAGTTGCGACGTACACCTGGTGCGGGCCACGAGTGACGCGTTCTTCAACCGCAAGGACCCGCTGCTGCACCTGCGCCCGGGACGCAACCCGTTCCGGGCGCTGGGCCGGCGCGACCCGCTCGCCCTGGTCGGCGACCCCGTGCTGGAGCTGTCCTTCATCGACGGCATGCACATCTTCGAGTACGCGCTGCGCGACTTCATGAACGTCGAGAAGCACTCCCGCTGGTCCAGCGTGATCGTCTTCGACGACATGCTGCCGCGCAACGTGGACGAGGCCGCCCGCGACCGCCACACCAAGGACTGGGCCGGCGACGTCTTCAAGGTCGCCCAGGTGCTGCGCCGCTACCGCCCCGACCTGACCGTGGTGGACGTCGACACCGTGAAGACCGGCGTGACCGCGATCTTCGGCGCCGACCCGACCAACACGGTGCTCCGCGACAACTACGACAAGATCATCGCGGAGTACGCCACCGAGGACCCGCAGGACATCCCGGAGGAGCTGTTGCTCCGCAAGAACGCGGTCAACGCCGAGACGCTGCTGCGGGCCCCCTTCTGGCCCGCGCTCGCCCGGGCCCGCAACCTGCGCCGCGGCCGCTCGTCCTTCGGCGCGATCCGCCGGCAGATCGAGTCCGTGAGCTGACCGCTGGTCTCAGGTCCGGCGCCCCGTCGCCGGCGCCGTGTCCTGGTTGCCCTCAGAGGGCGGCCCGGTCGTGGTGTCCGGCGGGGCCGCCGACCGGGCGGCGCGCTCCCACGGCAGCGTTCGGCGGCCGGCCAGCGCGAGCACCGGCACCGTGAGCATGCCCACGAAGAGCGCGGCGCACATGTAGCGCCACAGCGGTGACGGGTTCGCCGCGAGCACCGTGACCTGGAGCCCGGCCGGCAGCACCGCGAGCGCCAGCAGTTCGTACCTGCGGCGGCGCACCGCGACCAGGGCGACCACCAGGTAGCCCAGGTAGGTCCAGTTCACCCCGCGCCACAGCACCGGTGCCTTCCTCGGTGTCTGCGTCCACTCGTAGGCCCTGGTGGCCAGGTGGTCGAGCTTGTACGACAGCGGGGCGTCGGAGAGCGACGCGTGGTACGGCAGCTGCTGGACGGAGTCCAGGCCGAAGCTGGACCAGGTGCGCAGCACGTGGTGGTTGGACGCCGCGTACTTGCCGGTGTGGCCGGTGAAGGCCCAGGCGATGTCGGCGCGGCACAGCCGGGCGTCGATGATCAGCGTCGGGTGGTGTTCGAGGATGCGCCCCCACAGGGCGAGCAGTTGCCCGTTCTCCTTGCCGGCCTTGATCCGGTTCATCGGCTTGTGCATGATCAGGTCGGCCACATGGCAGTCGCCACCCGGCCCGCTCCAGTGCGACAGCGGCGCGAGGCCGCGCATCAGCCGCAGGTCGGAGGCGGTGAAGATGTCGGGGCGCTTGGCGTAGGCGACGCCGATGTCGGCGTAGTTGAAGGCGTACACCTCGTCGGGGCGCGGCTTCTGGACGCCGAGCGCCGGGTAGAGGAAGTTGTTCATCGCCAGCGTCACCACCAGCGGGACCCCGATCGCGGCGGCGATCCAGCGGCGCATGCCCGGCAGCAGCAGCACCAGCAGCACCACGGCGGCGATGAGCACCGGGAAGCCGTTGTTGCGGAACAGGCCGATGCCCAGGCAGCCCAGGGCCAGCGTCAGCAGCTGGTGGCGGAAGGACCGGTCGCGTACGGCGTGCTCGCGGCGCAGCCGGCGGGCGGTGAGCTGGACCACCGCGCCGAAGGCGACCAGGGTGGCGATGGTGTAGGGGACGTCCTTCCAGACGAACACCGTGAACGAGGCGGTCATCGGGGCCGCGGCGACGACCACGGCGGCGGCCGCGCTCCACCGCCCGCGCACCCCGAGGTCGCGCAGCGCCACGCAGACGTAGGCGAGCGCGGCCGCCATGCAGACGGTCTGGACGAAGGTCAGGGCCGCGATGCCGCCGGTGACCTCCAGCGAGATCCACAGCAGCGCGTCGTAGGCGACCGAGTGGTCCGAGCGCCAGTGGGAGGTGCTGACCTCGTAGATGTAGGTGAGGGTGTCGCCGCTGATCCGGCCCGGGTAGAAGGCGGCCCACCAGCCCAGCAGCAGCAGCTGGCAGGCGGCGTACACCGCGAGCGGCAGCCGCCAGCGGGCGGGCAGGCGGGAGGGCGACCAGCGGCCGGGCCCGGCCGGGGAGAGCGCGGAGGCGCCCGGCGGCGGGCCTGCCGGGGTGCCCCCGGCGGCCTTTCCGGGGGCCTTCACCAGGTCGGGCGGCGCGGTGTCCGCGGAGGTGTCCAGGTGGGCGTCGGCGCGGGCGTTCGCGGGAGCGTTCGCGGGGGCGCCGAACCGGCCGCCGCCCGGGGAGTTCGGGGCGCTCATCGGGCCGCCGCCGGGGCGGCCGGGCGCGGCACCCGGGCGAAGGCGTGCCCGGTCAGCTCGCGGGCCGTGTCCAGCCGGCGCCGGCGCAGCGCGCCCGGCACCATCAGCAGCGCGTGCAGCCGGGTGGACAGGTGGCGGCGGGCGGTACGGGCGGCGCGGTGCCAGCCGAGCGCGTCGAAGTCGGCGGCGAGTTCGAGCAGCAGCCGGCGGGTCTCCTCGAAGCGGGAGCCGCTGACCGCCTGCGCGGAGGACTCGCTGCCGACGTGCCGCCGGTAGTCGAAGCAGATCTCCGGGTCGGTGACCAACTCCTCACCGCGCAGCAGCAGTTCCACGGTGAGCGCGAGGTCCTGCACGACCGTCAGGTCGGTGCGGAAGCCGACCTCCTTGAGCAGGTCGGAGCGCCAGCACATGGCCGGGAAGTAGAGCCAGTTGCCGCGCAGCAGGCTGACCGCGAGCTCCTCCCCGCCGAGCCGCGCGCGCCGCTCGGGCGCCGTCGAGTACAGCCGCCGCTTGACGGTGTCGACCAGCGTGTGCACCGGGCGGCCCTCGCCGTCGATCACCCGGACCCCCGGCTGGTACATCGCGGCGCCCGGCAGGTCGGCCCGGGCGGCCCGTAGGGTGGCGACGTAGCCGGGACGCATCAGGTCGTCGCAGCCCATCAGCACCGTGTAGGGGTAGTCGGCCAGCTCGACGCAGCGGCGGAAGTTGCCGGTGACGCCGAGGTTCTGCTCGTTGCGGAAGTACCGCACCCGGCGGTCGTCCAGGCCGGCGAACCACTCCGGCACGCCGGGCCGGGTGTCGTCGTCCACGACGGTCAGCCGCCAGTCGGGGTCGGTCTGTGCGAGAACGCTGCGCACGGCGTCGCGCATCAGCGCGGGGTCGCCGTAGTACGGAAGCATGATGTCGAGCGTGTCGGTCACTGGGAGCGTTCGCCTTCCACGGCGGCCAGCGGCCGCTCGGGTTCCGGGCGGTGGGCCGTGCGCAGGGCCGCGTCACGGGCGAGTTCGGTCAGCCGGCGTTCCATGGCGCGAAACCGCAGGTAGGTGTTGAGCGCCAGCGCGGTCACGCCGACCACCAGCAGGTACAGCACCAGGTCGGTGCCGCGGCCGACACCGAGCAGGTGGGCGGCCTTCGTGGTGTCGCCGGGCCGCAGTACCGCGTAGGCGTTGAGGAAGCAGAAGGCGAGGAAGGCGATCCGCTTCCACGCCCGGGTCCGGGTGGTGTTCCAGCTGCGCATGAACACCGCGAGCAGGACCACCACCGCGGACAGCAGGACGATCTGGATGAGCACCGGTCAGCCCTTCTCGCGGTTCAGGGACAGGTCGAAGAGGATGTTCACTCCGTTGAGCAGCGACTGGCCCTTGGCCCGCGAGTAGTCGGTGTAGCGGATCGACACCGGGGACTCCACGACGCTCAGGTCGGAGCGGGCGAGGAAGCCGGTGATCTCTGAGGCGTGCGCCATGCCGTTCATCGTGATGTTGACCCGGGCGGCGGCGGTGCGGTTGAACAGCCGCAGCCCGTTGTGCGCGTCGGAGAGCTTCAGGCGGCGTGCGGTGGGGCTCACCGCCGCCGCCGTACGCAGCACCAGGCGCTTGACCCAGGGGACTTCGACGCGCTCGCCGCCGGGCCGCAGGAAGCGGGAGCCGAGCACCACGTCGGCGCCGCGGGCCCGGGCCACCGCCAGCATGGTGATGACGTCCTCGACCCGGTGCTGGCCGTCGGCGTCGAAGGTGACGAAGCGTTCAGCGCCGGGCTGGGACAGTGCGTAGTGCAGCCCGGTCTGGATCGCCGCGCCCTGCCCGAGGTTGACGGGGTGTTGGACGAGGTGGGCGCCGGTACGGGCGACCTCGTCCTGGGAGCCGTCGACACTGCCGTCGTCGACGCACACCACGTTGGGGAAGGTACGCAGCGCCTCTGTCACCACTCCGGCCACGACCGGGGCTTCGTTGTAGACCGGGATGATCAGCCAGACATCACCGAAGGTGCGCTTACTGGCAAGGCGCGGCGCGCCGGAAATCACCATGGGAAGCGCACCCTTTCGTCAATTATTCAACCGATTGTGGACGCTCCGCAGGGTCCCGGAAATTGGTCCCCTGTATCGCATCCGTCCACCCAGCTTGACGGTCGAAGTGACGCATAGGTTGCATCCGAATGGCATAAGTCACCCGGATGGAGAGCAGGATCGCGGTGATTGCCGCGCCGACCGCATAAGCGATCTCGACCCGGTCACGGATAGGCAACGGACTGAACGTCACCGCGAGCAGCGCGGCCGTGCCGACCGCCCAGGAAACCAGTTGCCGGCCGTGGCCGCCGGTGGTCTGCAACGCCTGGCCGAGCACCGAGGCGAGCATGTAGCAGAGCGTGCCGGCCGACAGCCAGGCGAAGTCCGTCCAGCCGAGCAGATCGGGCGAACCGAACAGCCGCGGCACCAGCCACGGGCCCAGCGCCACCGCCACCACCCCGCCCGTGCCGCCCAGCAGGCCGGTGAACGCGGCCGTACGCAGCAGCAGTTGGCGGTAGGCCGCACGGTCGCCGGCCGCGACGGCCTCGGACAGCCCGCGCAGCAGCGACGCCTGGAGCGAGCCGAAGACGAACAGCGGCACCCGGGCCAGCACCACCGCGGACAGCAGCGCGGTGATGAACGCGGTGTCGTCGGGTGCCAGCAGCTTCACGCTGATCACCGAGATGTTGACGAGCAGTTGGGCGAGCAGCGTGGAGGGGATCAGCGCGAGCAGGCCGGACCACAGCGCACGCCACGGCAGCGGCGGCGACGACCGGAGCGCCGTCGCCCCGCCCGTCCGGGCGGGGCCGCCCGCCGTCTCACCGGTGGAAGCGGCACCGGCGTCCCCACCGGAGACGGCACCGGCCGCGACGCCGGCGGCGGCAGCGGCGATGTCCGCACCGGCCGCGGGCTTCACCGCGCTCACGCCCTCCGCGCCGTACCGCGCCGCCCGCAGCACCCACGGCAGCGTGGCCGCCACCGACAGCAGTGTCGGCACCGTCAGCACCGCGGCGAACAGCAGCGGCGAGTGCGTCCCGGCCGCCGCCAACAGCACCGAGAACACCACCCGCAGCGCCCCGTCCAGCGCCAACTGCGTGCCGTACACCCGGAATCGGCCGGTGCCGGCCAGCATGCCGCGGGTCACGTACGCCACCGACAGCGCCCCGAACGCCGCGCACAGCGCGCCGACCAGGGAGAGGTTGCCGTCGAAGAGCCGGTTCGCGACCGGGTGCGCGAAGACCGCCACCGGCACGCAGACCGCGGCCAGCAGCCCCAGCGAGGTGGCCAGGCCGCGGCGCAGGACCGGGCCGGTGCCCTCTCCCGCCACCACCCGGGCCGCGACCAGCCGGGTCATCTCCTGCTCGATCGGGAAGAAGAGCCCGAGGCCGACCGAGAAGACCAGCGTCCACAGCACCGACACGCCCGCCATCCGGTCGGACGGCAGCGTGCGGCCCGCGGCCGCGAGCTGGATGTAGCTGGCCAGTCCCAGTACCGCGGTGCCGGCGCCCACCAGCGCGGTGCCCGGCGGCAGCACCGCCAGCGCCCGCCGGCCCAGCCGCCGCGCCCGCCCGCCGGCCGCGCCGGCCGGGGCCTCAGCCACGTTCGGCTGCCACCAGGGCGGGGAACGCCTCGGCCAGCGCCGACCGCCAGTCGCGGATCGGTTCGATGCCGGCCGCCTGCCACCGGTCGTGGCCGAGCACGCTGTACGCCGGGCGCGGCGCGGGGCGCGCGAACGCCGCGCTGGTGGTGGGCCGGACCCGCTCGGGGTCCGCGCCCAGCAGCCGGAAGATCTCCTGGGTGAAGCCGAACCAGGTCGTCTCGCCCGCGCTGGTGCCGTGGTAGACGCCGGCCGGCGCGTCGCCGGCGAGCGCGGCGGTGCCGAGCCGGACCAGATGGTCGGCCAGGTCCGCGGTCCAGGTGGGCTGCCCGCGCTGGTCGTCCACCACGTCGAGGGTGTCCTTGACGCCCTCCAGCCGGATCATCGTGCGGACGAAGTTGCCGCGGGCCGCGCCGTACAGCCACGCGGTGCGCACCACGTAGCCGTCGTCGGGCAGGGTGTCGAGCACCGCCCGCTCGCCGGCCAGCTTGGTGCGCCCGTAGGCGCCGCGCGGACCGGTGGCGGCGTCCTCGGCGTACGGCTGGTCCGCGTCCCCGGCGAAGACGTAGTCGGTGGAGACGTGGATCAGCTTCGCGCCGGACTTGGCACACGCCTCGGCAAGGTGCCGGGGCCCGTCGCCGTTGATCCGCGCGGCGTCGGCCTCGCGGCTCTCCGCGTCGTCGACCCCGGTCCAGGCCGCGCAGTTGACGACCAGGACGGGTTGGTGCTCGGCGATCGCGGTGGCGACCGCCTCCGGGTCGGTGATGTCCAGGGCGGTACTGCCCAGGGCCACCACCGCGGTGTCCGGCTCGGTCCGCAGCCGGACCAGCAGGTCCTGGCCCAGCATCCCGGCGGCGCCGGTCACCAGCCAGGTCGCGTTCGGCGGTTTCACAGTGTGGCGCGCTCCTTCAGCGGCTCCCACCAGGCCCGGTTCTCCCGGTACCAGGCGACGGTCTCGGCCAGGCCGGTCGCGAAGTCCTTGCGCGGCACGTAACCCAGCTCGGTACGGATCTTGGTGCAGTCCACCGAGTAGCGACGGTCGTGGCCCTTGCGGTCCTCGACGTACTCCACGGAGTCCCAGCCGGCCCCGCACGCTTCGAGCAGCAGGCCGGTGAGCTCCTTGTTGGACAGCTCGGTGCCGCCTCCGATGTTGTAGACCTCTCCCGGGCGGCCGAGGTTCCGTACCAGGTCGATTCCCTGCACATGGTCGTCGATGTGCAGCCAGTCCCGGACGTTGCCGCCGTCGCCGTAGAGCGGGACCTTGCCGCCGTCCAGCAGGTTGGTGATGAACAGCGGGATGACCTTCTCCGGGAAGTGGTGGTGCCCGTAGTTGTTGGAGCAGCGGGTCACCCGCACGTCCAGGCCGTGGGTGCGGTGGTAGGCGAGCGCGATCAGGTCGCTGGACGCCTTGGCCGCGGAGTACGGCGAGTTCGGCTGGAGCGGGTCGGTCTCGGGCCAGGAGCCCTCGGCGATCGAGCCGTACACCTCGTCGGTGGAGATGTGCACGAACGTCCGCAGGTTGTTGCGGAGCGCCGCGTCCAGCAGGGTCTGGGTGCCGGCCACGTTGGTGGTGATGAACTCGGTGGCGCCCAGGATCGAGCGGTCGACGTGCGACTCGGCGGCGAAGTGCACCACCTGGTCGTGCTCGGCGACCAGCTTGTCGACGAGCCCGGCGTCGCAGATGTCGCCCTGCACGAAGCGGAAGCCGGGGTGCGCGCGGACCTCGTCGAGGTTCGCCGGGTTGCCCGCGTAGGTCAGCTTGTCCAGGACGGTGATCGCCACATCCCCGGGCCCGGTCGGGCCGAGCAGCGTACGGACGTAGTGGGAGCCGATGAAGCCGGCCCCGCCGGTCACCAGTATGCGGTCGGTCATGACGAGATCTGCACCTTGCTGTGATCGCCGAGCACCAGGCGGTGCGCGGCAGGGTTTCGGGGGGCCGGGGTCACTTCGACGTTGCGCCCTATGAGCGACGCCTCGACCCGGCGCACGCCGGTGAGCGAGGAGTCGCGCAGCAGGATCGAGTACTCGATCTCGCTGTCCTCGATCCGGCAGTTCTCCGACACGGAGGTGTACGGGCCGACGTACGCGTCGTTGATCACCGAGTTGCGGCCGATGATCGCCGGACCGACGATCCGGCTGCCGGCCACCTTCGCGCCGGCCTCGATCCGGACCCGGCCGATGATCTCGCTCTCCGCGTCGACCTCGCCGAGCACCTCGGGTTCGAGGGTGTCCAGCACCGACCGGTTGACCTCCAGCATGTCGGTGACGTTGCCGGTGTCCTTCCAGTAGCCGGAGATCGTGGTGGAGCGCACGTCGCGCTGCTCGTCGATCAGCCACTGGATGGCGTGGGTGATCTCCAACTCACCGCGCCAGGACGGCTTGATGGCGCGCACCGCCTCGTGGACGGCCGGGGTGAAGAGGTAGACGCCGACCAGCGCCAGGTCGCTCTTGGGCTGCTTCGGCTTCTCCTCCAGGTTCTTCACCCGCCCCTGCGCGTCGAGTTCGGCGACGCCGAAGGAGGTCGGGTTCGGCACCTTCGTGAGCAGGATCTGCGCGTCCGGGCGCTCCGCCCGGAACTCCTCGACGAGGCCGCTGATGCCGCCGACGATGAAGTTGTCGCCGAGGTACATCACGAAGTCGTCCTCGCCGAGGAACTCGCGCGCGATCAGCACCGCGTGCGCCAGCCCGAGCGGCGCGTCCTGCGGGATGTACGTGACCGCGATACCGAGGGCGGAGCCGTCGCCGACCGCCTCCTTGATCTCCTCGGCGGTGTCGCCGACGATGATGCCCACCTCGGTGATCCCGGCTTCGGCGATGGCTTCCAGGCCGTAGAACAGCACCGGCTTGTTGGCGACCGGTACCAGCTGTTTGGCCGAGGTGTGAGTGATCGGCCGAAGGCGGGTGCCCGCCCCGCCGGAGAGCACAAGTGCTTTCACGTTACGTCCCATGCAGATGGATTCAGGGGGCGGTCACTGCGGGTCGCGACCCGCGCCCCCGGCTGTGAGCATACCCGGACGTCACCCCGCGTTTCGCTCCTGGACATCCGACGCCAACTCCTCGTCGGCGCGCCGTTGCGGAGTGGTTCGCTCCATTTCGGCCCTGGCCTGGGCGGTCGGACCGTCCAGCGGATCGACATCACCCGTCTGACCCAGAGCGGCCTGCTGGACGAGCCGGACCTCGGCCTTGTGTGCGAGGTCGCGCACCGCCTGCGAGAACCGCTCGATGGAGGTCGGGTGGTCAGGGCCGAGCAGGTACTGCTTGATCTCCTTGCGCGACCCGGCCAGCGGGTCGAGCTCGGGGGTGACCACGGCCGTGACCAGCTCGCCGACCCGGCTCGCCGAATTGTCCAGGATGAGCGCGGCGCGGGCGGCGGTGTTCTGCCGCTTGAACTCCTCCTCGCCCAGTTCGGCCGAATCGGTGATGGCGTACGGCTTGCCGGTCGCCACGAAGTCCGAGACCACGCTGGAGATGTCGGAGACCATCGCGTCGGACTCGTTGAAGCACTCGTACAGGTGAGGCATCGGGCCGGTGACGACCTTGTGCTCCCAGGCGCTCAGCGACTTCCAGTACGCGGTGTTCCACCGGGCGCGCAACTCGGCGAGCCGCGCCGTGAGCTGCGGGTCGGCGATCGAGTCGCGGGACATGACCGCCATGTCCCCCTCCGCGGAGGTCGCCTCGGCCACCAGCGAATCCAACTCGGCCTCTATCGACGCCAGTTCGGCGCGGGCCGCGGCCTGCGCCGCCTTGCCCTCGGCGATCCGCGCGGACCACGCCGGGTCGGCGGCCCGCTGGGCGTTCGCCTTCGCCAGCACCGCGACCACCTTGTCGTGGGCCCGCTTCGCCTTCGGGTTGACGGTGCCGGTGAACGGGTGCGGCTTGTACAGCACCCGGACCGGGGTGGCGGACGTGACCAGGCCGCGCACGATGTTCGCGCCGGCCAGCATCAGCGAGGTGTTGCCGGGCTCGTCGGTCCAGCCCTCCCAGGTCGGCGCGTACAGCACGGTCGGGACGCCGGTCGCGGCCGAGCCGTCCCAGGCGGTGATCCCGGCGAGCTGCGGGCGGCCCACCTCCACCACGTCCTCGTCACGCACCCCGACGTCGGCGAGCGCGTACCGGTCCCGGCCCGCCTTGCCGGCCGACCACACCTCGTCGTACGCCTTGCTGAACGGGTTGATGCTGGCGACCTTGTCGCTGTCGCCGTGGCCGACGAAGACGTGCTTCATGCTCGGCACCCGCAGCAGGTGGATGTTCTTGCCGACGTTCGCCGGGTACAGCGCGACCCGCACGGTCGACAGGTCCATGTTCATCAGGTGCACCGCACCCGGCACGCACAGCACCGGCACCGCGGTGTCGGCGAGCTGGAGCAGGATCGCCCGCTCGCGCAGGATCACCAGCGGCCGCTCCCCCGGCATGTCCGCCATCGTGTCCAGCCACATGTTGACCTGGTACGCGGAGTCCGGCGAGCCGGAGAAGTACAGCACGGTGCTCGGCCGGTACGCCCGCAGCCAGGTGTCCATGAACGCCAGCGCGTCATCGGTCTTCGCCGGCAGCCGGCGGCGGGTGAGGTACGGCGCCAGGGCCAGCGTGTACACGATGCCCAGGCCCAGCGTCAGCGCGGCACCGAGGTAGACGAAGGCGATGTGCCCGGCCTTCGCGTACAGCAGGAGGCCGACCACCGCGAACAGGTCCAGGTGCAGCATCTTCTCGGCCGCGCGCGAGGTCAGCAGGCCCGACGGCGCGTTGGTGATGCGCATCCCGCTCAGATCGATGTTGCGGGTGCCGAACGGCAGCTTGCGGCGGTTGCGGATCAGCGTGATCAGGGCCGCGTGCGGGGCCTGCATGCCGTAGAAGACCAGGAAGCAGACGATGGCCGCGGAGAACGCCCGGTTGTTGGCGAGGTTCATCTGCGCCATCAGCAGCACCAGCGTCAGCTCACGCAGCAGGAAGCGCAGCGACAGCCCGGCCCGGGCCTTGCCCAGCCGGTTGATCAGGTACGAGCGGCGCTGGTGCAGGAACCAGTCCGTCACGTAGCTGACCGCGCCGGCGGCCACGAAGAACCACAGGCTCGGCAGCAGCGCGGCGATCACCAGGCACGGGTAGCTGAGGAGCATGAGCAGCGCGGCGGCGAGTTCGCCGCCGGACGCCACACGGGCCATGCGAATGGCTTTTGAGATCACGGGGTGACTGCTCCAGTGCGATGTCGAATGAGACGTCGAATGAGGATACGGAGATCGGGTGAGGCGAAGTGGCGGTGCGGGAAGGGGCGGGCCGGCCGGCGCCGCGCTCCCTCATCAACGGACGAAGTCCCTGGGCGCACCGTGTCACGCGGGCCCAAGGACTGTCGATCCGTTCCGGTAAGGATTACTGCTCGTCCTCCCCCTGGGCGAGAACGTGTGCCAGCGCGCGCTCGATCCCGGAGGCGCCGGACAGGCCCTGCATCGGGTCCTGCTGGCGGACGTCGATCACATGGCCGGTGAGGGTGGAGAGCAGGACGTCGAGCGAGGTGCGGGCGACCGCCTCCGAGGAGAGCAGCGAGCCGGCCGGCTCCTGGCCGAACGCCTTGGTGCGCATCGGCGTCGCGGTGCGCTCGGGGTTGACGCAGTTGACCCGGATGCCGTCGCCGGCCCACTCGTCGGCGAGCGCCTGGGTGAGGTTCACCATCGCGGCCTTGGTCGACGAGTACAGGCTGTACTCGGCCCGTCCCCGGGTGTAGCTGCTGGAGGTGTAGAGCAGCAGCTGGCCGCGGGTCTCGGCGAGGTACTTGTGGGAGGCGCGGGCGATCTGCACCGGGGCGAGGTAGTTGACCCGCAGCGCCTCTTCGATGGTCGCGTTGTCGGTCTCGGCGAGCTTGCCGATCCGCAGCACGCCCGCGGTGTTCACCACGTAGTCGACCCGGCCGGTCTCCGCGTAGGCCCGCGACAGCGCGTCGTCGACGTGCTCGGGGTCCTCGACGTGGGTGCCGGTGGTCGAGCGGCCCAGCGCGAAGACCTTCGCGCCGTATCCCTCGGCCATCGCCGCGATGTCGGCGCCGATGCCGTAGGAGCCGCCGAAGACCACCAGGGTCTTGTCGGCGAGCAGCTCGCGGTACGCCGCCTCGTCGGACTGGCCGGGGGCCGCGGTGGAGGCGAGCTGGAAGAGCTTGTCGGCGATGAAGACGTCCACCGGGGTGGTCACCTTCATGTTGTGCTCGTCGCCGGGGACCACGTAGATCGGCACGTCGGGCAGGTACTTCAGCACCACCGAACAGTCGTCGGTGGCCTGGAAGTTGGGGTCGCCGCCGGCGACCTCGTAGGCCCGGCGGATGGTGGACAGCCGGAACGCCTGCGGGGTCTGGCCGCGGCGCAGCCGGGAGCGGTCCGGCACCTCGGTGATGAACTCGCCGTCGCCGCCGTGGGTGCGGGTGACGATGATGGTGTCCGCGGACGGGATCGCCACGTCCACCGCTTCGTACCGCTCCAGCGCGGCCACGCAGTCGGCGATCACGCGCTGCGAGATCAGCGGGCGCACGGCGTCGTGGAAGAGCACGTTGCGGTCCTGGCCGGGCTCGAGCTCCTCGCTCAGCGCGGCGATGGCCCGCTCGGTGGTCTCGTTGCGCGTCGTGCCGCCCTCGATCACCCGGCTGACCTTCTTCAGACCGGCCTTCGTGACGATCTTCTCGACGTCCGGGACATAGCCCGGCGCCATCAGCACGATGATGTCGTCGATCGCGTCCGCCTGCTCGAAGATGGCGAGCGTGTGCTCGATCACCGCTTTACCGGCGATCTTCAGCAGCTGCTTGGGAATCGACAGGCCGACCCGCTGCCCCGTGCCACCGGCAAGGATGACAGCGGTGGTACGGGAGTGGGCAAGGTGCAGGGACACGTGAGACCTACCTAGCGGCAACAAGAGATACGGGGATCGTCTCACCCCCGGTAACCGTCTCGCAAGGCGGGGTTCACCGAGGCGCCCCTCACCGCAAGGTCCTTCGACCACGGGGAGGGGCGGCCAGGAGGTCCGGTCACCCTCCGAACGGATGGAACTCGTCGTAGGCGTCGGCGGCCTCGTCGTGCTCGGCCTGCCGGTCGCGACGCCGGCTCGCCGCGGGCCGCGGCGTGTCGAAACGGTGGTCCTCACCGCGCCGCCCCAGCATCTCCGCACCGGCCGCCAGCGACGGCTCCCAGTCGAAGACCACCGCGTCGTCCTCCGGCCCGATCGCGACGCCGTCGCCCGCCTTCGCCCCCGCCTTGACCAGCTCGTCCTCGACACCGAGCCGGTTGAGCCGGTCCGCGAGGTAGCCGACCGCCTCGTCGTTGGTGAAGTCCGTCTGCCGCACCCAGCGTTCGGGCTTCTCGCCGCGCACCCGGTACAGCTCGCCGTCGTAGGTGACGGTGAACCCGGCGTCGTCGACGGCCTGCGGCCGGATCACCACGCGGGTGGACTCCTCGGCCGGGCGCGCCGCCCGCGTCTCCGCCACGATCCCGGCCAGCGCGAACGACAGTTCCCTGAGCCCGGCGTGCGAGACCGCGGACACCTCGAAGACGCGGTAGCCGCGCGCCTCCAGGTCCGGCTTGATCATCTCCGCCAGGTCCTGCCCGTCGGGCACGTCGATCTTGTTGAGCACGACCAGCCGCGGCCGGTCCTCCAGCCCGCCGCCGTACGCCCGCAGCTCCGCCTCGATGACGTCGAGATCGGTCACCGGGTCGCGGTCGGACTCCAGGGTCGCGGTGTCCAGCACGTGCACCAGCACCGAGCAGCGCTCGACGTGCCGCAGGAACTCCAGACCCAGCCCGCGGCCCTGGCTCGCGCCGGGGATCAGCCCGGGCACGTCGGCGATCGTGTAGACCGTCGAGCCGGCGTTGACCACTCCGAGGTTCGGCACCAGCGTGGTGAACGGGTAGTCCGCGATCTTCGGCTTCGCCGCCGAGAGCACCGAGATCAGCGAGGACTTCCCCGCGCTCGGGTAGCCGACCAGCGCCACGTCGGCGACGGTCTTCAGCTCCAGCACGATGTCCCGGGCCTGCCCGGGCACCCCGAGCAGCGCGAAGCCGGGCGCCTTGCGCCGGGTCGAGGCGAGCGCCGCGTTGCCGAGGCCGCCGCGGCCGCCCTGCCCGGCGACGTAGGTGGTGCCCTGGCCGACCAGGTCGGCCAGCACGTTTCCGTCCCGGTCCTGCACGACGGTGCCGTCCGGCACCGGCAGCACCAGGTCGCTGCCGTCCTTGCCGGAGCGGTTGCCGCCCTCGCCCGGCTTGCCGTTGGTCGCCTTGCGGTGCGGGCTGTGGTGGTAGTCGAGCAGGGTGGTCACGTCCTGGTCGACGACGAGGATCACGTCCCCGCCCCGCCCGCCGTTGCCGCCGTCCGGCCCGCCGAGCGGCTTGAACTTCTCCCGGTGCACGGAGGCGCAGCCGTGGCCCCCGTTACCCGCGGCGACATGCAGTTCGACGCGGTCCACGAAGGTGGTCATGGGTGCTTCCTCCAGAACGTACGGGTTTCCCACGGTTCTTACGGTCCTACTGGCCTTGTAACACGCCGAGGGCGGCCCCGCTTCCCGGAGTCCGGGAAACGGGTCCGCCCTCGAAAGTTCTTACGGCTCGCCTCAGGCGGCCGGAACGATGTTCACCACGCGGCGACCGCGCTTCACGCCGAACTCGACCGCACCGGCGGACAGCGCGAACAGCGTGTCGTCCTTGCCGATGCCGACGCCGGAGCCGGGGTGGAAGTGGGTACCACGCTGGCGGATGATGATCTCACCGGCGTTGACGACCTGGCCGCCGAAGCGCTTCACACCGAGCCGCTGAGCGTTGGAGTCGCGACCGTTCCGGGTGGACGATGCGCCCTTCTTGTGTGCCATCTCTCCTCAGTCCCTTACTTCGCAGCCGCGGCGGGGATGCCAGTGATCTTCAGCGCCGTGTAGTGCTGGCGGTGACCCTGGCGACGGCGGTAACCGGTCTTGTTCTTGTAGCGCAGGATGTCGATCTTCTGGCCCTTGTGGTGGTCCACGATCTCGGCCTCGACCTTGATCCCGGCGAGCACCCACGGGTCGCTGGTGACGGCTTCGCCATCGACGACGAGCAGCGTCGAGAGCTCGACCGCGTCGCCGACCTTGCCGGTGGGAATCCTGTCAACCTCGACGATGTCACCGACGGCCACCTTGTGCTGGCGGCCACCACTACGCACGATCGCGTACACGCGGAACTCACTCTCTCGCTCGATTCGAAAACCCCTGATGCCAGCCACTCCCTTACTGCCGCGGAGGGGCCTCTCCCGGGAAGCCCGGGAGGAATGTGCTCAGGCGAAGGCGCAGAAACGCCGAAGGTCAAGGCTACGGACCGCGTCCACCCGGGTCAAATCCGGCCAGGGTGCATGGTCCTGAGAGTTCCCGGACCACGTGTCGGCGGGTGGCTGAGCGCGCAGTTCCCCGCACCCCTGGATTCGTGCTGCTCTTCCGCGGAAGAACGGCAACCCCCAAGAGGCGCGGGGAACTGCGCGGCAAACCACCGCGAACCGCAAGGTCCCGTACGGCGCCGACGGGGCACCCCGGAGGGTCCGCCTGGCTACTCCGCGGGAGAACTCGCCTTCTTCGTCGCGGCCTTCTTCGTCGTCGTCTTCTTGGCCGCCGTCTTCTTCGTCGCGGCCTTCTTCGCCGTCTTCTTGGCCGCCGCCTTCTTCGCCGGGGCCTTGCGGGCCGCCCGCTTCTTGGGCTCGGCCTCGGCCGACGGCTCACCGTCAGCCTGCTCGGCCTGCTCGGGCGCAGCCTCCGCAGGGGCGGCCTCGGCGGACGGTACGACCACCACCGCCGCTTCCTCCGCTGCCGCGGCCGGCGCCCCCGCGGGCGCGGTCGCCTTACGGGTGGCGCGACGCCGCGCACGGGCCGGCGGCTCGGTCGAGACGGCCGGCTCCGGCTCGGGCTCGGGCGTGGCCGCCGCGGGCTCCGCGCTGACCACGACCACCGCGGCCTCCTCGGCGGCGGGCGGCGCCCCGGCCGGGGCGGTCGCCTTGCGGGTGGCGCGACGGCGCGTACGGGCCGGCGGCTCGGTCGAGACGGCCGGCTCCGGCTCGGCCTCGGCCGGCTCGACCTCGGGCTCGCTGACCGGGACGACCACGACGGCAGGCTCCGGCTCGTGGTCCGCTGCGGCGGGAGCGCCCGCGGGCGCCGTGGCCTTGCGGGCGCCGCGGCGCCGGCCGCGGCCACGGGAGCCGTTCGCGGCGGCCTCCGCCTCCGCGGCGCTGCCGAACCACTCCTCCTCGGGGTCGCCGACCGCCGGCACCAGGTCCGACTCGCCGACCTCGATCGGCTCCAGCTCCGGCAGTTCGGCCTCGTCGCCCTGCGCCTGCTCGGCCTCCACGGCCGTCTCGTGCTCGTGGTCGTGCTCGCCCACGCCGGCGCCACCACGGCGCCGCTTGCGCTTGCCGCCGCCACCGGTGGTGGTCGCCTGGTCCATGTGGACGATGACGCCCCGCCCGTTGCAGTGCACGCACGTCTCGGAGAAGGACTCCAACAGCCCCTGGCCGACCCGCTTGCGGGTCATCTGCACCAGGCCGAGCGAGGTGACCTCGGCCACCTGGTGCTTGGTCCGGTCCCGGCCCAGGCACTCCAGCAGCCGGCGCATCACCAGGTCGCGGTTGGACTCCAGCACCATGTCGATGAAGTCGACCACCACGATCCCGCCGAGGTCGCGCAGCCGCAGCTGGCGGACGATCTCCTCGGCCGCCTCCAGGTTGTTGCGGGTGACGGTCTCCTCCAGGTTGCCGCCCTGCCCGGTGAACTTGCCGGTGTTGACGTCGACCACGACCATCGCCTCGGTCTTGTCGATCACCAGCGAACCGCCGGACGGCAGCCACACCTTGCGATCCAGCGCCTTCAACAGCTGCTCGTCGATCCGGAAGTTGGCGAAGACGTCGACCTCCGACGTCCAGCGCGACAGCCGGTCGACCAGGTCGGGCGCGACGTGCGAGACGTACTCGTGCACGGTGGACCACGCCTCGTCACCGCTGACGATGACCTTGGAGAAGTCCTCGTTGAAGATGTCGCGGACCACCCGCACCGTCATGTCCGGCTCGCCGTACAGCAGCGTGGGCGCGTTGCCGCTCTTGGACTTGCGCTTGATGTCCTCCCACTGCGACTGGAGCCGCTCCACGTCGCGGCGCAGCTCGTCCTCGCTGGCGCCCTCGGCGGCGGTGCGCACGATGACGCCCGCGTCCTCGGGGACGACCTTCTTCAGGATGGACTTCAGCCGGGCCCGCTCGGTGTCGGGCAGCTTGCGGCTGATGCCGGTCATCGAGCCCTCGGGCACGTAGACCAGGTAGCGGCCGGGCAGCGAGACCTGGCTGGTCAGGCGGGCGCCCTTGTGACCGATCGGGTCCTTGGTGACCTGCACGAGCACCGGCTGGCCGGACTTGAGCGCGGACTCGATCCGGCGCGGGCCGCCGGACATGCCCAGCGCCTCGAAGTTGACCTCGCCCGCGTACAGCACGGCGTTGCGGCCCTTGCCGATGTCGACGAAGGCGGCCTCCATCGACGGCAGCACGTTCTGCACCTTGCCGAGGTACACGTTGCCGACGTAGGAGGTCGACTGCTCCTTGTTGACGTAGTGCTCGACGAGGACGTTGTCCTCCAGCACGCCGATCTGGGTGCGGTCGCCGTTCTGCCGGACCACCATGACGCGCTCGACGGCCTCGCGGCGCGCCAGGAACTCGGCCTCGGTGATGATCGGCACGCGGCGGCGGCCCTGCTCGCGGCCTTCGCGGCGGCGCTGCTTCTTCGCCTCCAGGCGGGTGGAGCCCTTGATGGACTGCACCTCGTCGGAACCGGTGCCGCCCTCGTAACGGGAGCGCGGCTCGCGGACCTTGACGACGGTGCGCTCCGGGTCGTCGGTGCCGGTGGCGGCCGCGTGGTCGTCGCCGCCGTCCGAGCCGCGGCGGCGACGGCGGCGCCGGCGGCGGCTGGAGGAGGAGCCGCCCTGGGCGTCGTCGTGGTCGTCGTCGTGCGCGGCGTCGTTGTCGTCCTCGTCGTGGCCCTCGGCCGACTCGTCGGACTCGTCGTCGGAGCCGTTGTCGTCGTGGTCCTGGTCGCCGGACTCACCGCGGCGACGGCGACGGCCACCGCGGCGGCGACGCCGGGACGGGCGGTCGTCGCCGTCCTGGTCGGCGTCGGAGCCGTCGGCGCCCTCGGCGCCGTCGTGGTCGTCGTGCTCGTCCGCCTCGTCCTGGTCGGCGGCGGCGCCCGCCGGCGCGGACTCGGCCTCCTGCTCGTCGGCCGCGGCGGGCGACTGCTCGGGGGCGGTGCCGCGGCGACGGCGACGGCGGCGCGGGGTGCGGTCGTCGTCGGCCTCGGTGTCGGCCTCCGCGCTCTCGTCGGCGGTCGCGGCGGGCTCGGCGGCAGCGGCGGGTGCGGCCTCCGCGGGGGCGCCGGCCTCGGGGGCCTGGAACACCGGCGGCTGGAAGACCGCGACGGCCGGGCGGGTGGCGCGGCGGCGGCCGCGGGTGGGCGCCTCCTCGGCGGGCTCGGGGGCGGCGTCGGCCGCGGGCGCGCCGCTGGTCTCGGCGGTCTCGGTGCGCACGTCGATCGTGATGGACTCGACGGGAATCCCGAAGGCCGCGGCGAGGGCGTCGGCGGCCTCGGCGGTCGCGTCGGCGACGGTCTCGCCGTAGCCGCGGATCTCGTAGGCGTCGTCGATCTCGACGCCCCAGCCGTCGCCGTCGCGCAGCGCCCGGCCGGTGTACGGGTGGTGGCCGGTGGCGTCCTCGCGGGGCGCGAGCGCGCCGGGCTTCAGCCGCCGCAGGCCGTCGCCGGCGGAGAAGGTCGGTACGGCGGCGCCCTTGCGGCCGCGGCGGCGGGAACGGCCGCCGCTCTGCTGCTCGTCGGCGGCCGGTGCGGGTGCCTGTGCGGCAGCCGGTGCGGGCGCCTGCTCCGGGGCGGGCTCGGGGGCCGGCGCGGGAGCGGCGGAGCCGCGGGTGGCCCGGCGGCGGGTGCGCGCGGGGGCGGCGGGGGCCTCCGCTGCGGGGGCGGTGGCGGGGGCCTCCGCTGCGGGGGCCGCGGGGGCGGCCGGGGTCTCGGCCTCCTCGGCCGGGGCCGGGCTACCCGCGGGCGCGGTCGCCTTGCGGGTGGCGCGGCGGCGCGGGCGAGAGGGCGCCGCGCTCTCGTCGGCGGCAGGCGCGCTCTCCTCCGCGGCGGCGGGGGTGGCGGCGGCCGGGGCGGTCACCGTCTCGGCGGCCGGGGTCTCCTCGGCAGCGGCAGGCGCACCCGCCGGAGCGGTCGCCTTACGCGTGGCACGACGACGCGGACGCGCCGGAGCGGCCTCCGCATCACCCTCGGCCGCAGGCTTGTCCTCCACGGGAGCGGCCTCCGCGGCCGGGGTCTCCTCGGCAGCGGCAGGCGCACCCGCCGGAGCGGTCGCCTTACGCGTGGCACGACGACGCGGACGCGCCGGAGCGGCCTCCGCATCACCCTCGACGGCGGGCTTGCTCTCCACGGGAGCGGCCTCGGCAGCCGGGGTCTCCTCGGCAGCGGCAGGCGCACCCGCCGGAGCGGTCGCCTTACGCGTGGCACGACGACGCGGACGCGCCGGAGCGGCCTCCGCATCACCCTCGGCAGCGGGCTTGCTCTCCGCGGCCGGGGTCTCCTCGGCCGGGGCCGGGGCCGCGGCGGCGGACTTGCGGGTGGCGCGGCGGCGGGGTGCGGCCGGGGCCGCCTCATCCGTGCCTGCGGCGCCGGACGTGTCGGTGGCGGTGTCCGCTCCGGGCGGGCCCGCCGGGCGGGACGCGGCGCGACGGCGGCGGCGGGGTGCCGCGCTCTCGTCGCCCGCGGCGCCGGAGGAAGTGGTGTCCGGGGTGGAACCCGGGGTGGTCTCGTCGTTGTCGGGCATTCGGGCAGTGCTCCCGTCATGCCCCCGGGCGCCGCGCCTGGAGTTCCGGGGTCGGCGGGCCGCTTGGGTCGCGGTGGCCGTCCTCCGGGGGCGCGGGCGCCGCACGGGGGCTGCTGTCTCGCTCATCGGCCCGCCCCGGTGGGGGGCCGACGAAAGTCTCGTGTGGTCA
Organism: Streptomyces sp. NBC_00448; assembly: GCF_036014115.1. Taxonomy (NCBI): domain Bacteria; kingdom Bacillati; phylum Actinomycetota; class Actinomycetes; order Kitasatosporales; family Streptomycetaceae; genus Streptomyces; species Streptomyces sp. NBC_00448. The sequence continues at coordinate 3,324,337 of NZ_CP107913.1, forward strand.
GCGTCGCCGGACCCGGGTGGCTCCCTGGTGCGTCGGCAACGCGTCGACGCCGTACCTAGGCGGAACCGGCAGGTACCGCCACAGCGTCGCGATCTGGCGCGAGCGGGTCGGTGACCGTGCCGGACTCCTCGTCGAGCGGCCCCTGCGCCAGCCTGGTCACCGCTACGGGGACCGGCGGCGCGAGGTCGGCCGTCGCATGGAGGCCGGACAGTACGTCGTCGGGTCGCACGGCAGGTGTCAGGTGTCGTACAACCAGGCGCAGTATCGCACAGGCGCCGCTCCGCGGCGCGCCGGGACCCGGATCTGCCGCGTCCGTGTCCGCCGCACCGGCCGCCGCGTCGGCCGCGGAGATCACCTCGAACCGCGCGACGGCGGCCCGGCAGTCGAAGGTGCGGACGCCGTTCTTGGTGGTGCGCTGTACTTCCACGGTCTCGGCGGCGAGGAACGCGGCGACGGCCCGGCGGGCCTCGTCGGGCTCGACGCCGTCGAGCCTGAGCTGCCACACCGACGCCTCCAGCCGCTCGGCCAGGCCGGATGTGCGGGCGTCGACCGCCTCGATGACGTCGAGGCCGGTGGGCAGCGACTCGTCGAGCAGCAGCCGGAGTTGCTCGGGGTCGCGCGGTGCGGCGAGCGCGATCTCCAGATACTCCGCCTCGCTGCCGACGCCTGTCGGCGCGGCGTTCGCGTACGACACCTTCGGATGCGGGGTGAACCCGGCCGAGTACGCCATCGGCACCTCGGCGCGGCGCAGGGCCCGCTCGAAGGCGCGCTGGAAGTCGCGGTGGCTGGTGAACCGGAGGCGGCCGCGCTTGGTGTACCGCAGGCGGATGCGCTGCACCGCCGGTGCCGGCGGCGGGCCCTCTGGCTGTCGCTTGCCCAGTGTCGCTCAGTCCTTCGTGTCGGGTCGTTTACCACGCGCCCGCGTGCCCATTCCGGCGCACCCGGGCGTCCCTGCACCTCCAAGGTTACGCCGCATGCCACAGGCCCCGCGCCGCCCGCGATCCGGCCTGTGGACAACCGCCCGCCCGCGGTCGCGACGACGCCTCCCGTGCACCTGTTCCCCCGCCCGCCCCATCCGGCGCCCGGCGCCACCGCTCGCCGCCCACCGACCTGCACGGCTTCCGCCGCTGTTCATCCCGCGCTCCCTCGCCCGCCATCATGGTCTCGTATTCATAACGGGTCTGGACCCAATCTCCCGGGCGGCGGGTATCCCATCCGCACCCGCTCGCCACCGCCCGCGCACCCACCCAGCAAGGAGCCCAGCCCGTGACCTCCCCCTTCGTGTCCCGCCGCGCGCTGCTCGGCGGCGCCGCCGGCGCGGCCGCGCTGACCACGTTGCCGATCAGCGTGCGGCAGGCGCTCGCCGCACCCGCCCGCCCCGGCCGGCTGGAGGACATCCAGCACGTCGTGGTCCTCATGCAGGAGAACCGCGCCTTCGACCACTACTTCGGCACCATGGCCGGCGTCCGCGGCTACGGGGACCGCACCGCCGTGCGCGGCGTCAACGGCCGGCCCGTGTGGGACCAGCCGGACCCGTCCCGCGCCGAGGGCTATCTGGCACCGTTCGCGATGAACGCCGCCCACACCAGCGCCTACCAGCAGGGCGCTGCCGCGTTCGGCTACGGCGACAGCATGAACGCCCGCAACGACGGCATCGGCGACGGCTACGTCACCCGGCGCGACAGCGGCCGGCTCGGCCAGGGCTACTACGCCCCCGCCGACATGCCCTTCTACAACGCGCTCGCCTCGGTCTTCACCATCTGCGACAACTACCACGCCTCGATCGAGACCAGCACCAACCCCAACCGCGAGCACTTCATGACCGGCACCAGCGGCGGCAGCCTCCGCGAGTTCCCGGTCATCGACAACACCGAGGTGTCGGCCGGCTACGAGTGGACGACGTACGCGGAGCGGCTGCAGGCGGCCGGGATCAGCTGGAAGACCTACCAGGCGCAGGAGAACTTCGACGACAACGCGCTCGCCTGGTTCTCCGCCTTCCACCAGGCGAAGCCCGGCCAGCCGCTGTACGACCGCGGTCTGGCCCGGGCCGGTGACGCGGCGAACGCCGGCGACCCGTGGGCGATGGGCGACGCGCTGGTGGCGGCGTTCGGCGCGGACGTGGCCGCGGACGCGCTGCCGCAGGTGTCCTGGCTGGTGGCGCCGGCCGCGCTGTCGGAGCACGCCAGCTACGCGCCGCCGGACGGCGAGAACCTGACCGCGCGGCTGCTGGCGGCGCTGGCGGCGAAGCCCGAGGTGTGGGCGAAGACCGCGTTCTTCCTCACCTACGACGAGCACGGCGGCTTCTTCGACCACCTGCTGCCGCCGGTGCCGCCGCTCGCGGCCGGCCGCGGTGACTCGACGGTCTCCACCGACGGCGAGGTCGTGGTGCGGGTGGCCAAGAGCGGCAGCACCTTCTACCGGGTGGTGGACCAGCGCGGCCGCTACCGGGTCGCGGCCGCCGACGGCACCCTGAACTGGTCGCAGACCCTGCCCGCCGGGGAGACCGTGACCGCGGGGCCGTTCCCGCTGGGGCTCGGCCTGCGGGTGCCGATGATCGTGGCCTCGCCGTGGACCCGCGGCGGCGCGGTCGACTCGACCGTCTTCGACCACACCTCCGTGATCAAGTTCCTGGAACGGCGGTTCGGGGTGCACGAGCCGAACATCAGCGCCTGGCGGCGCGCGGTGACCGGCGACCTCACCTCGGCCTTCGACTTCTCCGGCGACGAGCCGCACTGGCCGTCGCTGCCGGACACCAGCGGCAACCGGCAAAAGGTCACCGACACCGGCAAGCTGCCCGCACCGACCGTGCCGAGCCCGCAGGTGCGGCCGGTGCAGGCGCGCGGCACCCGCACCGCGCGCCCGGTGCCGTACACGCTGAGCACCCGGGGGCGGCTGCGCGGCGGCGCCCTGGAGCTGGACTACGCCAACTCCGGCACGCAGGCCGCGGTGTTCGCCGCCTACCCGGCACCCGGGGTGAAGCCGCGGTTCTTCACCGTCGGCGCCCGCAAGCGGCTGTCGGACTCCTGGAAGGCCGGCGCCGACGGCTACGACCTGCGGGTGCACGGCCCCAACGGCTCGCTGTGGCACTTCCGCGGTGGCCAGGGCGACACGTCGGAGGCGGTGTTCACCGAGGACGTCCACCGCCGCGAGCTGCGGGTCGAGCTGCGCAACGGCGGCCGCCGCGCCCGCACCTTCACCGTCGGCGACCTCGCGTACGGCGGCGGCACCCACGAGGTGCGGATCGACGGCGGCCGGACCCGTACGGTGACGCTGCCGGTGGCCCGCGAGGGCTGGTACGACGTGGCGGTCGGCGCCGGGGACGACCTGTTCTGGCTGCGCCGGGCGGCCGGGCGGCTGGCCGACGGACGGCAGGGCGTCACCGACCCGGCGATGGGGCTGCCGGACGCGCTCGTCGCCGAGGTCGCGCTCGCCTCCGGCTCGACCACGGTCGACGAGCCGGTGGTCGTGCCGGGCACCCCGGCCACGGTGTCGGCGGTGCTCACCGCGCCGGACGCGGCGGTCGAGCGGATCGAGGCCGCGCTGGTGGTGCCGGCCGGCTGGACGGTGCGCACGCTCGCCGCCCCGCCGCAGCGGCTCGCGCGCGGCGCCTCGGCCACGGTGCGCTGGCAGGTCACCGCGCCGGCCGCGCTGCCGTCCGGCACCACCGCACGGGTGCTGGCGAACGTACGCGGCCGGGCCGGATCGCGGGTGGCGCTCGCGGACGGCGAGGTCGCCGCGCGCACCGCGCCCTCGATGAAGGGCTACCTGCTCGGGGAGGACTTCGAGTCGCTGGCCGGGCAGTTGAAGCCGGCGGTGAACCTGAACGTCCCGGCGGGCGTGCTCGGCTGGACCGCGACCCCGCCGGCCGGCTGGTCGGTGACGAACGCGCCGGGCATGCCGCAGGGCACCGCGGAGGAGCAGGGCTGGTCGTTCATGACCAAGCGGTTCTGGCTCGCGTCCGACAGCCAGGACCGCGGGAACTTCACCCGCGGGCTGGGCATCGTCGCGGTCGCCGACCCCGACGACTGGGACGACACCGGATCACCGTCGTCGAAGGGGCGGTTCGACTCCACGCTCAGCTCGCCCGCGGTCGCGATCCCGTCCGGCACCGCGCAGTTGTACCTCGGCTTCGACTCGCACTACCGGCAGGAGGCGCCGCAGACCGCCACGGTCACGGCCGCGTTCGACAGCGGCGAGGAGACGGTGCTGCTCACCTACAGCGGCGCCACCACCGGCAACGACAACGCCGGCGGCGACGCGGAGAACCAGCTGATCACCCGGAAGATCGCGGTGCCGGCCGGGGCGACCGCGGTGACGCTGAAGTTCCGGATGTTCGACGCCGGCAACAACTGGTACTGGGCGATCGACCACGTCCGGCTCGGCCTCACCCCGGTCACGGACTGACCCCGAATCTCCGTGCGGGGTAGCGGAATTGACGAACCGTCACTCTGCTTGCCACGCGGCCTACTTGCTCATGTCCGGCGGCGGCCCGAAGCCGCCGCCGGGCGCGGGCGGGGGCGGAGGCGAAGGCGGAGGGGCCTGCCGCGGTGCCTGCCGCGGGGTGCCGAACAGCGCGGACCCGACGGCCCGCCGGGCGTCGGCCAGCGCGACCCGGACCGGGTGCAGGATCTCCCGGCGGACGAAGCGGAGCACCGCGCCGATCACACGGAGGACCGGCGCCCCGGTGTAGCGCCAGACGAAGGCGATCGGCAGGAGGACCAGCACCCGGAAGAACCAGCCGATGCCGCGGCCGATCAGCCGGGTCACGTACGCCCCCGCCTGCCAGGCGGCCGCGATCGCCGCACCGATCTCCCGCCCGACCGGCACCAGCGCCTTCTGCCACAGGAAGACCAGCGGCACCACGACGAGGTGCTCCAGCAGCCAGGCCAGGCCGATCACGACCCACCGCAGCCCGTAGCGCCACAGCGCGACCACCGGCCGGACCAGCACCCAGTGCACCAGGAACGACACGGCCAGGCCGATCGCCCGCAGCACCGGGAACAGCACGTAGGTCCACAGCCACACGGCGGGGATCACGATCAGCACCCGGCCGACCGGCACCAGGACATGGCGCCAGATCGCCGAGAGCAGCAGGCCGCACGCGCGCAGCGGCGGGTACAGGACGTACTGCCACAGCGCCCGGCACATCCAGGCCATCGCGTCCCACAGCAGTTTCAGCGGCAGCACGACGACGAACGCGACGACGCGCACGGGTATCCGGACGACGGCGACGACGCAGCCGTCGCCCTGCCCCTGGGGACCCTGCGGAGCCCGCGGTACGGCCGGCGGCCGCGGTCTGTCGTAAGCCATGGCCAGAACTTATCGGACCAGTGCGGGGTACCGTGGGAGTACCGGAGGCATTTCGTGCGCGGGCACTCGCGCCGGCGCCGCCGTCGGAACGGTCGAGCGCGGTCCGCCGTCGTCGTACGGGGACCGCGCGGCGAGGTGAATCACCGATGACCATCGCCATAGCCCTCGCAGTGATCGCGGTCGTGGCCGTCGCGGGCGTGTGGCTGCTCCGCAAACAGGCGGGCGAGCAGCGCGACGGCGGCCCCGCACCGCACATCGAGGACGGCCCGCCGGCCGGCGCCGAGGAAGGCGCCGAGGTCCAGCCCGCCGCCGACTTCCCCTGGCGGGAACCCCCCGAGGAGCGCCCCGGCGACGACGGCCTCCCGCCGCCCCACGACCTGCCGCCGTCCGCCTCCCCGGACGCCGTGCCCGCCGGCCCCTTCCCGGTCCGGCGCGACCACGAACCTGGAGCGTGACATGACCACAGGCCGCACCCTTCCCCGCCCCGGCGCGGACGTGACCTACACGAACCCGCCACGCGACCCCCCGCCGGACCAGCCCGTCCGCCTCGCGCTGACCGGGTCGGCCGCCGGGCCGCAGCGGCTCGACGGCGTCTGGTGGCCACGCTCGCACGACCTCGGCGACTGCCTGCCCGGCCTGCTGGACGCGCTGGAGGAACGCTGGCCCGGCATCGGGCGCGTCACGGTCAGCCGCTCGATGTGGCGCCACCGGCCCGAGTCCCTGGAACTGCCCGACGGCCGGACCGTGCACATCACCCGCTCCCCCGCCGATCCCGACCGCCACACCATCCGGCTGGTCTCCTACGGCGTGGGCCGCTGCGACCTGCTGGTCGTCCCGCCGGGCACCGCTCCCGACGAGGCCCGCCGACTGATGGCCGAGTCCCCGCCCGGGGCCGCCCCCGCGCGCTGAACGGGCCGGTCGCGGCGCCCTCGCGAGGAGTAAAGTCGAACGTGCCGAGGGTATTTCGTGCACATATGACATGATTGCTGCCGCTTTCGGTGGTCGTCTCGACCCATCGAGGATGTGACTGCCATGGTCGCCCTGGTCACGGCGTTGATCGTCATCGCCGTCATCGTCCTGATACTGCTGGCACTGAGCGTCCGCAACGTGCAGCAGTACGAGAAAGGCGTGGTGTTCCGGTTCGGCCGGCTGCTGCCGGAGATCCGCGAGCCGGGCCTGCGGCTGATCCGGCCGATCGGCGACCGGATGCGGAAGGTGTCCATCCAGACCGAGGTGTTCGGCGTGTCACCGCAGGGCGCGATCACCGCGGACAACGTGACGCTGACCGTTGACGCGGTCGTCTACTTCCGCGTGGTCGACCCGGTCAAGGCACTGGTGAACGTGAACAACTACCCCGCCGCGGTCTCGCAGATCGCGCAGACCTCGCTGCGGTCGGTGATCGGCCGCGCGGACCTCGACACGCTGCTCTCCGACCGCGTCCAGGTCAACGCCGAGCTGAAGAACGTGATGGACGCCCCGACCGAGGGGCCCTGGGGGCTGCGGATCGAGCGGGTCGAGATCAAGGACATCGCGCTGCCCGAGTCGATGATGCGGTCGATGTCCAAGCAGGCCGAGGCCGAACGTGAACGGCGTGCCCGTGTCATCGCCGCCGATGGTGAGTTCCAGGCGTCGCAGCGCCTCACCGACGCAGCGGCGACCATGGCCGACACCCCCGGCGCCCTCCAACTGCGCCTGCTCCAGACCGTGGTGGACGTGTCCTCGGAGAAGAACAGCACCCTCGTGATGCCGTTCCCGGTGGAGCTCCTGCGCTTCTTCGACCGGCTCAGCGACAAGGACGGGCAGGCCCCGACGACAGGTTCGACGCTCACGCGGCTCGCGGACGAAGCCGCGACGGACGGCGCCGGCACGGACGGCCGCCCGGCGGACGGTGCCCACGTGGCGGACGAGCCGTCCGCCGAGGGCGCCCACCTGGCCGAGGCGCCGTCCACCGACGGCGTCCGCGGGCTCACCCCGCACGGCTGAGGCCCCCGGCAGTTCCCGACACGGTGCGGGCCCGCACTCGGGCCCGCACCGCGGTGTGCTCGTGTGCTCGCGTGCTCAGGGCGCCGCCAGCAACGCGCTCAGCGCGGACGCCTCCGTACGCCAGTCCGCGGTGCCCCCGCCGGACCAGTCCTCGGTCACGCGGTTGAGCCCGTCACGCGCGGTGGACCACAGCGAGTCGGCCTGCCGGTCGGCGAAGGAGCCGTAGGCATTGCCGGTGACGGAGTCCAGGTCCTGGAGATAGCGCATGAAGACGCCCTTGAACTGCTTGGCGTTGTCGTCGCAGGAGGGCGTGCCGGCGTCACAGGACTCGGTGAGCACACCGCCGCTGACCAGCGCGGGCGAGGCCACGGCGGCGTCGGCCAGCCGGCGGGCGGTGGTGAGGTCGGCGGAGTCGCCGGTGGCGCGGTACATCTCCACGGCCGCGCCGATGGCCAGCCCCTGGTTGTAGGACCACACGGTCTGCCCGTTGTTCGCGCAGCCGCTGGTGATGCCGTCGTTGACCAGGCCGGAGGAGTTGATCAGACCGCTGTCCTGGAACCACTGCCAGGAGGTGGTGGCCCGGCCCAGCCACGTGGTGTCGCCCGGGATGCGGTCGTGCAGTTCGGCGGTGAGCCGGACGTACAGCCCGTTGGTCACCGCGTTCTTGTAGGTGCGCTCCCGGTCCCACCACACACCGCCACCGCAACTACTGGTGTCCCACAGCCCGTTGACGTAGTTCGCGATGGTGACCGCCTCGTTGAGGTAGGTCTGGTCGCCGGTGAGGTCGTAGGCGTCCACCCAGGCCAGCGCCCACCACTCGGAGTCGTCGGTGGCGCGGCTGATGAAGTCGCCGTCGATCGGGTCCGAACTGCGGGCCCCGGCGGGGAAGGACGCCTTGTCGATCTGGAAGGTGCGCTGCACGATCCACAGGTAGCGGGTGTCGCCGGTCTGCCGCATGTAGTCGATCACGGTGCTCAGCGCGACCGCCGAGTTCCACCAACTCGACGGCCAGTAGGCGGTGTTCGGGTCGTAGGAGTACATCAGCGCGTCCGCGGCGGCCGACGCCCTGGACGACACCGGGCGCGCCCAGGCCGTGCAGCTGCCGTTCTCGCCCTCGACCGCGCGGCCGCACGCGCGCACCGCGCCGCCGTACAACCGCCCCAGCGGGTCACTGGTGTTGAAGCGCGCCGTGGCGGTGCCGGTGGCGCCCGACGGTGTGCTGGTACGGCCCTTGGAGGAGCCGTCCGGCCAGCTCGCGCCCTGGTCCCAGGACCGGTCGAGCCAGATCTCGTCGCCCGCGGTGCCGCCGGAGATGGTGCCCCAGGCCATGCCCGAACTGTCCATGTGCAGCGCGATGGTACGGCCGCTGAGCGTCGTGGCGGGAACCGGCTGGGTGTCGCCGGGCGCGCTGCCCGCGCCGTCGCAGGCGGCCGCGCACACGTCCAGGTGCGCCCAGGAGGTGCAGCCCACGCCCTGCGCGTCGCCGCAGGCGCGCAGTACCGCGCGGCGGTGGCCGGTCGGGTCGTAGAGGTTGTACATCAGCGTGCGGGTGCCGCTCCACGTCGACGGGATGGATGCCTCGCCGAGCAGCCCGTCCCACGTGGAGCCGCCGTCCCAGGAGCGATCCAGCCACACCGAGTCGCCGGTCTGGCCGCCGTCGATGCTCGCCCACGCCATGCCGTCGGTGTCGTCCACGTGCAGCCGCACCACCCTGCCGTCGAGGGTGAGGTCCGGCACCGGGAAGGTCTCCTGCGCGGCCTGCGAGGGGTCCAGGGTGTCGCAGTACAGCGCGCACACCTGGGTGGAGTCGGCCGCCGACACCGCACTCGCACCAGCCGCTCCGACCCCCTGGAGCAGCGCCGCCACCGCCAGCAGCAGCGCCACCAGCAGCGGCCCCGCTGCCCTGCGCGTCCCCGGCACCCTACGCATGACGCCTCCTCGGACCCGTCGGTCTTACAACGATGGAAACGGAGCACTCAGCACGCATGAGAGCACGGCGCTCATTGGCATGTCCACCACCATGACAACGATGGCACCGATTGGCCGAATCCCGCGCCCGCCGACCCGCGGCACTCCGGCTCAGAGTTGCACCCGTTGCGATTGTTTCGTTTATTGCGGATGGTGGAGGTAGCTGAAATCGGCCCTCGTGAGCGCGGCGCCAGTGCCCACCCATGAACGACGCCCACCTCCCACGCCGAGGAGTGCCCGCATCATGACGAAGACGGACATCAAGCCGGTGAAACTGCCGCCGGAGAAGACCGCCGCCGCGCACCACGCCCTCGCCCAGGTGCGCGGCTATCTCGCGGAACACGGACAGCTCGCACAGATCCGCGTCGCGGTCGAGGACGGCGGCCGAGAGCCACTGGCGCTCCCCCGTGAAGCGGTGGAATTGCTGGCCACCCTGCTCGCCCACCTCGCCGCCGGACGGGCCGTGTCCGTCGTCCCCTCCGACGCCGAGCTGACCACGCAGCAGGCAGCGGATCTCCTCAACGTCTCCCGGCCGTTCCTGATCGGCCTGCTCGACGCCGGCGAGATCCGGTACCGGACCGTCGGAACCCACCGGCGCGTCATCGCCACGTCCCTGCTGGAGTACAAGCGGGACGACGACCACCGCCGCCGTCCGGCCGCCGACGAACTGACACGCCTCGGCCAGGACATGGGGCTGATCTGACCGATGCCCGTCGTCGCCCTCTACGACGCCGACGTCCTCTACCCGAGCACGCTGCGCAGACCGGCCCCCGGGGTCAGGGGGTGCTGGGGCCCGGGGAGTTGGTGACGGTCAGGGGGAGGAGCTTCTTGCCGGTGGGGCCGATCTGGATGTCGAGGTCGAGCTGGGGGCAGACGCCGCAGTCGAAGCACGGGGTCCAGCGGCAGTCGTCCACCTCGGTCTCGTCGAGGGCGTCCTGCCAGTCCTCCCACAGCCAGTCCTTGTCGAGACCGGAGTCGAGGTGGTCCCAGGGCAGGACCTCCTCGGCGGTGCGCTCGCGGGTGGTGTACCAGGCGAGGTCGAGGTCGTACGCCGGCAGGGCCGCGTCGCAGGCGCGTAGCCAGCGGTCGTAGGAGAAGTGCTCGCGCCAGCCGTCGAACCGGCCGCCGTCGGCGTACACCGCGCGGATGACGGCGCCGACCCGGCGGTCACCGCGGGAGAGCAGTCCCTCGATGATCCCGGGCTTGCCGTCGTGGTAGCGGAAACCGATGTTGCGGCTGTACTTGCGGTCGCCCCGGATGGCGTCGCGCAGCTTGGCCAGCCGCGCGTCGGTCTCCTCGACGCCGAGCTGCGGCGCCCACTGGAAGGGGGTGTGCGGCTTGGGCACGAACCCGCCGATGGACACGGTGCAGCGGATGTCGTTCTGCCCGGTCACCTCGCGGCCCTTGGCGATGACCTTCCGCGCCATGTCCGCGATCTGCAGGACGTCCTCGTCGGTCTCGGTGGGCAGCCCGCACATGAAGTACAGCTTCACCTGGCGCCAGCCGTTGCCGTAGGCGGTGGCGACGGTGCGGATCAGGTCCTCCTCCGACACCATCTTGTTGATCACCTTGCGGATGCGCTCGGAGCCGCCCTCCGGCGCGAAGGTGAGGCCCGAGCGGCGGCCGTTGCGGGTGAGTTCGTTGGCGAGGTCGATGTTGAACGCGTCGACCCGGGTGGAGGGCAGCGACAGCCCGACCTTGTCCTGCTCGTACCGGTCGGCGAGGCCCTTCGCGATGTCGGCGATCTCGGTGTGGTCGGCGGAGGAGAGCGACAGCAGGCCGACCTCCTCGAAGCCGGTCGCCTTCAGCCCCTTCTCGACCATGTCGCCGATGCCGGTGATGGAGCGCTCGCGCACCGGGCGGGTGATCATACCGGCCTGGCAGAAGCGGCAGCCGCGGGTGCAGCCGCGGAAGATCTCCACCGACATCCGCTCGTGCACGGTCTCGGCCAGCGGGACCAGCGGCTGCTTGGGGTACGGCCACTCGTCCAGGTCCATCACGGTGTGCTTGGACACCCGCCACGGCACG